>CAUWMI010000147.1:0-6610 GCA_963559755.1 uncultured Slackia sp. | reverse complement strand
CTGGTGCTTTCAAAGAATACGGTTGCGACCCATGTAAAGCATATTTATCAGAAATTGGGGGTTCATTCTCGTCAGGAGCTCCTCGATCTATTCGAGGATAAAAACGACTGATGGACGGAGTGAACGAGTGTTTTGGATCGGCCGATGCGAGACGGGGTTTTAGTCCTGTCCGACTATGAATCCTTCACGACGACCCCGAGTATCTTGGCGAGTTCGCTCGCCTGCATGCGGTCGACGATCGCCCCTTTCAGCTCCGGCGCCCCGCTCGACAGGCGAAGCCCTTCGATGCGGCATGAAGAGAGATCGATTCCCGCAAGCGGGGTCCGATAGACTTCGGTTCCGACCATCTTGCATCCGTCGAGCTCCACGTCTTTCAGCTCGCAGGAATCGAACCTTGTTTCCGTGAGGTCGCACGCTTCGAACGTGCAACGAGAAAGCGAGGCTTCGAAGACGCTCGCATAGGAGAAGGTGCAGCCCCGAAACGCTACGTCGCGCAGCGATGCCTCGGCAAGCGTCGCCGTGCGCAGGGAGCAGTCTTCGAACGAGCAGCGCGAGAAGAGCGTGCGGGAAAGGTCGGCGCGGGAGAAATCGCAGCTCCGAAACGCCACATCGGAAAACGATGCGCCTTCCGCCCGCATGCCTTCGAGATGGCAGCCGTCGAGGCGCGCACGGTCGAAGGACGCATCGGCGAGCGAGCCTTCCGCCGCCTCGAGGTTCTGCAGGTGAACATATGAAAACGCGGCATCGTCCTGCAGCTGCTCGGCGTCCGCGATTTCGCGAAGTCCCCTGGACAGGCCTCGGGGAGGCTTCGGAGCGCTCGCCTTCGCGGCTCGGTCGGGATCTTTTGCGAACCCGGCCAAGCGTCCCTCGTGGCGGTCGGCTTCAGCCGTCCTGCAGGGCTCGCTTGCGAACGGGCTTTTCATGGCGGAAGGCTGCACTGGATTCCCTATTTACATCCGCCGCAGAAGGCGCAGGCGGCAGGTGTTGCGGCGAGGCCTCCCAGGGCGCTTTCGCGCAGCTCGAAGGGGAGCGCGCAGCCCACGCGGCGCATTGCCTCCACCGTCTGGTCGAAATCCACCAGGTTGTCGATGCCGGCGAGTGCGATCTGCGCAGCCACGATGGCGTTGGCCACACCGGTCGCGTTGCGCTTCTGGCACGGCGCCTCCACCAAGCCCGCGATGGGGTCGCACACCAGGCCCATGAGGCCGGTGAGCGCGTTCGATGCGGCGGCGAAGCACTGGCGCGGCGTGCCGCCCATGAGCTCGCATGCGGCGCTCGCGGCCATGGCGCTCGCGGCTCCCACCTCCGCCTGACATCCGCCTTCCGCGCCCGACACGGTCGCGTTGCGCGTGATCAGGTATCCGATCGCCGCGGCGTTCGCCAGCGCGCGCTCAAGCTGCTCGTCGCCGAACCCGTGGACGTCCTGGCAGGCCAGAAGCATGGCGGGCAGCACGCCGGACGATCCCGCGGTGGGGGCGGCCACGATGCAGCCCATGGACGCGTTCGTCTCGAGCACGGCCATGGCGTAGGTGGTCGCGCGCGCCAAAAGCGGGTTGGCGAGGCCGGTCTCCTCGATGGCGGAGAGCTTCTTCGCCTCTCCACCGATGAGGCCGCCCATGGAGGGCTGCGGGTCGTCGAGCGGGCGCGTCGCCGAGGCGCGCATCACGTCGAGCACGCGATGCAGGTAGTGCTTCGTGTCGTCCACGGAGATGCCCTGGCTCGCCAGCAGGCAGCGCTCGCGGCGGCAGATCGCGTCCGAAAGAGGCAGGCCTTCCTCTTCGCAGTACGCGAGCATCTCCGCGCCGCTCGCGAAGTCGATGGACTCGAGGAGCGTCTCGGCCTCGTCCACGGTCATTCCCGCGCCGAAACCCTCGGGCTCGGTCTCGTCCGCGCGCACGGGCGCGCCGCCCTCGCTCGCGCGGTCACTTTCCACCACGCGCACGTCCAGGATGTCGGCGTTGCGCGCCACGGCCGCGGCGAGCGCCTCGGGAATCTCGTCGTCGGTCTGCATGATCGTGTAGGCGATGTCGCCCTTCTTCTTGCGGAAGAGCCTCGTGGTGGCGATATTGATGTCGAACACGTTGAGGCACGTGGCGATGTGCGCCAACACGCCGCGGCGGTCGTACTGCTTGACCACGATGCTGTGGTATTCGCCGGTCAGGCGCACGTCAATGCCGTTGATGCGGCTGATGACCGCCGCGCCGCCGCCGATGCTCTCGCCCCGCATGGACGTGACGGACCCGCCGGCGTCCTCCACCTCGATGTCGACGGTGTTGGGGTGCCCGATGTCGGAGTCCTCCTCGCGGGGGACGAATTCGAACGAAAGCCCCTCCTCGCGCGCCAGGTCGAACGAATCGCGGATGCGGTCGTCGTCGGGCTCCATGCCGAGCATTCCGGCCACGAGCGCGCGGTCGGTTCCGTGGCCGCGGTAGGTATGCGCGAAGCTGCCGTACAGGTAGAACGTCGCGCGGACGGGTTTGTCGGAAAGCAGTCGGCGGCACATGCGCGCGATGCGCAGGGCGCCGGCGGTGTGGCTGCTCGAGGGGCCGATCATCACCGGGCCGATGATGTCGCGGATGCTCAAAGACTTCATGGGCGAATTCCTTCCGTCCAGTCCATTCGGGTGCATGTTTGGCATGCTCGCCGCTTGCGCCGGCAATCATGCCGATGTGCATGGTACACTTATTCGTCGCAAAAATGAGACACGAGTCAAGGAGGAACATCGATGACTTCGCCGATTCTGGTGTTTGGTCACAAGAATCCCGACAACGACGCAATTTCCGCCGCTGTGGGCTATGCCTATCTGAAGAATGAGCTCGCCCGCAAAAACGGCGAGGATGCGACGTATGAGGCGTGCCGCTTGGGTGGGCTTCCGCCTGAGACCGAGTGGATCCTGGGCGAGAACGGCATCGAGGTGCCCCGCCTGATCGACCACGTGGGCGAGGGCGATAGGGTCATCCTGGTGGACCATAACGAAGCCCTGCAGTCCGCCGACGGCCTGGATGCCGCCGAGATCGTGGAGATCGTGGACCACCATCGCATCGGCGGCCTGGTCACCGCCAACCCCATCCGCTTCAACAACATGCCCATCGGATCCACCGCGGCCATCGTGGCGCGCGAGTTCGAGATCCAGGGCATCGAGTGCCCCAAGAATATCGCGGCCGTGCTGCTGGGCGCCATGCTCACCGACACCGTGATCATGAAATCGCCCACCACCACGCCGCTCGACTGCGAGATTATCGAGCGCACCGCCAAGATTGTGGGCGTGGATCCGGTTGAGTACGGCATGTCCATCTTCAAGTGCCGCAGCAACCCCGCAGAGATGCCGGTGGAAAAGATCATCGGCGCCGACGCCAAGGAGTTCCCGCTGGCCGACGGCTCCACGGTGTTCATCGTGGCGTTCGAAACGGTGGACCTGCAGGCGGTTATGAATCGTGAGCAGGAGATTCGCGAGGCCATGCGCGCCGTCGTGGCCGACAAGGGCTACAAGTTCATGCTGCTCATGGCAACCGACATCCTCGCCGAGGGCAGCAACTTCATCTGCGAGGGCGACTGCGAGCTGGTCAACCGCGTCTTCAACATCGACGTGGAGGGCAAGGCGGTGTGGATGCCCGGCGTCCTCTCCCGCAAAAAGCAGGTGGCGGCACCCATCCTCGCGGCTAAATAGACGCGGGCGGGCGAAGCGCTGCCCGCTGCGCGAAGCGCAAACCGAAAGAGCTTGAGACGCTTGGTGGTGCCTCAAGCTCAACCGTTGCCGTAAGCCGCGGGCGGGCGAAGCGCTGCCCGCCCGAGTGGGCAGTGAAGCCCCAATCATCCGGGTTCCCATGCGCCCTGGATCGTGGGATGAGAAAAGGGGGATTCAAAGGGGGAAAGGAGAAGGGATTCTTCCCTTCTCCTTTCCCCCTTTTAAACAGCTCCAATGGTTTTTCAGCAAAGCAAAGCTTCCGCGCAACCTCGCGTAGTATCCTTGATAAATCGCAATTTTCTGAATGCAGGAGGCGCATCATGCATAAGATTGGCTTCATCGGCTGCGGTAACATGGGCCGCGCCATCATCAAGGGCATCGTGACGTCGGGCGTGTGCGAGCCGGGCGACATCATCGCCTCCGCCCATACGCAGGCCACCATCGATGCCGCGCACGAGCAGTTCGGCATCGATGTCACGCTGGATAACACGCAGGCCGCCCAGGCCGAGATCGTGGTGCTGGCGGTCAAGCCCTACATGTTCGACGAGGTTGTGCCGCAGATCGCACCCGCACTGCCCGAGGGCGTGATCCTGGTTTCCATCGCGCCTGCCAAGACGCTCGCGTGGCTTGCCGAGACCGCCGGCGTGGCCAAGGTGGTGCGTCTCATGCCCAACACGCCCGCCGCGGTGGGCGAGGGCATGACCTCCGTGGTGCCCAACGATGCCTGCACCCAGGAGGATATCGAACGCGTGCTGGCCATCGTCAACTCCTTCGGCAAAAGCGAGTTCATCCCTGAGAAGCTGATCGATGCCGGCAGCGCTGTGGCCGGTTGCGCGCCCGCGTTCTTCTATATGTTCATCGAGGCCATGGCCGATGCCGCCGTTCTCGAGGGCATGCCGCGCGCACAGGCATACCGCTTTGCCGCCCAGGCGGCGGTGGGCTCGGGCAAGATGGTGCTCGAGTCGGGCCAGCATCCCGGTGCGCTCAAGGACGCCGTGTGTTCTCCCGGCGGCACGACCATCGAGGGCGTGCGCACGCTTGAGGAGATGGGCATGCGCGGCGCGGTGATCGACGCGCTGATGGCCACCGTCGACAAGGCGCAGAGCCTCTAGGCCGCATTCAAATGTGACGGAATGCGCCCATGACCTACGACAGCGATGAGAGAAAAAGAAAAGCACGGGAGCGCCTCAACCCCGACGACCCGTTGCGCGATCTGACCGACGACCCGCGCGATGCTGCCCGCAGGCGCCTCGAGCGGCGTCTTGCGTCGCGCGCCGGGGCGCAGGGTGGAGGCGGCTCCTCGCAGGGGCGTCCTGGTGATGCGCCCCGACAGGTGCCGCCCGCGGACGCGGGAAGGCGCGCCGCGCGCAACGCTTCCGACGACGACCTGCCCGCATCGGTGGACCACGCCGACCTCCTGGGCACCTCGTCCGATTCGCGCGCCCGTCGTTCCTCTCGTCGCCCCCAACCGTCGTCGCATTCCTCCAACGTCGCCTCGCTGGTTGGCGGCCTCATCAGCCTGCCGCGACCGATCATCATCGCGGCAGGCATCGTGGTGCTCGTGCTGCTGTTCGTGATCATCGGTGCCGTCGAACGCTCGTGCTCGGCGCCCGAGACGGCCACGCCCCTTCAGGCGGAGCCCACGCAGGAGCAACCGCAAGCCGCGGAGCAGGAGCAGCCTGCCGCTGAGCAGGCCGACCTCTCCAAGCTTCCGGCAAGCCTGTCGCAGGACGTGGCGGATAAGCTCGCGAGCATGGCGGCATCCGATGAGCGTGTGGCGCATATCATCAACACGATCGGCACGGCGCTGGGCGACGAGGGCGAGGCCGAGCAGGTCAAGATGCTCAAGCTCGCGGCAGAGGACCCCGAGGCCGTCAGTTTCGTGGCCGGCATGGCGGATCATTTCCCCGCCGATACGGGCCAGGCGTTTGACGGCGAGGTCACCAAGGGCAAGATCCCCCTGCTCATGCAGTGGGACGAGCGCTGGGGCTATACCACCTACTGCGGTTCGTCATTTGCCTCGGCGGGCTGCTGCCCCACGTCGCTCTCTATGGTGTACATGGGGCTCACCGGCAAGACCGATATGACGCCTTACGATATGGGCCAGCTCGCCACCAAGGATGGGTACGCCGTGGATTACCAGGGCACCGTGGGCTCGTTCCTCATCGATGAAGCGCCCGGCCTGGGGCTTCAGTGCGAGCTGTTCTATCCCGATGCCGGGGCCGACGTGCTTACGTCGTATCTCCAGAGCGGCTATGTGGTCATTTGCAACGTGGGTGCGGGCGACTTCACCGATGGCGGCCACTTCTTCGTGATTACGGGTAAGGATGGCGACGGCAAGCTCACCATCAACGACCCGTATTCCTCGGTGCGCAGCGCCCAGACGTGGGATGCGGACACAATCCTCAGCCAGACGATCGCGCTCTACGCCTTCAAGGCCGCGTAGAGCACTGCCTTGTCGTCTGGGCCGCCTTTGGCTTTCGCGAAGGCCTAAAGCTGAGCGGGGCTTGACGGCGCCGGGGTGGCTAGCTGATTGCACTGCTTGTCCACAAGAAGCCAATTGATGCCATGGCAGGTGAGGGCGGCCAAGAGTTCTGCCGCTTCGTTCGGGTCGACCGATTTGTTATCTCTGATCCATTGGCGGTAAAACCCAAGGGCGGTCGAACGAATGAAGCTCAGCACAAGCTCCGATTTGCCGTAGGACACATAGGGCAAATCCTCAAAGGGGTTTCCTGCCGATGCGTAGCGGTCCATTTGGTGACGGTACAGCTTGTCGCCAAAATCGTCGAAATACGCCGGGGTGCAGATTAAACGCTCGATTGCTGGCGGCTGTTGTGCAAGATAGAGGAAGAATCGAATCGCATGGCCGGCAATATCCTCGGGCGCTTCGGGTGTCGTCTCGTAATTATCGAAATAGTCGTCGAG
>CAUWMI010000146.1:0-6673 GCA_963559755.1 uncultured Slackia sp. | reverse complement strand
GTCTGGCTTGCACTCGCTTTGTCCCGGCGTTATGGGATCGTGCCCGGTGTTGACGGGTGCTTCTCGTTTGGGCGTTGAGGGCGTTTATGCGTGCTTGGCCGAGTTAAGACCGTCTCGTTTCGTTTGGGTAACTTAGCGTTTCGATTATATTTCGTACGTGAATCGCTTTAGTTAACTAAAGCGATTCTTGCGTTTCCGCCTCAAGGCCCGCTCCATAATTCAATGCGTTGCAACGCTAGTCCTACGCTCCTACGCAAAGCAGAAAGATGCTGTCGCGCAACAAGCCTGCGGCAGGGAAGAAAGGGGCGGTTTATGTTTGATTCGGGTACGACCGGCTTTATGCTGGTGAGCGCCATGCTGGTGTTTCTTATGACGCCTGCCCTGGCGTTTTTCTATGGCGGCCTTTCCCGCCGCAAGAACGTGGTGAACACCATGTTCATGTCCGTTGCCGTGCTGGGCATCGTGGGCGTTGTCTGGGTTATTACCGGATGGTCGTTCGCATACGGCGGCGACGGATCCATTCCGTTCTTCGGAGGCGTTGACCAGCTGTTCTGCAACGGGATACTCTCTAATCTTATCAGCGGGGCTGATGCCGCGCTCTCCCATGACACGTATCCTGCGATAGTCGATGTGGCTTTCCAGATGGCATTTGCCATGATTACCGCAGCCATCATCACCGGATCTGTCGCGGGGCGCATGAAGTTCGGTGCCGTCGTGGCGTTCATCACGGTGTGGTGCCTGCTCGTGTACGCGCCGCTCGCCCATATGGTCTGGGGCGGCGACGGTAGCCTGATCGGCGATACGATCGGAGCGCTTGACTTCGCTGGCGGCGACGTTGTGCACATCTCCTCTGGCCTTACGGGTCTGGTGCTTTGCCTACTTCTGGGCAAACGTCGCGGGTTCGGGCTTATGTCCTACCGTCCGCATAATGTGCCGTTCGTCGTGCTGGGCGCGGGCCTTCTGTGGTTCGGGTGGTTCGGCTTCAACGGCGGGTCGGCGTTTGCCTCCGACGGCATCGCGGCGCTTGCCATGATGAACACCATGGTGGCCCCCGCTGCCGCAATGCTTTCCTGGATGATCGTCGAGCGTATTCGCAACGGCAAGTGCACCCTTGTTGGCGCTTGCACCGGCGTCGTTGCGGGCCTTGTGGTTATCACGCCCGCCGCGGGCTTTGTTGATATGTGGGCCGCTGTGGTCATGGGCCTCATCGTGTCGCCTATCTGCTACGCCGCCATCGCGTTCCTCAAGCCGCGCCTCGGCTACGACGATGCGCTCGATGCGTTTGGCTGCCACTGCGTCGGCGGCATCGTGGGCGGCATTCTCACCGGCATCTTCTGTGTGCCTGAGCTTTCTTGGACCGATTTCGGCGGTCTGCTGTACACGGGCGACCCCACGCTGCTGCTGGCTCAGGTCGAGGGCATCCTCATCACCATCGTGTTCGTCGCTGTGATGGGTGCGATCATCGGCCTCGTCATCAAGGCGCTGTTCAAGGGCCTGCGCGTGTCCGTCGAGGAAGAGGCCGAAGGCCTGGATGCCCGTCAGCACGGCGAGAGCGCTTATCCGTCTTTCAATGGTTTGGATTAATGTGGCGCGCAGCATTTAGGCAAAGCGCGGCCTGCCGCCGGATTTCGGCAGGCGCCGGGATGTATCACGCGGCGTTCCGACATGTGTGCGGTGCGCCCCGGAAGCAAGGAGACGCATCATGAAAAAGATCGAAGCAATCATTCGCCCCGCCAAGCTCGAGGCGCTCAAAGAAGCGCTGCTTGAACAGGGCATGAAGGGCATGACGCTCTCGCAGGTGCAGGGCTGTGGCAACAGCCACGGCTGGAAGGAATACTATCGCGGCAGTGAGGTCATCGTGAACATGCTGCCCAAGGTCAAGATCGAGATGGTGCTGGAAGATGCCAGAGTGGATGAGGTAGTGGAGCTCATCTGCCGCACCGCACGCACTGGTGAAGTAGGTGATGGCAAGATTTTCGTATCGTCCATCGAGGAGTGCATTCGCATTCGCACCGGCGAGCGTGGCGTGGAGGCCCTGTGAGGCTTCATAAGGGTGCTTTGCTGCTGAAACCTCCTGAAAATCAGGGCTTTGGCTCATGATGCAAAGCAGCTGCACCTTTTCTGTCGCATAACGCCTGGTCAACGCGACGTACAATTCCATCTATTGCGCAAACCCCCTGGAAACCTTGATTTTCAGGGGGTTTCGTGCGCTTTTGGAGGGTTCGTGCGGCTTGCTGTGTTTTGCTTTCTAGCGCGATGAACACGAGGTGGAGGTAATCAGCGGAGGTATCCGTGCTGAGCAGAATGACGTGGATCCCTCGCCGGCTTTACTTATATATGATATGGACATGCGTATGCATAGAATTGCGGGCGATGCGTAACGGTGCGCATTTGGGGGGCCTCACCGCGAAACGCTGTGGTAAGATAATGCAGTTATGCGCTAGGGGCGTACTGTGTCCGCTGGCGTTGTGCAAACCGCAAACCGCAGTATGACGTGAGAGGTAGAACGTGTTCGGTATAGGTGGATTCGAACTTTTCCTCATCCTGCTCTTCGGCTTCCTCATCTTCGGCCCCGACAAGCTGCCGCAGCTTGCCAAGACCATCGGAGCGGCCGTGCAGAAGTTCCGCAGCGCGCAGGACGAGATGAACAAGGTCGTCAAAACCGAGATTTACGACCCGCTGAGCAAAGATCCGGTGAAAAACCCGCTCGACGCCATCGACAAGGAAAACAAGCAGAAGGTGGAGAAGAAGGAATCTTTCGCCGCCCGCAAAGCTAAGTACGACAAAGAGCGTCAAGACAAGAAGAAGCGCGAGGCCGCCAATGAGGCCGCCAAGGAGGCGCGTGCCGCCGCCACGGCCGAGAAGGAGAAAGAGGCCGCTGCCGCTGCTGCTGCCGGTACCGCTGGGGCCGCTGCCGCAAAGCCTTCGCCCACCAAGGTGCACGAGAAGGTGATGGAGGCTCGCAAGGAGGCCACCGCCAAGGTTGCCGCCGAGGAGGAGGCCAAGCAGGCCGCGCAGCGCGATCTTGCCGACGAGCTTCTGGGCGCCAAAAAGCCCGTGAAGAAGGCCGCGAAGAAGGCTGATGCCGCTTCGTCCGCCGAGTCTGCTGCGGCTCCCGCTGAATCCGAAACCTCCGCGGATGCGTCCGCCTCTGCCCAGAAGGAGGAGAACTAATGCCTATCGGTCCGGCACGTATGCCCTTGTTCGACCATCTGGGCGAACTCCGTATGCGCTTGGTGCGCATCGTGGCGGCGCTGTTCATCGCCATGTGCGTTTTCTATCCCGCCACGCCTACCATCATCCAGTTCTTGCTGCAGCCCGCCGCGGAGTACCTGCCGCATGACGATGCGGGTCTGATTGCGCTGAACATCTTTGACGTGTTCGGCTTCTTCACGGTGCGCTTCAAGGTCGCGCTGTGGTCAGCCATCGTAGCTACTGCGCCCATCATTCTGTGGCAGGTTCTGGCGTTTTTCCTGCCCGCTCTTAAGCCTAACGAGCGTAAGTGGTTCATTCCCACGTTTGCCGCGGGTGTGGCGCTGTTCATTGCGGGCACCGTGTTCTGCTACCTGTTCATCCTGAACCCCGCGGTTCAGTGGCTTACCGAGCAGGGCGCTGGCTTTGCCCAGGTGTTCCCCGATGCCAAGGCCTGGATCGATGTGTTCATCAACTTCGAGATTGCCTTCGGTTTTGCGTTCGAGCTGCCGCTGATTGTATTCTACCTGGTCATCTTTGAGATCATTCCGTATGCCAAGTTGCGCGAATCCTGGCGCACGGTGTACATCGTGCTCATGGTCATCTCCGCTATGGTCACGCTGGATGCCTCGCCGGTCACCATGCTGCTGATGTTCGCCGCCATGGTGGTGCTGTATGAGGCCAGTCTTCTGGTCGCGCGCATCGCACTGGGTAAACGAGTGAAGAAGCAGAAGGAAGAGGCAGAGCGTGAGGCGCGCGAGGAGGCCGAGTGGCAGGAAGAGTGGTCTGCCTCGAAGGATAAGATCAAGAAGCGCCTCGACAGCGACGACGAGTAGCATGCTCTCGCGCGGCTCAGTGCTGCCAATCAGTTGCACATGATTGAAAAGCGTCCAACGCAGGTTGGGCGCTTTTTTGTTGTCTGCGGAGTTTTCAAACCGAATGGAAGATAGGTGAGTTTTGCGCTCGCGATTCTGGTGTACCATGCGAAATGTTACATTTGCCGTTAGTCGTGTGCATCTACGGTGAGTCGAAGTCAGGCGCTCGCTCTGCAGCAAGAGCGTATTGCTTGATGCCGCCATTGGCTGCGTCGAACGCTCGTCGCGTAATGTGCGATGAGGCAACAAAGGAGGAATGCATCCCATGCACGAACTTGGAATCATGACCGGCGTTGTCGAGAGTGTGGGTGCGGCTGCGCGTAACGCCGGCGCCGATAAGGTGCTCAAGGTGTCGCTCTCCGTGGGCGTGATGACCGAGGCGATCGAGGACGCGCTCCAGTTCGCCTTCGAGGCGCTGTGCGAGCAGGACCCCTTGTTCGAGGGCGCGCAGCTCGAGATCACCATGGTGAACCCGAAGAGCCGCTGCACTGAGTGCGGCCTCGTTTTTGATCACGATCGCTACCACGTGGTGTGCCCCGAGTGCGGGGGCTTCGCCGAGCTTTTGCAAGGCAAGGAGTTGCGCATCGATAGCATCGAGGTGGATATTCCCGACGAGGAAGAGGAAACCGAAAGGAAGTCGTCATGAAGATAGATCTGCATCAGCCCATTCTCGATAAGAACGACCGCATCGCAAGCGAGAACCGCGACCTGTTCAAGGAAAAGCGCGTGTTCGTGCTCGATCTTCTGGCGAGCCCCGGCAGCGGCAAGACGTCTACCATTCTGGCTACCATCGAAGCGCTGCGCGACGAGTTCAACATCGCCGTCATCGAGGGGGATATCGCCAGCAACGTGGATGCCGAACGCATCAGCGCCCAGGGTATCGCTGCGGTGCAGATTAATACCGGCGGCGCATGCCACCTTGAGAGCGACATGATTCGTCGCGCCGTGAACGCGCTCGACCTGGACAACCTCGACCTGATCATCGTGGAAAACGTGGGCAACCTGGTATGCCCCACCGATTTCGACTTGGGCGAGGGTGCCAAGGTCATGATTCTTTCGGTGCCCGAGGGCGATGACAAGCCGCTCAAATACCCCGGTGTGTTCCAGGTTGCTGAGGCCATCATCCTGAATAAGGTGGACACCATGGGCGTGTTCAACTTCAATGAGCAGGCGTTCCGCGATGCCGTGACGCAGCTGAACCCCAAAGCGCCCATTTTCCCCATCGCCGCCACCAAGGGCGAAGGCGTTGAGGCCTGGGCCGAATGGCTGCGCGCCAAAATCCGTGCCATGCAGGAGGCGTAGAGCTTCAAGGGTATCTTTTTGTTCCACATGCGCCGGCCTTCGGGTCGGCGCATTTCATGAGCGTCTGGTTTGCTCTGCTCGGAGCGGATGCTTGGTTTTATCGCCTGGCACATGTTGCGTCTTTAGCTTACTCCGCTTAACGTCGACCTTCGCCAATCTTCAACGCGGATGGGCATTCGTATCGCTGCGCGAAATGGCTTCCCATGTAGGCCCGGCCGGTCAGCTCGTCGTTCAATCGATGCATGTGCCGCCCTTCGTTATCGGGTGCGCTGGGAGGCGAACGCGGCAATTGCCCAAGCGGTTGTGCATTGCGATGCCGCTCGTCTGTTTGTGCGGGATGCAACGGCATCGCGCTCGAAACGGAATTGCAATCGAAGCGCGCTACAATGGTGCAAATCGCTGAGAGAAGGGTTTGGCATGACTCCTGAAGAGCAATATCGCATCTGCGTGAATGGGCTGCGTGACTTTGCGGCGGGCATCGGCGCATCCGATGTGGTTCTGGGGCTTTCTGGCGGTATCGACTCAAGCCTGGTCGCGTGCATGTGCGTGGATGCGTTTGGCGCCGATCACGTGCACGGCTACATGCTGCCCGGCCCCTATTCAAGCGAGCATTCGCTGGTTGACGCGCAGGAACTCGGCCGCAACCTGGGTCTTCATGTGGAGCGCATCTCTATCGTCGAACCCTACGAGGCATTCGCGCACGTACTCGGCCCCCATTGCGCCGCCGATCGCGCATCGTTCACCGGGCTTGCCGCCGAGAACACGCAGGCGCGTTGCCGTATGGTGATTCTCATGGCGCTCTCCAATGCGCACGGGTGGATGATGGTGAACACGGGTAACAAGAGCGAGGCCATGATGGGCTACTCCACGCTCTATGGCGATACGGCTGGCGCGTATGCACCTATTGGCGGCCTGTACAAGACCGATGTGTTCGCTGTATCACGCTGGGTGAACCTTGCGGCTTGCGCAAAGGGGGATCTGCCGCCTATTCCGCAGCATGTGCTGGTCAAGCCGCCAAGTGCCGAACTTGCGCCTGGCCAGACTGATGAGGCGACGCTGGGGTCGTACGACGAATTGGACCGTTTGCTTATCGACCACGTAGAGCGCGGGATGGATGCCGAGGCACTTGTTGCCGCCGGTTATGACGCCTCAGAAGTCGAGCGCGTGACCAAGCGCGTCGCGGCCTACGCCTTCAAACGAGCCCTCGAACCCGCTTTCCCTGAGATTCCCTACGTGTAGACTTCGGCGGTCAGCCGCGCAGCCTTCTGCAATCACCTGGCGCGCCCCAGATCTGTGCATCGCTT
>CAUWMI010000145.1:0-6753 GCA_963559755.1 uncultured Slackia sp. | reverse complement strand
CGCTGAGAATGATTCTATTCTTGAGAGCGATTCAGCTCTTCTTCGCTAGCAAAAATACCGTGGCCATGATGAACACGAAGCCCACGATATCAATCCAGGAAAACGCCGTGCCCAGCCAGACCACGGCAAACAGCGTAGCCGAAACCGTCTCGATGCTGGCTATGAGGCTCGCCTTGGACGCACCGATCATGTTCACGCCCTGCAGATAGAACGTGTAACCCACCACTGTGCCGATGAGCACCAAGCCGCCCAAAAGGGCCAGCCACCCGGTAGCGTCGAGCGACACGGGCACCGCCCACGCCTGAGTTCCCACGCACATCACTACGCCGCCCACGAGCATAGCGCTTCCCACCACGGGAACCGCGCCGTAGCGAAGCATAAGGTTCACCGGCAAAAGTGAATACAGCGCCACGCCCAATGCCGCAAGCAAGCCCCAGGTCAGGCCAGCAGGCGTGAGCACCATGTTGGCGGGGTTGCCGTGCGTGGCCACCAGGAAGGTGCCCACGATGACGCATCCCACCGCAATAGCTTCGCGCAACGTGGGCAGCTTGCGTCCCCTGAAGCACGCGAACACCACGATAAACACCGGGCCGATGTACTGGAGTACCGTGGCAGTGCCTGCGTTGGAGTTCTCGATAGCCAGCAGATAGGCCGCCTGGCAAAACGCCAGCCCCGCCAAGGCAAACAGCACCAGATGAGCAACGTCGCGCGGACACGTCCAGAGAGCGCGCAGGTCGCGCCGGAAGCGCACAGTGCACACCGCCATCAGCACCACGCCCGCACCGAGCAGGCGCATTACCGTAGCCCACAGCGATTCCACGCCGTATGCGCCGAACAAAAACTGCGCACACGCGCCTGAAAAGCCCCAGCCGATGCCGCCGATGAGCGCAAACAGCACGCCGCCGAGATCCGATTTCCTGTCGATGACTTCCCCGCCGGCATCCCCATCGGCCCTCTTGCCGACATTGCCACTCTTGGCGCTCACGCTTTCGCCGCCCGTTTCTTGTATGTCCTTCGATTCAGTCATGCGGCATAGCTTAGCAAATGGCGTATCATCTCACCAATACGCAACACGGCCTTCGGCATCATTCGGCCGCAGCCGCATCGCGCGCCATCCCGCAGGCGGGTGGCCCACGAGCAAGCCGCCATCCCGCAAACGCCCTCCACGAAAGGACGCTCATGGAACTCAAGCAAATCGCAAGCTTCCAGGTCGATCACACCAAGCTCGAGCCCGGCATGTACACCTCGCGCATCGACGGCGACGTGGTCACGTACGATATCCGCATGGTCAAGCCCAACTGCGGCACGTACCTGCCCTATGCCGCCATCCACAGCTTTGAGCACCTGTTTGCCACCTATGTGCGCTCGGGCGAGCTCAGTGACCAGGTGATTTACGTGGGACCCATGGGCTGTCGCACCGGCTTCTACTTCCTGGTGCGCGATAGTATGACGCCGGAAGTCGCTATCAAGCTGGTGAACGACATGCTGCAATTCATCGCGACCTACGAGGGCGAGATCCCCGGTGCGACGGAAAAGGAATGCGGCAACTACCGCGAACAGGACCTGGAAGGTGCCCACGCCATCGCGAACAAGATGATCCCCATCCTGCGCGACTGGACGCCCGAGGATTTGAAGTACGCGGAATAGCCGCGCAAAAGAAAATCGAGATACGATTTATCAGCGTGATGGGCGTGATGGGCCCAGCGGATGCACGATACCCATCACGCTTTCGCTCGCACTCGCTCGCGATGCTCTCCATTCCGGCTTTAGTTTTTGAAAATTTGGGAAAGCCGCGTGCTTTCATGCGCCCCTCCGCCCCTAAGGCCTTGGCGCACCCCTCCGCCCCGCCGGGCCTTCGCGCACCCTTCCGATTGCCCGCAAGCAGCATCACCTATCAACGCGTGTAGGCTTGCCTCCCTGCGCGGATTTAGCGCGCCTACAAATCATCTTTTTCACGGCCATGATTGCCCAATACGCTGCACCGCCTAGGCAGTAGGCAAGCACGTCCCAAGGGTCGCTTACGCTATCCGGAACAAATAGCGGCGCCGCGTATTCCCAGAAGAGGCCGCAACAAAAGATATACGCGACCCCAATAAACGGATTGCGTATGCGAAACCTAGGCTCGACCAGCGAGATGAGCAGGTTCGTGTACGCCATAAAAGCGAGCCCGCCCAGAAAATCGTTGAAATGACCCAGAATAATCAGCTCGACGAAAGAAAGACCCGCCGCAGGGCCGCCATCCGCAGGCAATCCTCCCACAGAAACGGCGCCCAGCACGACGGGTTTAATCAGATACTCGTTGGCAGCAAAGAGCGCAAGCGCGCCCACAAACAGGCATGCATCGATCGCTCCGTATTTCTTTAACCGCAGAACGAGAAGATGCATAAGCCCAAGGCGATGCCCAACGCGATAATCAGAATAGACGCGCAGCACCCGCGTTCATTGCCAGCCATGAAAACCTCCCCTTAGTTGGAGCAGCAACCAATCGTTGTCTGTCAGTATATCGCAGCTTACGGCAGCGCCCTTCATTCGTAGCGCAACCGTCACCACCACCGATAAGCCAGAGCCAAGCCTGCCCTAAGCGTAGCGATGGGCAAACGAAAAGAGGCCCACCGAAGTGGACCTCTCCATTGCAAAAAGTCTTCTCGACCTGCAGCCTAGCGCTTGCTGAACTGCGGACGACGACGGGCCTTCTTCAGACCGTACTTCTTGCGCTCGACCATACGAGCGTCGCGGGTCAGGAAACCAGCCTTCTTCAGCTCGGGGCGATACTCGCCAGCCTGGAGCAGAGCGCGGCTGATGCCGTGGCGCAGAGCGCCGGCCTGACCGGAAACACCGCCGCCGTTCAGGCGGGCGATGACGTCGAAGGCACCAATGGTGTCGGTGACCTTGAAGGGAGCGGAGGCGTAGTTCAGCAGCGCCTCGCGGCCGAAGTACTCCTTGCCGTCGCGGCCGTTGACGGTGATCTTGCCGGTGCCGGGAACCAGGCGCACGCGGGCGATGGCGTTCTTGCGGCGGCCGGTGCCGTAGTAAACAGCTTCGTTAGCCATGATTACATCTCCTCAATCTTGAGCTCGCGGGGCTTCTGGGCGGCATGCGGGTGGTTGGGGCCCACATACACCTTCAGCTTCATACCCTGCTTGCGGCCGAGGGTGTTCTTCGGCAGCATGCCCTTGACTGCGTGCTCGATGACGCGCTCGGGATGCTTCTGCATGGCCTCGGTGAAGGTCTCCTGCTTCAGTCCGCCGGGGAATCCGGAGTGACGGGAATACACCTTGTTCAGAGCCTTGGTGCCCGTGACGCGGATCTTGTCGGCGTTGACGATGATGACGAAGTCACCGGTGTCAACATGGGGAGTGTACTGGGGCTTGTGCTTGCCCTTCAGAATCTGGGCGGCCTTAGCGGCAACGCGACCCAGAACCTGGTCGGTGGCGTCGATGACGAACCACTCGCGCTCAACCTCATTCGGTTTTGCGTAATACGTCTTCACTGTGTCCTCCATACGGTTGGATGCTCAAGTCAAAAGTGCTGTCGCATAAGCCGTCCGGGTTCCTACGCCGAACCGACATTCCAGGCCTGGACTCCCTTCCTGCCGTGCCCTACGTACAGCGTTTACGGGGCTTTTGAAGCGAACTTTTGCAGTATATAAAGGGCCTTGGAGTCAGTCAATAAAGAATTTATGAAAATTCACACTGTTTTCGCCCTCTGACATGCGGTTTCTTTTGGAAACCTTACACACGCAAAAAGCCCGACCCGCACAGCATGCAGGTCGGGCTCCACGGTTTGCTTTAGGAGCGCGCGCTCCTTACCAATAAATAACCTCGTCGTAGGTGTCGGGGCGACGGTCGCGCAGGTAGGGGCTGCTCATGCGGTTCTTGCGCACCTCGTCGAAGTCGATGTCGGCGTACAGGATGGCTTCGGCCTCTTCCTCCACGTAGGCGATGCGATGCCCGCGCGGCTCGCACACCATCGAGTGGCCCGGCATGTACAAGTCCTCGCCCTCGCGGCCGAAGCGGTTGACCGCCGCCACGAAGCACGTGTTCTCGAGCGCACGGCACGGCACGTTGGTGTGCCAGATATCCATATCCTCCACGCACCACGCGCTCGGGCACAGGATGAGCTCAGCACCGCGCAGCGCCAGGATGCGTGCGGCCTCCGGGAATCCCAGGTCGTAGCAGATGATGATACCCACCTTGCCGAATTCCGTCTCGAACACCGGGAACTCATCGCCGCTGCGGAAGTAGAAGCGCTCGAGCGCCCACAGATGCACCTTGTCGAAGGAACCCTGCACCTCGCCCGTGCGATCGATGAACACGGCGCTGTTAAACGGCACGCCCACCAGGCCGTGCAGCATCGCGATGCCGGCCACCACGTAGCAGTTGTTCTCGCGCGCGGCGACAGAAAGAGCCTCGATGGTGGATTCGTCCATAGCCGCATATTCGGTCATCTTCGGTCCAACAGTATCTAAATGATACCCAGTGCTAAAAAGTTCCGGGAACACGACCATGTCGGCGCCATTGCCCGCAGCCTCAGCGATCTGGCCTACCGCCTTGGCCACGTTGCCCTCGACATCGCCCAACACGCCCTCGAACTGAACCAGCGCGATACGCATCTTCTTCGTCGAATCTTCCATTGCGGCCCCCTTCGTTTTGCCCGCCTTTACTAAGGCCCTTATCACATGCCACCATGCTATCATGCGGATACGTGCGCAGATATATCAAACGAGAATTGAGACGAATTTGGCAGGATATGATGCATGCAACGCCAAGCCCCTCACCTTGGGCGAAGACGCCGTACCGCAGAAGCCCCATATCCGCCATCTGCCAAAACAAATCGTCGAGGAGGACGACCGGATGCCAGCGAACCAACCGAAACCCATCATCGGAGCCGTCACCATCGGACAGGCGCCCCGCACCGACGTCACGCCCGACGTGCTGCCCCTGCTTGGCAATTCCTTCGAACTGATTCAGGCCGGCGCGCTCGACAGCATGACCGATTTCGAGTCCATCGCGCCTGAACCCGGAGACTATGTCCTGGTTTCACGCCTGCGCGACGGACGCAGCGTCCCCATGGCCGAGCGTAAAATCATCCCGCACGTCCAACAGGCAATCGCGCGCCTCGAGGAACAAGGCGCCTCGAGCATCATGATGTGGTGCACGGGCGAATTCCCCATGCCGCTGCGCGCGAACGTCCCCGTGCTCTACCCCTCACGCCTCCTCTCGCGCACCGTAAGCGCCATCGCCCCGCGTCGCTTGGCCGTCGTGATTCCCGATGCATCCCAAATCGAACAGACACGCGCCCAATGGCTCCATTCCGTTGATGACGTGTGCGTGTACGCGGCCAACCCCTACGACGAGCACGACTCCCTTGCCGCAGCCCTTGACCGTGCGGCCGATGCGGCGCGCGAATTACAGGCCGACCTGGCCGTACTCGACTGCATCGGATTCTCGTTGGAGGGAAAGCGGCGATTCCGCGAAAGGTCGGGCATTCCCACGATTCTTCCGCGCACCCTTCTTGCGCGCGTCGTGCAGGAGCTCGCCTAGCCATGCCCAGCCGAAGCGCGTCCGGGGCACCTCCCGCATGTTGCATCTTCCAAGACATTGCGTCTTCGGTCTATCGCACCGCCTTTCTTCGCCGTACAATGGGCGCGGTATCCTTCGCCTGCGCTTTGCGGTTCCCATACCGCCGCTATCCAGACGACGCGCAGGCATGAGCACTAGGAGGCGGGCATGCTCTTCAAACATCTGATCGACCTGTACGAAATCCTCGACGCTCCCGATGCGTCGGGCGAGAAGGTGGCGGCGCACCTGCGTTCCATCGACCCCGATTGCAACGTGGAAACCTACCCCATCGAGGGCTTTGCGGGAACCACCGACATGGTGCGTGTGCGCATTCCCGGCTCGCACGGCAAGGCATCCGGCGGAGACGCCCCCACCATCGGCCTTCTGGGTCGTCTGGGCGGCCTGGGAGCACGCCCTGAGCGCATCGGCTTCGTGTCCGACGGCGACGGCGCGCTCACCGCGCTCGCCATCGCAGCAAAGCTCATCGACATGCACAAGAAGGGCGATGTGCTGGACGGCGACGTGTTCATCTCCACCCATGTATGCCCCGATTCGCCCACCAGCCCGCATGAGCCCGTGCCGTTCATGGGATCTCCCGTGAGCACGGCGGACATTAATAAGCAGGAAGTGACCGACGACCTGGACGCCATCTTGGTCGTTGACACCACCAAGGGCAATCGCATCATCAATACGCGCAGCTTCGCCATCAGCCCCACTGTCAAGCAGGGCGTGGTGCTGAACACGAGCGAAGACCTGCTTGACCTCATGCAGATTGCCACCGGCCGTGCACCGCAGGTGTTCGCCATTTCCACGATGGACATCACGCCTTACGGTAACGGCCTGTATCACCTCAACAGCATCATGCAGCCGTGCACCTGCACTGACGCACCCGTGGTAGGCGTGGCTATTGCCACCGAGACCCCCGTCCCCGGCTGCGCGACCGGAGCCACGCGCCTGCCCGACCTCGACGAGGCTGGCACGTTCATGATCGAAGTGGCCAAGGCGTACGGCCGCGGTCAGGTGAGCTTCTACAACCAGGCCGATTACGACCTGTTCGTCGCCCGCTACGGCGACATGTCGCGCCTCCAGGGCATGGGCAACCTCCCCGCCACCGACCCCAACGATTAAACCGCCAGCCCGACGGCTCAATCGTCCGAAAACACCCCGCTACGCAACGAGGCTCCCGCACATA
>CAUWMI010000144.1:0-6768 GCA_963559755.1 uncultured Slackia sp. | reverse complement strand
ATGCCGCGCGCGCTCAAATCGATAAGGAGCGGCGCGGGCTTAAGGCGGATCAGCGCAACCTGAGGAGCCTTGCGACCGACACGCTGAAGAACCTCGCTCAATTCCAGCACCCGCCTCAGTTTCCGCTCGGTCATTTTCTCTATGGGTGCTGCCTGAAAGATTGGGACAATGCGGCGACTATGGAGGAGGTCTGTTCTCACTGGCGTGCCGCGGCCGACGGCGGCTTGGCGATGGCCATGTACGATCTGGGCGTATACTATGAGCGCTGCCGTTACGGCGGAGGCGCACACGATTACGACTTCTACGTGGCCGATGCGAAATATCGGTACGGCCAGGCGATTGAGCGCGGGTTCGAGGAGGCGCGGCCGTGCTATGAGCGGATGTGCGCCGAGGAGGACGCGCAGCGGCTCACGCGAATGTGGCTCGAGGGCACGCCTGCGGAGCGGGCTGCTGCCGAGCGTGAGGCGCTCGAATGGCGGCGCAGCGGCACGAAGGGCAAATTCGTTCGCTGGGACTAACAGGACGGGTAGGATTTCATGGGCGTAGCACCGCGGCCGACGGTCGACATATCGTGGGAGCATCCCTCGTGTCAGCCTGCCACCACGCTTCCGGCGGGTGGGCCGCCGCATGCCGCCTACGAGGCGGGGGAGGATGTGCTGCTGCATGTGCGCGATGCCGCCTCTCCTGAGCTTCTGCTTGTGGACGAGGTGGTCATCCGCGTGGTGCGGCGCATCACGCGCGGCGGCATGTCGGGCACATACGAGGCGCGCATCGATGCCGCCAAGGGCGAGGTTCCTTCGGAGCTCATCGGGCTGCGCGTGGTGCTCAAGGTGGCCGACTCCGATGAATTCGCGGCCAACGAGTGGGGGCACCTGCGCGAGTTTCGCCACATGTCGGTGCTGCCCGAGCCGTACCTCTTCGGCACGGCGAGTGTGCTGCGCGCAGGGGAATTTGGGACCGAGGGCGAGGCCGACCTGGACCGCCGCGCCATTGTGATGGAGTTCATTGAGGGTGTCGATATGGCGGTGTGGGCGCGTGATTGGCAGCGCGAGCTGGGAACGCCCCCTCCTCTGGAATCGGTGCTCGACGCGATGAATCCCGTGTTCGACTTCATCAAGGTGGCTTCCACCGCGCGGCCTCCGCTCGTGCATCGCGACATCAAGCCCGAGAACCTCATCATGCAGAAGACGTCTGAAGGCATCAGGTGCCGCCTCATCGATCTGGGCATTTCGGGCAGGGCGGCAGGACTTGAGGCTCAGCGCCGTACCGTGGGCACGCAGGGCTTCGCGCCGCCGGAGGTCTTGGACCCCGCGGGGCGCTATCCGGCAAACGATCCGCGCGTCGACACGTTCGGGCTGGCCGCCACGCTGTTCAGCGTGCTTTCGGGCTCGGTATACGACTACACGTGGCGCGGCGGGTTTCCAATCGCGCACGACGATGGGCTGCGCAGCAGGCTGCGGTCGCGCTTGCAGGCATCGCTGACCGAGACGTTTGGCGTATCAGCCGATGCCCGCGCGGTGGATGCAGCCGTGCAATCGGCGTTCGACACGGTTGATGCGGAAGTGCTCGAATCGCTTCGCAAGGGGCTCGACCCCCGCCAGGAGGAGCGTGTGAGCCCCAGCGAATTCGTGGACGACCTGCCGCGTTTGCGCCTGCGCTCGCTGCTCGAGCTGCATGCGGCCTCGGTGTATCCGGCGCTTGTGGCCGGAGGGCGCGCAGGTGGCCGCACGGGCGGATCCTCGCGTGCGAACCGGTTCGTTGACACAGGGCTCGACATCCAAAATTCGACGCTTTCCGACGCGGTGCGCTACGACGGATTCGAGGACGATTTCGTCACGTGCATGGACGCCTGGAATCGTGGACGCTACGACGAGGCGGTGCCACTTCTGCGCAAACTGGCCGATGCGGGCGATGTGACCAGCCAATACAACCTAGGCATCTGCATCCGCGACGGCCTGGGCGGAGCGCAGGGCACGCCTGCCGAGGTGTTTTGGCGCTGGACCAAGGCAGCCGAGGAGGGGCACATCGTGGCCATGTACAACGTGGGGCTGTGCCTCGAGAACGGCTACGGCGTGCCTGAAGGGGGCGGCGGTACCGATGTCGCGCTCAAGTGGTACCGGCGCGCGGCGGCGGAGGGCTTTCCGCTCGCCCAGGAACGCCTGCGCCAGATTGAGGCGGCTCAATAGCCAACCGTCTGCCCCTGTTTTGCGCAAAACCCTTAAGAACATGAATCCTGTAGGCGCATGTGGGACTCTTATCCCGTCGAAATGCAGCGGCGAGAGAAAGGGAGCCCACGATGAAGAAGGTACGGGAACGATTGTCGGATTTTGCGAATCGAGTGCTGCTTGCCGCGGCGCTCGTGCTGGTGGCTTGGGGCGCGATCGGTGCGCTCACGGGCTGTTCCGCCGAGGAGGCGAATGGCGCCACCCAGCCCGAATCCGCCGCGTTCGTGGTGGGGGCGCATGCGAACGCCCCGTTGCCCAAGGCCGATTGTGCGACCGACTACCTGTCGCAGGCGGTCGACACCAACGGCTACATCGAGGTGATTTCGGCCGAGGGCGAGCCGCGCAGCGCGGTGGCGGGGGCCATTGTGGGCTCCACCGCCAACACCGAATCCAAGCGCGCCCAGGAGAACGACCAGTGGAAGGCGGCGCTGCCCGGATATCTGTCCGATGTGCGCGCCCAGACACCCGAGGTTGATACGCTCGCCTCCATCGAGCTCGCCGCCCGCGCCTTGTCTGAGGCGCCCGGAACTCACCGCATCGTAGTGATGGATAGCGGCCTGCAGACCACCGGCGCGCTCGATTTCACCCAAGGCGCCCTGATCAGCGCCGACCCGTCCGAGGTGGCCACGTGGCTCGCCGACCAGAGCGAGCTGCCCGACCTGAACGGCATACAGGTGGAGTGGTATTACCTGGGCGATGTGGCTGCGCCGCAAGCCGACCTCACGCCTGTGCAGCGCGACAATCTGCGCGCCATCTGGCAGGCGATTCTCGAGGCCTCCGGCGCAACCGTCGCCTTCCACGACACCACGCCGGGTTCTGATGTCGCCGAAGGGCTGCCCGAAGTGAGCGTAGTTGATTTGCCCGAACGTGCCTCGATGCCCGAATCCTTGACCGCCGGTGAAACCGTCCAGGTGGAGCTCACCGAATCAGACGTGAAGTTCCAGGGCGATTCGGCGGAGTTTGTGGACGCGAACCAGGCCCGCGACGCCGTGGCCGACTGCGCCAAGCTGATGGCGGGCAGCGCTCATGCCACCTGCCTGGTCGAGGGTACCACCGCCTCGGCCGACCCTGCGCAGGGCGAGGAGGGCGAGCGTTTCATCCAGGAGCTTTCCCAGGCGCGTGCCGATGCCGTTGCGGCCCTGCTCGTAGAGGCCGGTGCCAACCCCGATGCCATCGAGGCGCGCGGGTGCGGAGATGATCACGCCTCCCACGTGTCCGATCGCGACGACGCAGGCAAGCTCATTCCCTCCCAGGCCGCTCAGAATCGCAAGGTCATCATCACCATCTCCGCTGCTTAGCTCTTTGTTCCCGATTCGCCGAAGGATGGCGGCGCTGGGCCCTGGCAAAAAGCCGGGTGCGCCGCCATGAAGGCGCGGGCATGACTATCCAAAAGAAGGGAGGCCTCTCATGGCCGACAAGAATACCGAGGCGGTGCTCGTCTATCGCTCCAAGACGCGCCCGATTGTGACGCTGAAGGCTACGCTCAAGGGCTATCGCGACGGGTTCCAGGGACGCCCGCTGAAGCTTGCGGACGGCATGCTCGATTCCGAGTACATCCGCGCGACGCTCGCTCGTTACGAGCAGGACCTTTCGGCCAACTGGTCGTACTGCATCCCCAAGGTCAACGCCATTGAGGCATCTATCGCGCTGCACGACCAGGAGCTCGGCGTGCTGCGGCCGCGTCTTGAGGCGCTCAAACAGGAGAAGGAGCGCATCCGCGATTCCTTCGATCCCAAGGCGCGCAAGGCGGGCGAGGAGAAACTCGACAACGAGCTCGTGGCATCCAGGCGCAGGGCCGATCTCAAGCGCGAGCTGGCGCCCACGCTGAAGGCCATCGAGGAGACGGAAGGTCGCGTGCACCAGCTCGAGCAGGAGCTGTGCGGGCTGCACAACCGCGTGCGCGAGGTGGAAAGCGTCACCACGCTCCATTGCAACTGTTTGGTCAACGAGTGCGACGAGATTTTGGCCCGCTACGTGCGCGCCGCCCTGCGCGCGATGAAGAACCCCATCGATCCGCCGTGGCACCTGCCTCGCGTGAGGCTCGACGGGCAGCATCTGTACGTGGCCGGCCGTGCGGGCAAGGCGCTCGATGCCAATGAGGTGGTGTGCTCCTCGCGCGGCATGGCCATGCATGATGGCTCGGTGCCCATCTCGGCGTCGACGCAGGGATATGCGGGTACGCCCACGGAATATGCGGGCGCGGCTAGCGGTTCGTCCGAAGGGAAGGTGGCCTAAGCCATGATGAAGAGGTTAAAGAGGGCAAAGGCGGCCAAGCACGCGGGCGGCGGCCAGGTGCGCGGCTGCGGGGCCATCGGCCTGGGCGGCGTGAGCGAGGTAGCTCCGCTCGAGGCGATTGCGGGTGAGTACGTGATGCCCGACATGGTGAGCTTTGAGGCCGAGATGATGCGCAAGGTCGAGGGGCTCATCTCGGCCGGGGCGCTCGATGCCGGCAACGGCGAGGCGCTCGACGCGCGCATCGACATGGAGCTTGAGCGCGTATGCGCGCGGTTCGAGCGCCAGCATGCCGAGAACGCCGTGATGCTCGACCGCATTGAGGCATCGCTCCAGGCGCGCCTGCGCGAGATCGAGGTGCGCGAGACCGATGTGTCCCAGCGCCTTACCGGCGCACGCGAGGAAGCGGAGGAGCTGCGCGGGCGTGCGGGCGCGGGCGAGAGGCGTTCGCATCGCTCTGCGGCGAGCACGGGGTCGTCCGTTCGCGCGCTTGATGCAACGCTCGACACCGGTGTCGTCTCTCGCGCGCACGGCGTATCGGCAGATGTGGGGCTCTCGTCACGCTCGTACAGCGCTGGGTCTGAGGCAGGCTCGGCAGCGTCACCCACCGTGGTTCGCATCGCGCCGCGCGTCGAGGATGAGGCCCATCAGGAAATGAAGGAGGTCAGCAATGGCTAGGACGGCGAAGGGTACCCTCGCGAGGATCGACGCGGGCCGCAGGAAGGCATCGGGCGCGGCGCGTCCCGTGTGGCTGCGCGCTTCACAGGCCGCGCTGATTCTGCTGGTGTGCGGCGACGCGGCGCTTCTGTACAGCTGTGCCGTGAAAGGCCTCGACGACGATTTCCTGCCCATCCCCATCACGATCAGCGTGCTCATGGGATGCGTGCTGCTGCCTCATCTGCTGGGGCGCTATGCCAAGCGCATGCGCGCCGAGGGCAATCCCAAGGGCGCCATCGTTGCGGCGGCGGGCATGGCCGTGCTGTTCGCGGCACTGGTGGCTGCGGTCACGTACTTCCGCCTTGCAGGCGATATGTCGCTGTTCGCCGGCACGCCGGCGAGCGGCGCGGCGTCGACCGACCTCTCGGCCATCGGGTCGCAGGTGAGTTCGTCGGATATGGGCAACCAGATTGCCATCACGGTGCTCATGAGCGTGATGCTCGTGGTCACGGCGACGTGCAGCTTCTTCTGCGCCTCCTGGGATGACGGTCAGCGCGAGGCCGATGAACGCGTGCTTGCGTTCCAGGAGCTTTCCGACGGCATGCAGGGCGATCTGGTGGAGCTGCGCCGCGGCGTGGAGAGCGTGCAGAACCTGCGCGCCGCCGATGCTGCTGCGTTCGAGGCCGCCAAGCGCGAGGCGAGGGCGTCGTTCGGGGCCGTGAAGGCCGATGTGCGCATTCGCCTCGAGCAAGCGCTGGCAAGCCCGTCTGCCACCTCGCGCCTGCAGGGCCCCGTGCCCGAGGCGCAAGCCACCCAGGTTGCTCAGGCGTAAGACCTGCACCCACTCAGGCGGCCAGGCACAAGCTCTGCACCCAATGTTTCTGTGCCCCAGGTAGCCAGGCTTAAGCTCCGTGCTGGCACAACTGGCTCCGGGTTCCTGACTCAAGTTGCGTTCGATGCATCAGCCCAAGTCCCGAGCTTAAACTCTTCGTCCGATGCGCTTATGCACACCTTTTCCTCCATCGAAAGCGACCCTGCTCTGCCGGGGTCGCTTCGTTGTTGGCATCTTCTTATGAAACGATGGGACTCTACCGGGGGCATCGCGCACCCTGTGATACCATCTCGTTCGCCTGTCCGACGGCATTGCCTGATTTCCGTCCCGCTTACCGAGAGCTTGGCATCTTGCTTCGCGACGGCGGGCTTTTCGTTTGAGCATAAGGAGTCTCTTGATGCACGTGAACATATACACCGACGGCGCGTCGCGCGGCAATCCCGGCCCCGGCGGCTATGGCACCGTGATGCACTACACTGATCCTGCGGGAAAGCTTCATGTCAAGGAGCTTTCGCAGGGCTTCGAGCGCACCACCAACAATCGCATGGAGCTGCTCGGAGTGATCGTGGCGCTCGAGGCGCTGCGCCGGCCGTGCACGATCGACTTATATTCCGACTCTAAGTATGTGGTGGACGCGTTCAACCAGCACTGGGTGGACGGCTGGCTCAAGCGTGGGTGGAAAAACGCCAAGAAGGAGCCCGTCAAAAACCCTGATCTTTGGAAGCGTTTGCTGAAGGCGAAGCAGCCTCATGACGTGACGTTCCATTGGGTGAAGGGGCATGCGGGCCATCCCGAGAACGAGCGTTGCGATGAGCTTGCCAC
>CAUWMI010000143.1:0-6814 GCA_963559755.1 uncultured Slackia sp. | reverse complement strand
TCCACCATCGTTTGCACCATGCATCTGGCCGGCATCTTCGGCATTTTCACAATTGCTTTCGCAGAAACCGTCCTTGGCATTGTTGTATGGACAGGAATTGTTGTCGTCGCGCTCGATCTCGCGACTTACGCCGAAGTCCCCTTCTCGGTCATTATGGGTGGCATGTATCTGTTGCTCACCGGCCCTGCCGCTCTTATTTACCTTTTGAGTCTGGCCGCTCCCTCCTTAGACACAATTCTCTTTTCAAGCCTTGCCGATACCGTTGTTATTTGCCTGCTTGTCTTCTGCGCCCTTTACCTTCTCAACGAGCAAAGTCTTGACAGACTGTTTTGGGGATCGCACCACGCTGCCGATACAAAAGATCCAGAAGCTAGCCCAGACTTATTCTGCGATGTCGACAGCCAAGATAACGCGCTCGCATCTGCAGCTTCAAGCGCATCGGGGCTCCCTTCCCTTACCCCTTCCAGCGACAAAACCGTTACCGCCATAACGCGATTAGCGACTGAAGCCCAACTCACAGCTAGAGAAAAGGAAGTTCTCGAGCTTCTTTCGGAGGGCAGAAGCGCACCGTTTATTGCCGAATATCTCCATATTGAGCGCATCGCGCGTATTTATACGAAACTTTCCGTGCATACGAGGCAGGAGTTGATATCCCTCGTTCTTATTGCAAAAAGCTCAGAGTCTCCTCTTGGCATCGAAAGACCCGGCCGCCCCGAGAACTGAGAGAGACGCTTGATTGCTCCTTGACGGAAGATGCCTTTTGATTTGCATGCTTAATCGAATATCTAAAACACCTGTTCAGCATCGTGAATACAACCATTGGTATGACGAAATACGCCAAGGCTATCGCATGTAAATCAATCCAAAAGAAGGTTTTTCTCCATTCCGCCGTGCTTTATCTTCCCCATTAAATCGCGGTCTTGCACCTGACGACGGTGTCATAGCACGCGAAACCGCAACAAAGGAGGAGGATTACATGACCACGAGAAACCAGTCATCCATCTCTCGTCGAGGACTGCTCAAATGGATGGGGGCAGGATCAATCGCTTTAGCCGCAACCGGAACATTCACCGCTTGCGCCCCCACCCAGAACGAAGCCACGGATGCACAAAGCGAGACGAATACCAACTCGGATTTGCAGGAACGCTACGGAGATATGCCCGTCGAAGAATCAAGCGCTTATGCAGTCGTCGTGGGTGGTGGCGCCGGTGGTCTTCTGGCAGCGTACAAGCTGGCAAAGGAAGGCAAAACTCCGCTGCTGTTAGAGAAGGGCCCGTCATGCGCTTCGTCCAACCTGGCAAATCTTTCCGGCCCGGCTGCCTGCGACACCTCGAGCCAAGAAGCAAGCGGCATCACCATTGCCACCGAACGTGCTTTATATGACCATTATGTGGAATGGTCACGCGGCTCTGTCAACTCCAAACTCTTAAAGAACCTTCTCTCTAACAGCAAGGAAGCATTCGAGAGTCTTGTTGATTGCGGGCTGCACTTCTACAACTACGTAGAGTACACCGGCGATCCGCAATACGCTAAATCGCTTAAATGGGCCGCGCTACACAACTTTGTGGAAGTGGGAGAAGAGCGCATTGACCCCATCGTAAGCGCCATCGAAGCCATGGGAGGCTCGTTCATCTACAACTGCGAAGCCACCGAAGTGATTCTTGAAAACGGAGTCGTGACCGGCATAAAAGCTATCCGCGACAACGATACGGTGCTTTCTATTGAAACTAAAGCTGTGTTCTTGTCTACGGGTGGTTTTGGCGCCAACGAGTCCATGATTCACGATCGGTTCAAGGGCGTTTCACTCGTAAACATGGGGACGCCCACGAATTCCGGCGATGGCATCCTCATGGCCGAAGCTGCCGGTGCGGTTTCGGAAAATTACTATGCGCTCATTAGCAACGAGATATGCGGCGCCAATCAAAAACACGGCAGCGCCATGTATGACTCCGACTGGAATCTCAATAACGAGAACCTGTGCTTTGCCATCTACGGTGGACTCATCGTCGACCAGGCTGGTGAGCGCTTCATGAACGAGGAGAACATGGCGTTTGACCCCCTGGTTTATAGCGGCCAAGCCGGATTGAACCACGGTAACTACTATGTCCTTATCGACGGAGAATACTACGACGCTTGCGTTAAAGAGGGCATTTATAAATATCTAGGCGAACCAGACTGGAATTTTGGACGCGAAATGTTCTATCCGGTTTTGAGCCATGCTCCGGAGCAATTCGATGCAGCAGTTTCTGAGGGATGGGCAGTTAGGGGCGATACGATTGCGGAATGCGCGGAAGCCTTCGGCCTGGCAAACCTCGAGGAAACCGTGAAAAAGTACAACGAGTTCTGCAGGAAGCAGCAGGATGACGATTTCGGAAAAGACCCCATGTTTCTGACCGAAATCAAGGATGGTAAGGGCTACTACCTCTTTGAATATCAATCGGCCTATTGGGCAACCTTGGGTGGCATCCGTATAAATGACCACCTGACTGCACTCAATGCAGACAATGAGCCCATTGGCGGTCTGTTCATGGGCGGTCTCAATATGGGAAGCGCCTTCTGCCGTCCGTATTACGATATCCCCGGAACCGCCTGCGGCCTCTCCATTGCTTCAGGAATCACGGGCGCAAAGGAGATTATCAAGTATTTGGAAGGCTAGTGGCATTCATCCATTCTAACCGAAGCAATCTCCCGGCTTCCCTCCCTCCTATTGCCGGGACGCATGAAGGGGCCGGAATATAACTTCCGGCCCCTTTCTCGTATAAAAGATAAAAGCGCTCACACAATCGCAAAAGGCAGGAAGCTTTTCCAATCTGGCACACGACCAAGCTAGTCGTTGTCGGTGAGGGGCGTTCGTTGAGGGCGGCGCTGGGAACGCTGTTGATTGTGGCGCGCCTGGGCGAGTTTTTGTATGAAGCTCTCGGAAGGCTTCTGCGGTTGCTCATCGAGCAGCGTGGCGGCAACGGTGCAGGCAACTACGATCGCGGCGCCCACGATGCCCATCGCGCTCAGATACTCGCTCAAGAACATCGCCGAGAGCACCGCGGTGAACACGGGCTCGGCGCATAGGACCACCGAGACGGTCGCAGAAGGCAAATGGGCCAGCGCAGTGTTTTGGAGGAAGAACGCCAGGCAAGTGCCGAACAGTGCGAGGAACGCAATTGCGGCCCAGCTGATAGCCGGCACCTGGGTGAAGGCCGGCGTGGGCTCGAAGAGCAAAGCACCCGCAAGGGCGAACACAAACGTGACGCCCGTCTGCGTGGCGGAAAGCCCCTTGGCGTCCACATGGGCGTTCGCATTCGACAGATCGCGCTCGCTCAGAACCAGTGCGGCGGCAAAGAACGCCGAGCTCGCAAGACCCACAAGCTCGCCCGGTCCGATGCTCAGCGCACCGCCATTGCAGCACAGGAGATACAGCCCCACCAGCACTGCAAGCTGCAGCGCCGCGATGCTCAACCGATAGGGCCTACGCATGAGAACCAGCGCGAACGCAGGGGCAAACAGCATCGGAAGAGCGATGAAGAACCCGGCATTCGTGGCGCTGGTCAGATTGACGGATAGGCTGCTGGTGATGAACGTCGCCCCCATGCAGATGCTCGACGGCAGCCAGGCGCGCAGGCCCGCACAGCGAAGCTGCGATCCGATATTGCGCCCGAACAGCAGCATGAACACGACAAACGCGATTCCGAAACGCAAAGCGGTGCACCACAGAGGCGGGATGTCGGTATACGCAACTTTCATGACCACGTTCGCGGCGCCGTAGATGGCGGTCTGCAGAACCACCAGCATGACGAACATCCAGCTTCTCTTCATTTCGTGCACCTCTTTTCGCGGCATCCTCGTGTGTAATTTCGAAGCTGCATCTTAGTGGCGCTCTCAACAAAAGTAAAACTGGAATATCTTTCTATTGATATAAGATATTCTTATATAGCAAATTACCAGCGGAAGCAGGAGCAGGGCATGGGCAACTCCAAGTACGAAGCATTTCTTAAGGTGGCGGAAGTCGGCAGCTTCAAGGGCGCCGCCGAAGAGCTTGGCTACACCCAGGCGGGCATCAGCTAAATAATCGCAACGTTGGAAAAAGAGATGGGCACTGCCCTGTTCGCGCGTGAGCGGACGGGCGTCACGCTTACCCCCGACGGGCGGCAGCTGCTCCCTCTGGTGCAGAACGTGCACAATACCGAACGATCGCTCCAAACGCGCCTGGATGAGATGCATCACTTGGAATCGGGCACGGTGCGCATAGCGGCATTCGCCAGCGTCGCCATTCATTGGCTGCCCGGAATCGTGAGCGAGTTTTTAAAGCAGCATCCCAAAATCGATTTGCACATCTCATGCATCGAGGACCAGGCTGAGGTTGAAAACTATCTTCTGAACGGAGACTTTGACTGCGCATTTCTAGTGCTGCCGGCGGCGCATGAACAGCTTTTCTGCATTCCGCTTGCCCAAGACCCCATCTATGCGGTGGTCGCGCACGACCATCCTCTGGCGCAGGCTTCCTTCTTTCCCGCCGAGGCTTTGGCAAACGAGCCCTATATAAAAGTACGCGGAAGCGCTCATTCGGAATTCGATGCGCTCTTCGACCGCCACGGCGTGCATCCCAAAACGCGGTTCACCCTGGATAACGATTTTGCCGTCATGGGAATGGTGAGCGAAGGGTTGGGATTCAGCCTGTTCGCCAAGCTCATGCTGCGTGACGCGCCATTCGACCTGGCGTTTGTGGAACCCGAAATCCCCACGCATCGCGAGCTTGCCATCGCGGTTCGCTCCTACGACACTGCCTCAATTGCCACAAAGGCATTCCTCGAATGCGTGCGCGCCTGGGTTGCGGCGCAGTAAAATCAGAAGGCCCTGAGAGCAAGGCAATCAGGGCCAAAGAGCTTTGTGAAAGCCGAACGAAAGCAGCAGTTTTAGCGGAAGAAGCGCGGATAAGTGACCTCGAGGCCGAATGCCTCCTGCATGCCCTCAAGACTCGCCTTGGTTATCTGCGCCAGACCCTTGTAGAAAGGCTGCTGCGCGGCTTCTTCCAGCTGATCGAGGTAATGGGAAGACCACGGCAGCAGATGATCAAGGAGGAACTCCTTCACAAGCTCAGGCTTTTCCTGGGCGAGCCACGCCAAAAGCGCGAGCATCAACCCGATATGGTCCTCAGGAGTCTTCTCATCGCCTAAGCGCTGAATACCGCATTTGCGCATCCAGGCACGCAACGCAAGGTTTGACTCTCCGAACACAACGCAATCGCGATCGGTATACACCGAACCCCAAGGCGGGCAAGGCATCTTGGCAGGGCCCACAAACAAGCGACGATACTCCCAGACAAGAGCATCGGCATGCGGCCCTTCTGAAAGTCCTTGATTCATCAGGCCCAATGCGTCGCACGCTTCCTCGGCGGAAACAAACGGCCATTCCGCCGCCGCGGCATCAACGTCAAGCGACGCCATGGCAGCGAGCTCTTCATCGAGCGCTCCATGAGCGGGGTCGTTCAAGAACAAGGGCGCAAGCGTTTGCCCCACGAATACAACGCCCTCGAGTTGAGCGCGTCCCTTAGAACTGCAAACTTCCGGCATGTCTCCCCCTCCAAACGCGGCACTCGCCGCTTTTTATCTATCGATGCGACAATGCCGTCGCTCATTCAACTTTGCCCGAGCGCGACGCACCGCCTGGCCGCTCATACTACCACTAACCCTCCGCCATGCGACGACGACTTTGCACGATGCTCAAACACGTTGGAAAAGCGTTAACGCAGGACACAGTGACTCGATATCATTCGTCGTCAGAATTGGCGGACGCCCGCTGCCAAATCTCTTTGAATTTAGAAGCTATCTATTATTCAAAACTACTTATCAGGATAATCTAAAACCCGATGACGTCGCGTCATCTGTCCTGCTCAGAGGCATATTTTTGCTTTCAATCGTATAGAAGATGTGTACTTTTGCAAAGTGTTGTCCGTCACCCAACAGCTTCGCCTCCAAACCGGGTAGTATCAGCCCCACAACGCAGGAAGCGAAGCGAAGAGCACCTCGACTTGGGGGCTCGAAACACGGATCCGGAGCTTCACCGTTCTTGCGCGCATCAGATACGGAGGGCCCGACGCGAGCCCATGGAAGATAAGGACGCAAGCGATGGTACACACCTATGAATTCGAACTGTACCCTACGGGAGGCTCGCTTAGCGCTATGCCCTTCGATTTCGAGGGGGAGGTCAAAGGCCGCAGCCGCGCCGAAGTTTCGCGCAAAGCGGTTTCGCTGCTGCGCCGCGAGATCGAGCAGCGTCTCATGCATAACAGCCCCATGCCGAAGGCGACATTCGGCAATGCGCCCAGCCACGACGGCGGCATCGTGCTGATTGCCAGCATCGACGCGTCCGTCGACGCTATCGACACCATCACCGCCTCCGAGGCGGCCGAAAAGCTGGGAGTATCCCGCGCTCGCATTTCGCAGATGGTCAAAGCCGGCATCCTTGAGGGCTACACGAAGGGCAACGCGTCGTTCATCACTTGCGAATCCGTCCAGCGACGCCTGAATAGCAAGCCCCGCCCCGGACGCCCCCGCCTTGCCAAGTCCAAAACCGTCCAAAAGCGCACGACCGGCGCAGAAAAATAATTCAACCGCCTTGCTGGAGCCGATCGACAAGCACGGCAAAGCAGAGCACCGTCAGAAGCGCCGGAATCACACAGGCTCCGGCGCTTTTTTGACGGCGGCATGAAAAGACCTTACTGCAGAAACATCTCGAAAGAAGTCCCCGGCAAAACCTTCTGACGAAGCAATTGCTGCCGTAGCGCATGGTTCTTCAAGGTAATCCTGACGCGCCGACCCAT
>CAUWMI010000142.1:0-6814 GCA_963559755.1 uncultured Slackia sp. | reverse complement strand
GGATGTCGCATATCCAAGTTAAGTCTGCGAGCCATCCACGGGGGGAGTTGGTCCTGGATCGGGCTCCGGTTCAGGCTCGGGCTCGGGGTCAACCGGTTCGGTGGGCTGGTCGGGATCTGTGCCGGGATCTGTGCCGGGGTCCGTACCAGGATCGGTGCCGGGGTCAACCGGCTCGGTGGGCTGGTCATCGGGGTTGGTCGCAGGCTCGTCAGGCTGGTCGGGCTGCTCAGTCTCCTCGTCCTGCTTCTCTTCGTCCTTGGTCTCCTCGCCCTCGGCGTCCTCATCGTCAGAGCTGCTGCCGTAGGAGCCCTTGTACGTGCTGTTGTAGTCGGGGTCCGGAGCGGTCTTGAAGTCCTCGAGGGGTTGGCCTTCCAGGCAATCGCTGATCAGGTCGCGCCAAATATCCTGGCACCAGGTGTCGGTGTAGTACGTGTCTTCGTAGCTGCGGTCGCCCGTCCACACCGCGCAGGAAAGCTGCGGGGTGTATCCCACGAACCACAGGTCGTGCCAATCGTTCGTGGTGCCGGTCTTGCCGGCAGCAATCTGGCCGGAAGGCAAGGCCGCGGCAGTGGCGGTGCCCATGGATTTATAGATGACACCCTCGAGCACCTGGGTGACAGCGTAGGAGACCTCGTTGGAAAGCACCTGCTCGCCCTCGACGCCGGCGCTGTAATCGGTGCCCACCACACCGCCATCCTTGTCGAGAATCTTAATGATAGGCGTTGCCTTGCGGTAGGTACCGCCCGTGGCAAAGGTGCCGTATGCGCTCGCCATTTCGGTGGTGTTCGCCTGGCCGACGCCGAGTGTAGTAGTGGCAACGGCGGGCAACTTGGGCGTGCCGTTGATATCCTTCTGGGTGAGTCCAAGCCTCTCCTGCATGGCCACGATGGAGTCGGGGGTCACGCCGCTTTGAGCCGAATCGGTGTACGAAAGCCTGATGTAGCCGGTGTTGGATGAAACAGCGGTCATGTCAGCAATCGAAAGCGTGCCGTAATTGGTGTTTCCGTAATTGTGGACCTCGTGTCCGTCAACGGTATCAACGGGGCCGTTGCAGTTCATGTTCGTCTGCGGGCTGATGCCCTTTTCGATGGCATCAGCAAGCGTGAACGCCTTGGCGGTGGAGCCGATCTGGCGGCCGTTGTCGCTCGTGGCGATGTTGAGCTGATCCTCGTCGAAGCTGCGACCGCCGATCATCGCCTTGATAAAGCCAGTGTTGGGATCAACGAGCGTGAGCGCGAACTCCTGGTTCTCGCCAACGCCGCCGCTCTCGTACTGCTTGGCAACCGCATCCTCGGCGTACTGCTGCATGGTGGGGTCGATGGTGGTGATCACCTTGAGGCCGCCCTCGAACAGGTCGGAGGTGGAAAGGCCCCAGCCGCCCTCCTCGACGGGCTTCAGCAGCAGGTCGCGCACGTAGGTGGCGAAATATTTGTAGCGGTAGATGCCGTTGTTGGTCTCTTCTTCCTCGGTCTTCTCACGCACGTTGAGCTCTTCGGCCTTGGCGGCGTCGTACTCCTCCTGCGTGATGACCCCGTTGGTGAGCATGCGCGAAAGCACCACGTTACGGCGCTCGATGCATGCCTCGGGGTTGAGGTAGGGGTCGTACATGGTGGGCGAGTTGGGGATGCCGATGAGCGTAGCGGCCTGCGCGATGGTCAGATCGCTCGCGTTCACGCCGTAGTAGTTCTCGGCAGCCGTCTGGATGCCGTAGCAACCGTCACCGTAGTTGATGGTGTTGAGGTACATAAGGAGGATTTCCTCCTTGGAGAACTTCTTTTCCATCTGGGTGGCTAGTTCGATCTCGCGCACCTTGCGCTTGAACGAAATCTCGGTCGCCTCGTCGGAGAGCAGGGTGTTGCGCACCAGCTGCTGCGTGATGGTGGATGCACCCTCCTGACCGCCCGACAGGTTGACAAACACCGCGCGGACAATGCCCTGGAGGTCAACGCCGTGGTGCTGGTAAAAGCGCTCGTCCTCCGTGGCGATGGTGCCGTTGGTCACATAAGGGCTCACCTGGTCCAAGCTTGTGAGCGGGTCGCGCTTCTCAAGATAGAGCTCGGCGAGCACCGTGCCTTCGCCGGTTTCCTCGTTGTAGTCGGCGGCGTAGATGGTTGACTGTTCGGACACCGTGAACGCGTTGGTGTCGTCAATGCTGGGCAAGCCTTCGCACCAGCTATGAACGAGCGCCATAGCACCTTGATAGCCGCCGAAAATTGCCAGGCCAAGGCCCAGCAATACGACGAGTATTGTCCACTGTCCTGCGTGTGCGCGTGTCTCGCGCTGTTTTCTCCGTGTTTTCATGGATGGCACGATACCTGAAAGCGCTATTATTCGCAAAGCTTCGTTACGTGACGATAGGATTATTTCATGGCGAACCCACATACCTATAAAGACGCACGCGTGTCGGATGCCCCCTTTTCGGCGGATGCCAACCCGTTTCGCTCGATGGAGCTGCTCGCTCCCGCGGGCAGGATGGCGTGCCTGCATGCGGCCGTGTGCGCCGGCGCGAACGCCGTCTATCTGGGCTGCGAGGATTTCAATGCCCGTCGCGGCGCCGACAACTTCACGCTCGACACGCTGCAGGAGGCGTGCGACTACGCCCATTTGCGCGGCGTGCGCGTATATCTGACGCTCAACATCGCCGTCATGCCTGATGAGGCCAAGGGCGCTCTCGAGCTGGCGCGCCAGGCGTACCGTCGCGGCGTGGATGCGTTTATCGTGCAGGATATCGGCGTTGCGGCAGAAATCGTGCGCACGCTGCCCGAGGCGCGCGTTCATATCTCCACCCAGATGAATACCCACAATGCCGACGGCATCCATGCCGCTGCCGCCCTGGGCGCGCGTCGGATTACGCTCGCCCGCGAGCTCACACTTGCCGAGGTGGCCGATGCGGCGCGCGAGGCGCATGCGCTCGGGCTTTCCGTGGAAACATTCGGCCACGGCGCTCTGTGCGTGTGCTACTCGGGCCAGTGCTTCATGAGCTCGCTCATCGGCGGGCGCTCCGCCAACCGCGGGATGTGCGCCCAGGCGTGCCGCCTGCCGTACACGCTCCATAATGCCGCGGTCAAAAACGCGCTTCCTTCCGAGGGCGACCATCTGCTTTCGCCCAAAGACCTGTGTACGATTGGCATGCTGGCCGACCTCGCGCTGGCGGGCGTCGACAGCGTGAAGGTCGAAGGTCGCATGAAATCGCCCGAATACGTATCCACCGTGGTGGGCGTGTACCGCTCGGTGCTCGATCGCCTCGCGGCGGCGTACGATGCGGCCCTGTCTTCGGGCGCAAGCGGGCAGGAGGCGCTGTGCGCGGTGAAGGATTCGGGCGAAGGCGCCACCGAGGAGGAGCGTCGCGCCCTTGCCGAGGCGTTCAGCCGTGGCTTCACCCAGGGCTATCTCAAACACCACCGCGGCAACGACATCATGAGCTATCGCCGTCCCAATAACCGTGGCGTGTTTGTGGGGCGCGTGGCGCGCGTGGACGGCCGCGAAGCCCGCATCGAGTCATCGGTTGAACTCCATGAGGGCGACGTGCTCGAATTCTGGACGAACAAGGGCCATTTCGCTGTCACGGTTGACGTCTCGGTTGCGAAGAAGGGGCGGGAGTACCGCCTGAACCTCGGCCGCAAGGTAGCCAAGGGCGATCGCGTGTTCCGCGTGCGCGACGCTTCGCTCGCGTTCGAGGACGATTCGCTCGAGCCCCGCGTCGCCGTGCAGGCCGCAGTGCGCCTGCGCATCGGCGAGCCGCTGACGATTGAGGCGCAGGCGCGCGGCGTGCACGTGCGTTTCGAGGGTGCCGTGGTGGAGGCCGCGCGCACCAAGGCGATAACCTGCGACGAGGTACGCGAGCACATCGACCGCCTGGGCAACATGCCGTTCAGGTTCGAGTCGCTCCAGATCGAGCTCGACGAAGGAGTGGGCCTCGGGTTCTCCGCGCTCCACAAGGCGCGCGCACAGGCGCTCTTGATGCTGCAGGATGCGCTGCTGGAAGGCACGCGCAACAGGCCGCTTCCCAAGGCGGAGCAGAGGTGCCCTTCGCGTCAGCCGCGCTTCGGCTCGTGTCGCGTCATGGCGATTGCGTCCAACCCCGCCTGCGCCCGCGCCGCAAAGCGCGCGGGGGCCGATGCCATCTACGTGCCTGCTCTCAACCTTCTGCCGGGCGAGGCATGTTCGGCGGGGCAGATCAACGCCGCGTCCGACGGGGCCTCCTACCCAAAGGACCGTCTCGTCGTCTTGCCCGTTGTGGACAAGCCGTCCATGAACGCCGAGCCCGATTTCGATCCGTGGCGCTTCGTGGATGCTAAAAATCCGGTGATGGTCGAGTCGCTCGGGCAGCTCCATCGGGCGCTTGACCAGGGGTTCAAAGTTGAGGTGGGGCCGCATGTGCCCGTGACCAACGCGCTCACGCTCGACGCGCTTGCCGAAGCCGGCGCGTCGAGGGTCTGGCTCTCGCCGGAGCTTTCGCTCGAGCAGATTGAGTCGCTCGGCAGCACTTCTCCGATACCCTTGGGGCTTACCGTGTCGGGGTACCAGGAGCTCATGGTGACTGAGCATTGCCTGCTCATGAGCCAGGGCCCGTGCGATCAGCGCTGCAGCGTATGCGCCCGTCGCAAAAGCCCCCATTTCCTCGAGGATCGCAAAGGCTACCAGTTCCAGGTGGTGACCGATGCGTGCGGCAGGAGCCATCTATATAATGCCGTGCGCCTGGATGCCACGCACCTTGCATGCGACCTTATTGCCGCAGGCGTTTCGGCGTTCATGGTGGATACGACCCTCATGAACGTCCAGCAGGCGACCGAAGCCGTGTCGCGCGCCGTGCACGCGAGGGATATCGCGCTCAAGGGCGACAACCGCCTTCCCAAGGTGGAGGGATGCACCACGGGGCATCTGTTCCGCGGCGTATCGTAGGCTCGCTTTCCCCGCGCCGGCACATGGCGGCGTGGGCGCATCAATGTTTCCCACGCGTGTCCGGCACTCAACGTGCCTGACCGCGCGGCGGGTTTCTGATACTATAGGCACACTGCGCGCTTCGGCGCGTCCCTGCATACAGAAGGAGATGAGTCCGATAACCCCCGAAGAGCAACTTCACATCATCAAGTCCGGCGTTGATACCGTCGTGCCCGAAAGCCTGCTGCTTGAGAAGCTCAAGCGCGGCGGCGAGCTCAACATCAAGCTCGGCGTCGATCCCACCGCGCCCGATATCCACCTGGGCCATGCGGTGCCGCTGCGCAAGCTGCGCCAGTTCCAGGACCTCGGCCATCATGTCACGCTTATCATCGGCGACGGCACGGCGCTGATCGGCGACCCCTCGGGCCGCAACTCGACGCGCCCCCAGCTGACGCGCGAGCAGATTGCTGCGAACGCCCAGACTTACGTCGACCAGGCGTTCAAGATTCTCGATCCCGAAAAGACCACGCTTCGCTATAACTCGGAGTGGATCCTGGATCTCAATATGGAGAGCCTCCTGAAGCTCATCAGCAACTTCACCGTGGCGCGCATCCTCGAGCGCGACGATTTCCATAAGCGCTATACGGGCGGCCTGCCCATCGCGCTGCACGAGTTCCTCTATCCCGTCATGCAGGCCTATGACTCGGTGGTCATCAAGGCCGATGTCGAGATCGGCGGCTCCGACCAGCTGTTCAACCTGCTCGCCGGCCGTGAGCTCATGGAGAAGATGGGCATGGAGCCCCAGGTGGCTCTCACGCTTCCGCTGCTTGAGGGCACCGACGGCGTGCAGAAGATGTCCAAGAGCTACGGCAACTACATCGGTCTCACCGATGAGCCCAACGACATGTTCGGCAAGGTGATGAGCATCCCCGACGAGCTGATGGTGAAGTACTACCGCTTGGCTTCCACCGAGGACGTTGCCACCATCGACGAAATCGAGCGCGGTCTTGCCGCCGATGAGCTGCATCCCAACAAGGTTAAGCGTGCGCTTGCCCGCAACATCGTTGCCGCCTACTACGACGAGGCTGCTGCCGAGGCTGCTGAGGCCGACTTCGACCTCAAGTTCAAGGAGCACGGTTTCCCCGAGGACGCTCCGACGTTCGCGGCCGATTTGACCCCGGGCGAGGATGGCACCGTGTACTTCGCCAAGCTGCTTGTTGACGCAGGCGTTGCCGCGAGCGTCTCCGAGGCGCGTCGTCTCATCGACGGCGGCGGCGTCAAGGTGAACGGCGAAGCCGTTGAGGCTAAGCGCTACAACGTCGAGCCCGATTTCCTCAAAGAGGCCAAGATTCAGGTGGGCAAGAAGAAGTTCGTCCGTCTGGTCTAAACCCCATTCGCGTCTCTCTATATAAAGAAGGGGGCCCATGGGGAGGAAAGGCTCAAATGACGAGCCCCCATACAAAGTAAAAGAAAGGCGTCCAACCGGGCGCCTTTCCTTTTTGCCGGAATCGAAGACGCTTTGCCGGAACCAGACCGCGAAATGTCATAGCGCTCGATGTTGGAGAACAGGTGCGGTCAAGCGGGGCAGGGCATAGACAGCCGATTTGATTAAGTCGCATATATAAGTACATATATATGGATTGATATAAGGATTGGCATGGGCGCTGCGGAATGTTCCGGAACAGGTGGGGGCACGTCATTTCGTTGGGCTAAGAAGGCTAAAAATTAGTTCAGCGTACATGATTCATGAATTGTGAAGATGGCTTCATATTTCTGGGCGCAAAGTGACTTGAGGCAACTTTTGGTTGTAACCAGGAAAAACGTATTGACATAAGCACTGAATGAGCAATAGATTTATCTTTTCCCAAACGAAATTCGAACTTTTCCTTGACCCCGGCCGGGGAGGCGCGTAATATACCACCTTGCGCCGCGG
>CAUWMI010000141.1:0-6890 GCA_963559755.1 uncultured Slackia sp. | reverse complement strand
ACGCAACGTCATAATCGTGCCCCGCTCATCGTACGACTCCGCGACTACGGTGCATTTCCCGTGCGCCAGCGACGTGATGTCGCCGCGTGAATACGGAACGACCACCTCCATCGTCGATTCGCTCGCCGTCGCCGCACGCTCGATCGCACGGATGAGGTCATCGGTCCCCTCGCCCGTGTGCGCTGAGACAAGCACAGCATCGGGATATCGAGCGGCAAGCGTGCCGCGTTCCGCTTCGTCAACAAGATCGCATTTGTTGAATACGAGGATGCGCGGTATCTCATGGGCACCGATCTGCTCAAGGGTCTCATCCACCGCAGCCATCTGGCGATCGCACTCGGGCGACGACGCATCAACGACATGAAGAATCAAATCGGCACCGCGAATCTCGTCAAGCGTGCTGTTGAACGCCTCCACGAGCGTGGTGGGAAGCTTCTGGATGAACCCGACGGTATCGGTTAGCGTGACCTCACGGCCCTCCGGGAGCACAAGCTTGCGCGTGGTGGAATCGAGCGTGGCGAACAGCTTGTCATAGCTCAACACGTCGGCACCCGCCAAGCGGTTGATGAGGCTAGACTTGCCGGCATTGGTGTACCCCGCTTCGGCAACCTTGTAAATGCACGAAGCGTAGCGCGCCGCGCGCTGCGTCGAACGCACCTTGGACACCTGCGCGAGCTCGCGGCGGATTGAAGTGATGCGCTTGCGCACCATGCGACGGTCAACCTCGAGCTGGCTCTCGCCTTCGCCGAAGCGCGAACCCACGCCGCCGCCCATGCGGTTGCTCGCAAGGTGGGCCCACATGCCGCGCAGTCGCGGATACAGGTACTGGTTCTGAGCGAGACGCACCTGCAGCCTGCCCTCTTTCGTAGTCGCATGAAGTGCGAAAATATCAAGGATGAGAGCCGTGCGATCGATTACTTTGACATCTTTGGGCACGACCTTCTCAAGATTGCTTTGTTGGGAGGGCGTAAGCTCCTCATCGAAGATCACGACATCAGCCGCCAAAGAGCGGCACATATCGGCGATTTCCTCTGCCTTGCCGCTTCCGACGAACGTGCGGGGGTTGGGCGCATCGAGGCGCTGCGTAGTAGTGGCCACCACCTCGGCGCCCGCGGTATCGGCAAGGCGCGCGAGCTCCGCGAGCGATGATTCCGCAGAGATCTCATCCAGAGCGTTCTTATACTCGATTCCCACGAGAATCGCGCGCTCAAGCCCTTCGGTCAAGCTGTTCACTGACGTGTCGGAAAAAGACATTGATGCCTCCGAATTATGCGTTGATCATCTGCAGTATCGAATCGGCCACACGGCGCACATCGCCGTCATCGGCATCGATCCAGGTGACGCGCGCATCGCCACGCCACCACGTGCGCTGCCGCTTAGCGTAGCGGCGCGTTGCGAGCTTGATCGCCTCAATCGCGTCATCAAGCGAGCACTCGCCGCGCAACGCCGCCACGATCTCTTTATATCCTATCGCATCGCGGGCTGTGCATGCCCCCTCGAACCCTGCATCGAGCAACCCCTTGACCTCATCCACCAGGCCGTTTTCAACCATCGCATCCACGCGGCGATTGATGCGCCGTTTGAGGATCTCGGGGTCAACCGCCAAGCCGAAGAAAACGGTAGGAACGAACTGCGCCATGGTCGCGAGCCCTTCATGCTTGCGCGCATAGCTTACGCCGTCAAGCTCGAGCATCTCAAGCGCCCTCACAACACGTTTCGAATTGTTCGGATGAATGAGCTGGGCGCTTTCGGGATCGCGAGACTTCAGCTCCTCCCAAAGCGCCTCGGCGCCATGGGCATCGAGAAATGCAATCCAGCGCTCGCGCACGGGATTATCCACCTGCTCGCCCTGAGGAAAACGATAATCGTCAATCGCAGCACGCACAAAAAACCCCGTACCACCTGCGAGAACCGCCCTCTTGCCACGAGCGTCGATATCCTTGAAACAGGCACGCGCATACTCCTGGAAGAGCGATGCGGAATACGCCTCGCCGGGGTCCACGAGGTCGAACCCCCAGTGCGGCACCACGCGCTCAGCCGCAGGAAGCTTACCCGTGCCGATGTCCATGCCGCGATAGACCTGCATCGAATCAGCAGAAACTACCTCACCATCCAGCGCCGAGGCCACCAGCTGCGCCACATCGGTTTTGCCCGATGCGGTAGGACCCACAACGCACACCACGGGATGCGCAAGCGAAAGCCTCTCCGACTCGCCCTTAGCCACGAACGATCTCTCCCGACAGATACCACGTCTTAGCCTCGTCGATGCGCACGGGGACGATCGTGCCCTCAAGCTCTTCGATAGCCACGCCATCAGGAAGCTTCGCATGAACCGTCACGTTATGGGGGCTGTGCCCGGTGCACATCGAGCCGTCTCGCTTCGACGTACCTTCAATGAGCACGTCCACGGTGCGACCCGTGAACCGCTGATTCTGCTCGTGTGCCGAATCTTGCACGAGATCGACAAGCGATTCAAAACGCGCCTGGATGACCTCACGAGGAGTCTCATCCACCATCTTTGCGGCGGGCGTACCTTCGCGACGCGAGTAGATAAAGGTGAACACCTGGGAATAGCCAATGGATTTCACCAGGTCATACGTCGCCTGGAAATCCTCCTCGGTCTCGCCCGGAAAGCCGACGATGATATCGGTCGAAAGCGAGATGTCGGGGCATGCCGCACGCACTTTATCAACGAGACCGCGATAGTGTTCGGCAGTGTAGCGGCGGTTCATCGCCTTGAGGATACGGTCGCTTCCCGATTGCACGGGGAGATGGAGCGCAGGCATGAGGTTGGGCAGCTCGCCGAAAAGCCCGATCACTTCATCAGTGAGGTCTTTCGGGTGCGATGTCGCGAAACGAATGCGCTCCACGCCGGTTTCGGATACGGCCCGGAGCACGTCGGCAAAACGCGGCTCGCCGTACAGGTCGCGACCGTAGGAATTCACGTTCTGGCCTAGAAGAGTGATCTCGCGCACGCCGTCAGCCACAAGGGCGCGAGCTTCGGCAGCAACGTCTTCTAGCGTGCGCGAGCGCTCCCGGCCGCGCACATAGGGCACGATGCAGTACGTGCAGAAGTTGTTGCATCCCACCGTGATGGGCAGCCACGCGGCCCAAGGATGCACGCGCTTGGAGGGCAGTTCGGTAGAAAATGTCGTAGCAGATTCAAGCGTTTCCACGCGATGGACGCCGCCGTCGATGGCCTTCTCAAGCAGAAGCGGCAGATGCTCGATGTTCTGCGTACCGAAGACCACATCGACGTGAGGTAGCGCATCGATGAGCTTCTGGCCATCGCGCTGGCCGATGCAGCCGCCGATGCAGATCATGCGCTTCTTGAGGTCGCTGCCACTGGGCAGCGGAATGTTTTTGATGGAAGCGACCTGGCCCATCAGGCGCACATCGGCAGCCTCGCGGATGCAGCACGTGACGAAGACGGCGATTTCGGCATCTTCGACGGCTTCGACCTGGATGGCTCCCAAAGATTCGAGCATGCCAGCGATACGCTCGGAATCATGCTCGTTCATCTGGCAGCCGTAGGTATAGAGACAGAACGTGCGTTCTGACAAAGAAGACATGAGGCCTCGCTTTCAGGCGATGGAGGGGATGTGTAACAGGCCGCAGCGACGCAGCAATCACGCGCAGGGCGCTACAAAACGCGCGGCTCGGACGAATCGGGGGTTGCAGTGGCACGAACGTGCCTCGGCTCGACATCGAACCTGATGGCGGTGCGATACTCGCCGTCGATCACGATGTCGGCGAACGAAGGAATGCATACGATTTCGATGCCGATCGGCGAGAGGAAGCCGCGCGAGATAGCGATAGCCTTGACCGCCTGGTTAACGGCGCCCGCCCCCACGGACTGGATCTCGACGCACGAGCCGTCTTTGATCATGCCGGCAATGGCACCGGCCACCGATGCCGGGGACGATTTCGATGAGACTTTGAGGCAGCCAACCTGCGACTTGCGTTCGACGTCATTGGACATAAGGTTCCTTTACGGTGTTTCAACTGCGTTTGGTGGTGTAGTGCATTGCGCGACACGCTGGCGCACGCCGCAAGGGTGTATTCTACTACAGCTGCTTGCGCACAGGAAACGTCACATGCACGCTGTCATGCGAAATACGAATTGTAGGCTCGATATCCTCTTCCAAAAAGTAGCGATCAGCAAGCTCGCGCCACGCGCGCTTGAGGTCTGCAGAGAAATCATCCATATCTTCCCGGGCTATTTTGAGGCCGCGATAGTCACGTCCTACAGCGTTTTTCGGGGAACGAACGCGCGCGTCGCTCTCCCGCCTGCGTTCGAGGGTTTCGAGATACGGCGGAAGCGGCTGCACCTGACCTTGGAGAATGCGGTGCGCGCTGCGCGAGGACATCTCAAGCCCGATGCTTGACGCGATACGGGTAAACTGAAGCGAATCGGAGGAGCAAGCCAAGCGCTTCAATGCCGAAACTTGATCAGGATTGATGCCGGCGACGCTTTGATGCGACGATCGGCCAAAGGCGAGCAGGGTCGCCGCAATTTCCACAGGGCTTCCGAAGTACACCGTACACGCTCGCCTGTTCGCAAGGGCGAATTCGGCCGTCGTGCGCGCGATGTTGTGAGGACTTGAGCCGACGCTCCAGGTGCCATCGAGGCCCTTCACAAGATCGGGGAGCGTGCTTTGATCGCGACGCTCGGTGACCTTCGCGGTGTCGAACGTCACCACGAACGAGCTGCCCTGCCCCGCCGCCGATGCTGCGATGAATGCCTCCTCAGCGTTCGCCTTGATGGAGTAGAGCGCCATGCCACGGCCGTGCACGCCCCAGTCATCCAGGGTCATGGAATCGAGCTTTGAGGTGACGCGCGGCTCGAACACTGCCTCATGCAGGTGATCCGGCACGCCATCGCCATCGTCCACCATCGTGAATCGGCGCATGGAGCCCGATTTGGAAACCGCGAAGAAGATAGAGCGTGCATGCGCATCGCGCGCGTTACGCAGCATCTCGATGGCGGCATCCTCGACGCAGCGAATGTCCTGCTTGGCCTGACGACGCTCGGCCTCAGAAACCCGCAAACGAACGAAGCCGTCCCCGAGGTCGCTCTCGACCCGAAGACGGCTCTCATGCGTAGCCTGATCAATAAATTGCGAAAGACCCGACACGCCAGACATAACTATTTAGCGTAATCGACAGCGCGGCTTTCGCGGATGACGACTACCTTGACCTGGCCGGGATACTGCATCTCGTCCTCGATCTGCTTGGCGATGTCGTGCGCGAGCACGACGGCAGCAGCCTCGTCCACAAGCTCGGGAACCACCATGACGCGGACCTCGCGGCCGGCCTGCATCGCATAGGTGCGCTCGACGCCCTTGTGCGCATTGGCGATCTCCTCGAACTTCTCGAGGCGCTTCACGTAGCTCTCGAGGCTCTCCTTACGGGCACCGGGGCGCGCAGCGGACACGGCATCGGCGGCCTGAACCAGAACGTCGAGCACGCTGTTGGGCTCGACATCGGCGTGATGAGCCTCAATGGCGTGCACGATCTCGGGCTTCTCGCCGAAGCGACGCGCAAGATCGGCACCGATCACGGCATGCGGGCCTTCGACCTCGTGGTCAACGGCCTTGCCGAGGTCATGCAGAAGACCGGCACGCTTGGCGGGAACGGGATCAAGGCCAAGCTCAGAAGCCATGACGCCGCACAGATAGGCGACCTCAAGCGAGTGGTTCAGCACGTTCTGGCCGAACGAGGTGCGGAAGCGCAGACGGCCCAGAGTGCGCACGAGCTCAGGATGCAGATCGTGGATGCCCACGTCGAAGGTGGCCTGCTCACCGGCCTCCTGGACCTGCTGGTTCACGAGCTTCTCAGCCTTGGCGTACATCTCCTCAATGCGAGCGGGATGAATGCGGCCGTCAGCGATGAGGTTCTCCATCGTAACGCGGCCGATTTCGCGGCGCACAGGATCGAAGCAGGAGATAGTGACGCACTCGGGCGTGTCATCGATCAGCAGGTTCACACCCGTCAGCTGCTCGAAGGAGCGGATGTTGCGGCCCTCGCGACCGATGATGCGGCCCTTGAGGTCATCAGACGGGATATGGATGGTTTTGACCGTGGTCTCAGCCGTGTGATCGGCGGCGACGCGCTGGATAGCGAGGCTCAGGATCTCACGCGATTTCTTGTCGGCCTCGGCGCGCGTGCGCTGCTCGGCCTCGCGGATGATAGCGGCGCTCTCGTGGGTCACCTCGTCCTTAAGGCTGTCGAGAAGCTCACGCTTGGCCTCCTCCGGGGTCATGCCGGCCACATGCTCGAGGCGGGCGTTGACCTCCTGCATGGCCTCCTTCAGGTCGCGCTCGCGGCGCTCGACCTGGCCCTGCATGGAGGACAGCTGATGCTCACGAGCATCGAGGCTCTCCACGCGGCGGTCGAGGGACTCCTCGCGCTGGTTGAGGCGGTTCTCAGCGGCACGCACCTCGCGCATGCGCTCCTTGTTTTCAGCCTGGGCCTCCTGCTTCATCTTGAAGACCTCATCCTTGGCCTCCACGACGGCCTCGCGGCGCATCGTTTCAGCCTGACGCTCGGCATCGGACACGAGCTGACGGGCCTCCTCGGCGGCGCGCTTCGTGGACGAATTTGCAAGATAGCGGGTTATGACGAAACCGACGGCAACGCCGACGATGATGCATACAACGCCGACGATGACAGGAAGCAGAGAATCTGACATCGGCCTCCCCTTTCTTTCATCTAAATCAAACGGTCTAGGTGTACCGGAAATAAAAAATGCCGGGCAAAGAACACCTGGCATGAGCGAAGCGCACGAAGATAAGCATGCGATATGCGATTGTTTATCGAAAGCACCGCAAACATTCGGCGCGAATACACTCAAGCTTGTCTATGATACACCGACTTGAAGCGATTAG
>CAUWMI010000140.1:0-6891 GCA_963559755.1 uncultured Slackia sp. | reverse complement strand
GCCTACCCTCCTGAATCCCCTTTGCGCTAGCGTGCACCTGAGAAGCAACAACCTTGCCGCCCTCTTTTAACTGCTTCCCTATTTCCGAAATGTTCGACTTTAGCGAATCGACGTTTTTTCGCGCCTCATCAGTATCCATGCCAGCCATTGATGCTGCGCGTTTTTTGAAATCATCCAGTAATCCCATACTTATTCCCATCCCATCCTATTGAGCAATACGACCCTGTGTCACAAAGCATTGTTGCATGTCCTCGCGTGCGAACTTTCAAGAATTATCAGTTAGCCAATGGAAGGTTTCATCAGCTGACAACTGAATTTTGGAAGGGATCCGCCGGTTGGTTCGATTCTTAGACGAGCGAATAGTGGCTTGCGGGTCAAAACGGAAAATGACCACCTATACTTAACAAATACGAACGATGCATATGCTGCTCAGGTAGATTATGAAGCGCGATCCTGATGCGTAGATGCGATTTGCGTGCACCGCTCGTGCCCGACGCATGGGCGCAGGCGTTGTTGAGCGCCGGTTTGCGCCAGAAAAATCGATTTGTGAACTCCGCGTACATCGCAAGACGCTAAAAACGCCATTAATTTCGATTTGTGAACGGTTCACTGCGACGCATTCGTGCGGAGAAGGGCACTTTGGCACCGATGGAGCGGCTTCGTTTGGCGTGACGTTTTCAGAACCAATAGTTTTCCCAGTTCAAAAAGCCTGACCGACATAACCAGATTTTACAGAGGGATTGAAGAGCGCGCCAAATGCGAGGATTGCGGCAGGATCCCGTTGCACGTACAGTTCACAAATCGAAAAAAGTGGCGTTTTCTGCGGAATCCGCTGCACATCATGGAGCTTTACGCGCTCACGCCAATGTTGACGCACGCGCCAGCAATCAGCCCGCCCGGGCATCCGGACGCGCGCCGGAAGCCCGGTGCTTACCACACCTGGGCGTAAGCCTCCACGGTTGCGTGCGGCGGCACATCGAGGCCGAAGGCAGTAACCTCGAAAGGAACGCTCTCCCCCTCAGCGGGCATGGCAACGAAATTGCTGCAGCCATACACGATCTTGCCCGACTCATCGCGCAGCACGACGGACACGCACAAGCTCCCCGTTCCTCCGCCAGAACCGGAGTACCCAATCGACTCCGCAGTAACCTCGCCGGTAAAGAACGTAACGCCCGAGCTGTCCCGCTCCGACAGGCCCGAAATGCTGAACGAGTTCGCGGCGCCATCGTACGCGCCCACATTCCACTCGTCGGGCACTACCGGCGTGAACTCGACGGTTGCCGGTGCCTCGCTTCCGCCGTTGCCGGCCAATCCGCCGTAATAGAGCGTCTCTCCCGGCAGCACAACGTTCATCATCTGGGTATTCGCGAAAAGAACCGATCCGTCCTCGTCGCGGCCCGTTATTTCTACGGCTGGATAATCAACTTTGACATCAGAGCTCGCATTGCGCAAGGCGAAGGCGTAGCACACGTACCCGTCGGCACCCACATACCAGCCCAAATCCGCAATGGAAAGCACCTCGCCGGCAGCAGCGTCTTCCGTCTGCTCGCCGGAAACCGCGCCTCCGAGAAGGCCCGCCATTGGGTTGGAGCCATGCGAAGCTGCAGAGCCATTGGCATCATGCGCGCCATCAACATCAATCCCGCTTGCATCGGATGCCTGGTCAGAAGCGTCAGAGCCGGACGAATGCGCCACAGCCCCTGAATTAGCCCCGCCGGAAACATCATTCCAAGGAAACGCCGTCAGCCCCGCGCCTTGCAGCACGAGTGCGAATCCGGTAATCGAAGCGAGAGCGGCAATCAGAAGCGCCACGACAATGGCCGCAATGTGCGCTTTGCCCCACGTGCGCACACGGCCGCCGTCGGGTCGCGCCTCGCCCGATTCCTCGGTCGATGAGGCGAAGGCACCCGCAGAAGTCGAAGCGTCGGATGCAAGCGGGGTTTGAGCGCCGCCGTCAGACAGCGAATCTCCCACGGCATCCGCGAGCGATCCTCTCCCCTGATCCGCTTGCTTGCCCGCACCAGCCTCGGCGATTGCGGCCGGATTGCGAGAAGGCCGTACCGCCTCCGCATCACCAGGGGCATTCGCCTGATCCAAAGCAGATCGCGACGCAGCGTCGAGTAAACCCGAAGCACCCTGAACCTGCGCGAAAGACTCCTCCGCCGCGCTCGAGGCCGCCAGCCGTCCAGCACCCTCCCCGGCGAAAGGCTCTCCCTTGGGCGCCTCGCCACGCAATGCCCGCGCCATTTCACGCGCACTTTGGAACCGTGCGCTGCGGTCGAACTCGCACGCCTTCCACACGATGGCGCGCATAGGGGCCGAGAGCGTCTCGCCGTCCGCGATCTTCGCCTCGAAACCCTCGTCTTTCGGATTGATGCCCGTAAGCATGTACCCCAGCACGCGCCCGATGGAGTACACATCGGAGCGCTTGTCGGTCTCGGCAAACCCATGTTGCTCGGGCGCCGCAAACCCAAACGTGCCAAGCGGCATCGTATCGTGCGCGGCACCCGTTCCGCCCATGCGCGAAATCCCCAGGTCAATAAGGTGCGCACCGTCCGACGAAACGATGATGTTCGCCGGTGAAATGTCGCGATGAATAACCCCATGCGCATGCAGGTCATCCGCCGCCTCACAGATGTTCGCAATCAGGCGTCGCGCCTCGCCCTCGGGGAGCGCACCGCGGCGCTTCACATAACTCTCGAGCGTCTCGCCGGCAACAAAGTCGAGCACCACGACGAAGCGCTCGGGCATCTCGTAGGTCGCCCAGATCTTGGGCAGGTAGCGACTCTCGCATTCGGCAAGCGCCGCCCATACCGTGCGTCGTGCCTGCTCACGAGGGATTTTCTTGCGCACGAACGGCCCCGACCCGTCAATAGTCACGAGCTCGGTCACGCCTCCCGCGCCACGAGCGAGCACCCGCTCAACGCGGTAGCCGTCATCCACGCTCATGGCGTGCATCAGCTGCTCGCTGCTCAAGGGCTTGTCGCTTCTGTTGGGCACTGGGATGAATCGTCTCCGAACGTAACGCTATGTGGGTAATGGGGTCAGGCGCGGGCGCATCGAAACATGTGCCATCGCACAGACGAACAAGAATTGTAATCAAGCGCATGCCGCAATTCTTCAGTCACCAGCTGAATTATCAGTTATCAGCTGAAAAACCAAACAGAAGACGCGAAGCCCGCCGTCAGCCCTCGATCAATGGAGACGATCGGTGCCGAACAGCGTCTTTTCGCCGAACTTCCACAGCTCGTCGTCGCATTGGCTGCGAGTCTTACCTTCTTTGATGCACCAGATGATGATGGCATCGCGACGCACCTTGGGCCACAGCTCGGCGGATCCGGCCAGCCTCAAGAGCCGCTGCGTCTCGCGCACGTCGCAGCGCAACCCAAACGCCAGCATGATGGCGTTATCGCGCCCTGGCACCATTTTGCCGGTAAAGGTATCGTAGACCACGGTAGGATTAAGGCCCGATGCGCGCACAACCTCGGAGCGCCGCATGCCGCGATCGGCAAGCAGCTCAAACAGATAGTCGGGCAGCGTCCGCTCAAGCGTCGTTCCCTCTTCCAAATAGGCTTCAGGCTTTTCCGCCGACAGCAGACGCGCCAACAAATCTTCGGTCAGAATCTCATCTTGCATGCATGTTCCTTCGCCGCACCAAACGTGCCCGGGCTCGGCGCCCGGGCCTTTCTCGTCTCGTCCAGTATAGCTTTTGCGGGCAGCGCGCAATGCCTTCCGGCAGCCTCATGCGAGCCGACGCCGCATCCCGCATCCTATTCCGCAGCCATCCCGCACGGGCCTACGCCTTCGGTGCGCACGCAGCGGTCGAGCGCCGTCTGCTCGTAGAACCCATAGCCTCCTGCCACATTGGCGCAGGAGAACCCATGCTGCGATAGAATGCGGCACGCCACATAACTGCGCAGACCGCTTTGGCAATGCACCCAGATGTCGCGGTCGCGCGGCAGTTCGTCAAGACGGCCGCGCAAATCGTCCAGCGGGACACGGAGAGCACCCGGAATGTGGGCGCGGGCAAATTCCCCATCGGTGCGACAGTCGAGCAGCGCGGGCGCCGTCTTAGATTCCGCCGCGCCCTCAGCCTCGCCGCCCTCACCCGTAAGTCCGGCAGCCGCAACGTCGTCCCACGTCACCTGGCGTACACGGTCCTCCAGGATGTTCTCGATGATGTAACCCGCCATGTTCACAGGGTCCTTCGCCGAGGAATACGGCGGCGCATAGCACAAATCGAGCTCGGTTAAGTCGCTCGCCGTCATGCGCGCCCGCATCGCCGTGGCAATCACGTCGATGCGCTTCTCCACGCCCTCGCGGCCCACGGCTTGGGCGCCCAGAATGCGCCCGCTCGACCGTTCGAACACCACTTTGAGCGTCATGGACGAAGATCCGGGATAGTACGTGGCGTGGTTGGCAGGCGCAAGCAGCACGTAGTCGAAGCCAAGGCCGGCCGCTTCCGCCGCCTTGCACGTGAGCCCCGTCGATGCGACGGTCCCGTCGAAGAGCTTCATGACCGAAGAACCTTGCGACCCCTTAAACGCACGGGGAATGCCGCAGATGTTGTCCGCCGCGATGCGTCCTTGCTTATTGGCGGGACCGGCAAGCGCGATAAGCGCCGCATCGCCCGTAGCGAAGTTCTTCACCTGCACCGCATCGCCCACCGCATAGATGTCCGGATCGCTCGTGCGCATATGCTCGTCAACCTTGATGGCTCCGCGCAAGCCCAGATCAAGCCCCGCCTCGCGCGCGAGGTCGCTCTCGGGCGTCACGCCCACCGAGAGCAACACCATGTCGGACTCAACAGGATCGGCGCTTTTGAGCAGCGTACGCATCCCTCCATCTTCACGCTCCTCGAACCCGGTCACGCCCGCACCCAGCATAAGCGTCACGCCATGCTCGCGCAGCGCATTATGCACCAGCGCCGCCATATCGCCATCCAGCGTGGGCATCGCGTGCCCGCCGCGCTGCAGCACCGTCACCTTGATGCCACGCTCGGTCAGGTTCTCCGCCATCTCGAGGCCGATGAATCCTGCACCCACCACGGTCGCCGTTCGCGGATGCTCGCGCTCGATGAAATCGGCGATGGCGAACGTATCTTCCACCGTACGAAGCGTGAACAGGCGCTTCGCGTCCATACCGGGCAGATCGGGCACCGTCGCCTTGGCGCCGGGCGAAAGAATCAGCTTGTCGTACGATTCCGCATACTCCGACCCATCCTCCAGCCTACGGATCGCAACCGTTTTCGCTGCGCGGTCGATCGCTACGGCCTCCTGCCGCACGCGCACATCTACATTGAAGCGGCTCCGAAAACTCTCGGGCGTCTGCAGGGTGAGTTTGGCGCGGTCTTTGATGGCGCCGCCCACGTAGTACGGCAGGCCGCAGTTCGCGTAGCTCACGTACCCCGTGCGCTCGATCACCACGATTTCAGCCGTCTCGTCCAGGCGACGCAGTCGAGCCGCCGCCGTCGCACCTCCGGCAACACCGCCGATAATGAGGACCTTCATACGCACCTACCTCTCTAGCGACCGGTTCGCGCAGCCCACCTCAACCGCATCTCCCCGCACGGCCCGCCAGCATCACGCCAACCGCCCGACGTCGCAGAACGTCTCGTATCGTTGCGCCTATTATCCTCTATTTTCGTCTGTGAATATTTGTTGCCATAACAGTAACATTTATCTTTTTCCCTTTCTTTCCGACCTGATATCGACCATTCTGCACCCGAACACAGACAGGCGCCCTTCACCGTATTGACAGCGACGCTGCGTCGTCACGTAGGGTGGCACGACGTGCCGTGCGACTCGCCTGCGACGACCGAAGCGGAACGCCGATTTGGCAGAAAGAGCGCACGCCGCAAGGCCGCAAAGCATGCGGCGACATCGCTAGGAAAGGAAGCATGCGATGGAATCTACGCAATACTGGACCGTCGGAGAATTCGCTCGGCGCTCGGGCGTAACCGTGCGCACCGTCCAATACTACGACCAAAAGCACCTGCTGGCCCCTTCGGCGAAGGGGCCTCAAAACAGGCGCCTCTATTCCAAGGAGAACGAACTCGAACTGCAGCGCATCCTTGTGCTCAAGTTCCTGGGAAGCACGCTGGCAGACATTCGGTCCATCCTCGAGGCGGAAACCGGCACCGTGGACGTCAACGGCCTCGAAGGCCTCATCGACAAGCAGGCCCTTCTGCTCGGGCGCGAGCTCACGCGCCTCATGCACAGGGCGGTTGCCTTACGCGAGCTCAAAGAACAAATCGTGCAGGGCGATGAGGTCGATTGGGGCAAGATCGCCGATGCGATCGACAACGAAGGCGTTGACGATTTCGTGTTGCGTATGGAGGAGAAGAGCGCGTCCGCAGGGCACGGCAAGAGACCGGGCCCTCGTAATGCCCGCCAGCGCTCTGCAGGAAAAGCCTCCCTACGCTACGACGGATTGAACGAGGATAGCGGCGCCGAGGCGCCCGAGCATTCCCGCCCCGCGCTCACTCCGTGGCATGAAATAGCGGCGGAGACAATCGGACTTCTGGCATCGGGCGTAGCGTGCGATGATCCGTGGGCATTGGAGGTCGTCGGTCGCTACCGCGCGCTCTGCATCGAAGAGGGCGAGAAGCATCTTCTGAGCGAATTCATCCCGTTCGGCCGCATGCAGGATAGGGTGGGCAACGGCGCGCTCATGGAGCGACTGCGTGAGTCGGTGGACGAATACGTCGCATGCGTCGAGAAGCACCTACCGGACGTTCTTGACGACGAAACCAGTGAAGAGCCCCTCTAACGCCCTTGAGGTCCATCAGCGGGGTGGCGGCCCGCATCGCCTTGCGCGTCGCCACCCCGCTTGATACACTCATCCCGATTCGCAGTGCGAATCCCTGACGAGGGCAGCCGTACCAGGTTG
>CAUWMI010000139.1:0-6960 GCA_963559755.1 uncultured Slackia sp. | reverse complement strand
GGACGACGGATACCTGTCGGCGCACGGGGACGACCTGGACGTCATCAGGAACGTGAGCAGGACGGCGCTTCTCACGGCAAGAGCAAGGGCGATCATCGACGGGAGGTACGCGGGGCCGGGTTCCGCGCGCCGGTACGAGAAGATCATCAGAGAACGGAGAGAACGATGAGAACAAGCGACATCTACCATTTCCTGGAGATGGTGGACAGGGACGGCGTGAGGGAGCAGATCGTGCCGTGCCTCATGGGATGCCCGGGCATCGGCAAGACCCATGAGATCGAGCGCTACGCGAGGGACAAGGGCAAGAAGGTGGTGCACATCATCGCCTCGCAGATCCTGCCGTCCGAGGTGTCGGGCATCACCATGCCGGACAAGGAGGCCGGCGGCATGACGGTCTACGACCACGTCCGCCTGTCCTCCCTGGAGGACGGGGACATCCTGTTCTTCGACGAGCTGCTCCAGGGCCAGCAGCAGGTGCTGTCCGCCTGCCTCACGCTGATCCAGGAGCGCAGGCTCATGAGCGACAGGCCGCTGCCAGACGTGATGATCGTGGCCGCGGCGAACCCGCTCGCCAGCCCGTCGCAGCTGCCGCCCGCCATCCGCGACAGGTTCCTGTTCATCGAGATGAAGTTCGACTTCGACCAGTGGAAGAGATACATGCTGGAGAGGCACGGAATCGCCATCGAGAACAGCATGCAGAACGAGATCGACGCGTCGCACACGGACATCACGGGATGGAACTCCGCGACGCCGAGGACGATCACCAAGATCTGCTCGTTCATCAAGGGCAACATCGACGACGAGATGCTGGAGCCGTTCCTCATGGACACCGGCCTCGGCAAACGGCTGGTGAGTTCGCTCATCGCGGCCGTCAACAAGAACTCGGTCACAAGAATGGGCAAGTTCACCGAGAAGGTCATGGCCATCGTCGAGGGCATAGATGAATGCAAGGGCGAGCGCAGCGAGGTGGTCGAGGAGATCGTCAAGCTGTCCAACGGAGAGAAGACGGACACCACCGACCTCATGAGGATGCTCATGGGCATGGAGGAATGGGAGGACGTCATCAAGCCGATGCTCGAATCGGTGAGGATCTAGGAGAGAGGAAATAAAGATGATCGACATGCACAGGCTGAAGCTCGGCAGCATCAAGCTGCCCGAGGTGTACGTGTGCGGGAACGACGAGGCCGTGGCGACCTGCCGCGTCTCCGGCATCCCGTACATCAAGTGGTTCCACGGCACCGACGCGGAGCTGATCGTGTCCATCATGCTGCCCGTGCTGCAGAGGGTCCTGCCGGGCATCGACTGGTACAGGGAGACCGGCATGGGATGCGGCAGGATCCGCGAGGTCACCGTCATCGTCCCGCCGTCCCCCGACTACCTGGTCGAGGAGGACGATGGATGGGGCGTCGATGCGGGCGATGCCGGGGAACCCGACATCACGGATCGAGATGACGACGGCTTCGTCCCGACCGGCAGGGACGTCGACGGGGACTTCGACTCCGTCCGCACCGATTCGTCCAGCACCCTGCGCAGGTGCGGCGGATCGTCAGCGGAATGGCAGGAGGAGAACATCGGGGTAGGGGACTTCCTGGGCGAGAGCCTTTCCAAGGTGGATCCCGAGATCATCTCCGAGCTGGGGCTCATGCCCAAGTTCCTGGGTGAGATCGAGGACAACATCCGCTACAACATCATGCAGTCCATGAGGTTCCGGGACTCCTACAACAAGAAGCTCGGGTGCTGCGTCGGCAACTTCGACAACGGGTCGCCGTCGTCCAACCTGCTGATCCTCGACGTCTCCGCGTCCATCCCGTGGGGCGTGGCCGACACGCTCCTCAAGATGGTGGATACCATGAGGGAGCAGGCCAACGCGGACCTCATCGTCCACGCCGGTCGCAGCGTGTGGTTCGCCAAGGGCGACAGGCTGCCGTCGCCCAAGGAGCTCCGCCTGATGTGTCCACGCGGGCAGGAGGCGGAGCAGTTCTGCGGGATCATGAGGGAGCACGTCTGCGGCAGGAGCTTCGACAACGTCATATCGTTCGGCGACTACGACGCCCCATGGGACATCTGGAGGTACCGGATAGAGGACGCCGTCCGGGACAACCCGGTCAACGTCGGGAAGCTCTGGTGCTACCACCTGTTCAGGGAGGACCGCACCGGTTTCACCGAATGGGTCGACGCCTGCTCGCCCGGATGCGAGAAGGAGTACAGGACCGGATGGGCCAAGTTCATGAAGGAGTAGCCATGGCAGACGATCCGTGCCCCTCGGAGGGGAGCTCGATCTACACCTGGATGTACCGCCAGGGGCTCAAGGGCAGAAGGATCGAGGACGTGGCGTCCGAGATCCGCGCCAACGGGCACCTCATCAGGGAGAAGGACGAGCGGAACTACTGGAACGGCGTGCACAACAGGCAGCTGTACCAGGGCCGGCGGTCCGTACTGTCCATACCGGGCGAGCTGAGGTCCAAGGTCGCGCCGTACTCGGACTACCCGATGCACCCGTATCTCGGCCAGCCCGAGATCGCGAACAGGTGGGTGCCGATGGACAAAGACATGCACCCCATGATCCGCTGGTCGCTCGGGTGCATGAGCCTGTCCGAGGCGCAGCACTTCTCGAGGCTCCGGCACGGGAGGTACGTCGAATCAGAGTACGTGTCCGAGAACCTCAAGGGCACCAGGCTCATCGCGATAGACGTGGACGGCGACCATGAGGGAAAGCTGGACATCGACGTGATCGAGACCTTCGCTCCCCTCATGGACCTAACAGCGTCCTTCTACAAACGGGATATGGTGATCGACTACGTGGAGCCCGATGCCTACAGCCTCAGGCTCCTCTCCCTGCCGGTCAGCTACCACCTGATCTTCTCGGTGGACAGGCTGATCCCGACGATGCACTTCCCGGAGGCGCGCATCGACGTCGTGGGCAACACGGCGAACTCGCTGCGCCACTGCAAGGACAAGATATACAACGGTCTCAAGCCGTCACCCATGACGGACGAGATATGGAACTACATGCTCGACTACATAGAAAGGAGGAAGGGATGAACCTGCTCGACTTCATGAAGGCGATGGCCTACAAGCGCATCACCAAGTCGCGCTTCGGCGAGGTCATGCATGGCGACGCCTACTCAGAGGAGGAGAAGGAGAACGCCTTGAAGGAGATGGCCGCCGCGGGCGGCTACGAGAGCCTCGACGAGTAAGGACAATTTCAGAACGGAGAGAATCATGTCTTTCAAAGACGACATCTGGAAGCGCTTTCATCAGCTGGCCGAGTCCGACATCGACGGCTGCATAACCGGGAGCCTGTTCGGTGAGGTCACCGACTTCGACGAATGGGATCAGAAGCCCGACATCGACGTGTTCTGCTACAGCCGCGAGGCGCAGTGCTACGCCGTGGGCTACCTCATGAACAAGATGGGCCTCGTGCCCAAGGGCGACCGCCCGGAGTTCACCGCCGGGGAGGAATCCAAGATCGGCTCCCTGCTCCACGGCGGGTACGGGCGCGGCAAGCTGATCACCCTGAAGTTCGGGTGCGACGACGACGACGTGATCGTGAACGTCTCGGTCAAGAACCATCGCGGCCAGATGTGCAACACCGTCGGCGCGGTGCTCGGCACCTTCGACATGAGCATCATCATGAAGGGCTACGACATCCTGTCCGGAAACTACATCGACATGCGCAGGCAGCAGGTGGTCCGCAAGGACATGCTCGACGCGCTCGGCGTGTCCGAGTCCGACCCGATGACGGCGATCCCGAACCAGTTCCGCTTCTACAACTACGCCACCTGGGAGGTCGCGCGCTACCTGCGCCAGTGGGAGCGCGTGCTCAAGTACTCCGGCCGCGGGTACGACATGCTGCCGCTCGCCAAGTTCTACAAGCTGATGATCGACAAGACGATCGACAACGGCAAGATGTTCAAGACCGAGAACTACGGCCAGGCATATGACGCGTTCGTCGAGGACTACTCGGCGCTCGCATCCACAATCGACAACTGGATCAAGGAGCATGAATGATACAGGACGACGAGTTCTTCGAGAACTACTTCAAGGACCATGACTTCATGTGCGAGGGTTCCCGCAACAATGACGCGGTGAACTTCTGCATCTGGGTCTGGATCACGTACGGGGCCTGCGACTACGACAGGTTCCGCGAGAACCTGAGCGAGATGCTCAAGGAGAAGACCGAGGACAAAACGCTCTCGATCGACGAGGACCGATACGATCTCGACTACTTCGATGTTAAGATAAGAACCGTATTCAACTACCTCCCCTCATGGGGTCCCGATGGTAGTGAAGAGAACGCGTTGGACTACGCGCTCGCAGGCTAGAGAGAGGAGAATCTCATGAGCGTATTGGACTTCAATGGCGGTGGTTCCGGCAACTCCTGGAACTACCACAGCCCTGACAAGGACGGTTACTCGCTGGTACTCGACGGTCAGGTGGTCGGCATCGACACGCCGATCGCGCACAGCTTCTCGCAGGACGGCAAGCAGGGCGCTCCCAAGTTCTGGGACGACGGCAACCCGGTGCGTAACATCAAGCTCACCATCGCCGACGCGCAGGGCAACTGCTTCGACTGGACCTTCTCGATCTCGAAGAAGCGCCCGACCTCTGCGTTCAACCAGGTGATGCAGGCGATCCTCGCGGTCAAGCCGGATGCCACCAGCATCGCCGAGTGCATGGGCCGGCACATCACGGTCACCACGCAGCAGCCGCCGCAGGGCTTCGGCTACTCCGCGTCCAACCCCCGTCCCTGGTCCGTCTCGATCGGGGACGAGATGCCTCGCGTCGACGGCTTCGGCTACGAGGTGACCGACAGCGCCGCGTCCATGCAGCGCAACCAGCAGCAGGTCCAGCAGGAGTACCAACAGCAGCAGGCCGCCATGCGTCCGGCTCCCGCCATGCAGGCGCCGCAGCAGCAGGCCGCGCCTCAGCCCATGATGCAGCAGCCCGTCATGCAGCAGCCGATGATGCCGCAGCAGCGGGCGGTGATCACGCCGCAGCAGCAGGCCGCCGTGATGCAGCAGCAGTTTCCAGGAGCCACCGTTCAATATGCAGCGCAGGCTCCGGCTCATCAAGCTGCGCAGGGAACGCAGGTCCCTGTAGAAGTCTACGACGAGGACATTCCCTTCTAAAATGGACAAACCTGTAGTAAACCAAGCCATAGAGAAAGGAACAAATCATGGCCAAGATGTACGTCAAGTCCGACCTCAAGTTCGTCGACGGATACCTGATCGACGGTGACGACAACGTCGTCGCCCTTCCCGAGAAGGTATCCAAGCAGATCAACGATCTGGAGACCCGAATCCAGAAGCTGATCTACCTCGACGACCAGCCAGAGGCTCAGCCCGAGCGCAGCCTCGACGGCTTCAAGCGCAAGACCACGCGCAAAGTCCCGGTCGTCAAGGTCGACACGCCGACCATCGACGAGAAGGTCGCCGAGGGCAAGAAGATCCTGGATGAGATCCGCGATCTCGACAAGGCGGGGAAGATCAACGAGGTGCTCGCCGACTTCGCCGACGCCTTCGAGTGGTTCCGCTCCGAGCGGTTCGTCGAGGGATCCGAGGTCGTCCGCATCGACACGCCCGAGATCGGCGATATCCTCAAGGCCGATCCCGACGAGCTGATCGACGACATCATCTCCTACCTGGACTAGCGCGATCTCGAAGCCGGGGGGTCCGAAAGGCCCCCGGCCCACCGGGGAAAATATTGTCAGAACGGAGATCAGATATGAAGGAGACCAACTTCTGCGATAAACGCAGCTGGTCGCATAATGTGGGGAAGCTCTGGCTCGCTGCCCGACGCGAGCACCTCACGGCGTCCGAGGTGAAGAACCTCATCACCGACTACAAGAGAATCAAGTCCGGGAAGATCAAGTTGTTCAACGCGTTGCAGTTCGCCAAGGTCTACGGATCGAAGATGAACTGCGAGATCGACACGTCGTCATTCGGGCCGATGGCGCGCGGCCACATCATGGAGCCCTACGCCGTCCAGGAGTACAACCGGATCAACGGTACCGACTACTTCCCATGGGACGACAAGCTGATAGCGCGTGGGCGCATCGCGTTCTCGCCGGACGCCATGGACATCCCGCAGCTTCCCGGGACCAAGATGATCGTCAACAAAGACGGCGACCTCGTCGACAAGAACGGCGACGCCAATCCTGGTCCCAGGGCGATCCTGGAGATCAAGAGCTACGAGGCGGGCACCGCGTTCCAGAGGCTCTCGATGATCGGGGGCGGCGATCCCATCGAGGAGCGCTGGCAGGTCGCGATGGCCATGGCCGTATGCCATACCATCGAGATCGGAACCGTCATGTTCTACCTGCCGCAGTGCGGGCTGGAGTTCTCCAAGGCATACGAGAGGGAGGATCTCATCGAGGAGATCGAGACCGTCATGGAGATCGCCGAGATGTGGAACGAGTACGTCGAGTACATGGACTGCCTCATGTTGTCCGAGACGAAGGACACGGTCATCTCGGAGGACCATATCTACTCCGAGTACCTCAAGGTAAACGATGCGCTGAGCATCTGACGAAAGGAGGGCATGATGCCCAAGATCACCGATTTCGGATTCGAGAAGATCGACGAGCTGCCGATCGAGGAGAACGATTGGGAGAAGCTTCTCAAGGCGTTCATGGAGGACGAGTCCGCCACCGCCATGATGAAGAAGTTCGACGTCAAGCGCGCCAGCAACAAGGCCGCATCCATTCGCAAGACGGCCGAGAAGCTCGATCTCAAGGTGGAGGTCATCACTCGCGGCGACACCGTCTACGTCACGAAGTAGGTGACGCATGACGTCAATCCAACCGATTCAGAATAACGGGAATATCTGCAAGGCGGACCAGATCAACGAGATCGAGGTATCGGTCACCGAGCTGTCCTACGAATTGAAGAAGTCGAACGACTAGCTCGATGACCTGGACTTCGCATTGGACGTGGTGCAGGAGAGGCACTACTCCTA
>CAUWMI010000138.1:0-7015 GCA_963559755.1 uncultured Slackia sp. | reverse complement strand
TGAGGTTGCATATTCGGGAGCGAGGGACGCGGGCAGGGCGGAGGGCCCTGTGGAATCACTTGACTTTCTCAAACTTGTATAGTCAAAAACCGAAAAGTCGAGTGAGGCGCATAGCGAGCAAAGCGAGCGGTAGCCGAACGGGTGTTCCACAGGGCCCTCCGCCCTGCCCGCGTCCCTCATCTCTCGCATATCGTTCACAGCTCCACAGGCACCCATTCATCGTGATTGCAAATCCAAGCCTGGGGCTCTTCCACGGAGAAGAATACAAGCGTGGGGTCATTCGGGCCATCATAGTGCTCGTTCAAGCTGGTCAGATGGTCGTAACCCGCCTGACGCATCTCGGCATTCGCGCGGTCCTCGAGTCCCGCACGTCCGCGCAGAATCAGCCAGCCATGGCCCGGCCACCAGGCGGTAGCCTCGATTAGCTGATTCTGCAGCAGCTCTTCCCACACGTCTTTGGTGGTGGCGGTGCAGAACCAAATCTTGCCGTCCTGCTCAGCCGCGAAGCTGAACGGGCGCACATGCGGCTGGTTGTCCACGCTGGTGGCCAGATACCACGCGGGGATGGAGGTCAGGTACTCCAAGACGGTTTTCATTCCAGGGGTCATTGCGGTTCCTTTCTCTAAACCAGCGCGTTCACGGCGAAGATGCCGGCGAACAGGAGCGCGATTACGACAACGGCCACCGCGTCGCGCGGCGCGAAATGCAGGGGATGCAGGCGCGTGCGGCCGACTTTGCCGTGGTAGCAGCGCGCGTCCATGGCGGCCGAAAGCGTCTCGGCGTGGCGAAACGCGCTTGCGAACAGGGGCACCATGAGCGACACCAGCATGCGTACCGATTTCGCGGGGCTGCCGGCGGCCGATGCGCCGCGACTGATCTGCGCGCGGCGGATGGTCACAAGCTCGCTAGCGAACTGCGGCATGAAGCGCAGCGCGATGCCCATGATCATGCCCAGCTCATGGGCGGGAAGCCCGATGCGCGAGAACGGCGAAAGCAGCCGCTCGAACGCCTCGGTTAGATCGAGCGTCATCGTGGTCATGGTGATCAGGCTCATGCCCATCATCATGAGGATTAGGCGCGAGCCGATGAACAGGCATTGCCGCACGCCGCCTTCGCTGATGCGGATGAAGCCCAGCTGCACGAGCGTGGCGCCGTCCTGCACCACGAACAGGTTCAGAAGCGACGCGAAGAGCGATATGAACAGCAGCGGCGCGAGCGACTTGGCGGCCTTGCTGGGCGGCACGCGCGAGATGGCGTAGAACGCCAGCACGAACACGGCCACCACGCCCAACGCGGCGAAATCCTGCGCGCACAGCACGGCCGCGATGAATGCACAGCCCAGCAGCAGCTTCGCGCGCGGGTCCATTTTATGCAGGGGGCTAACGCCCGGGCAGTAGCTGCCAAAGGAGAATGCGCCGTTCATCGCGCACCGCCTTCGCCCTGCTGGCTGGAGGGTTCGGTGCCGGCAGTCGCGGAACCGGCCGCCGCGCCGCCCGCTGCCGTGATGCGCTTCGCAACCTCGTGGGCGAGCAACGCCTCGTCGTAGAGCACGCTGACATCCAGCGGCATGCCGGCATCGCGCAGCTTGCCCGCCATGCGCTGCGGGCACGGCTGCCCCAGGCCGATGGCGTTGAGCTCGTCGGCGTGGATGAACACCTCGGCCGGCGTGCCCACGCAGAACATCTCGCCCTCTTTCATGATGAGCACGCGGTCGGTGAGGCGCGCGAGGTCGTCCATGCTGTGCGACACCATCACCACCGTGAGGCCCCGTTTGTGCAGGTCGGAGATCATGCCGAGGAAATCGCGGCGCGCGGCGGGGTCAAGGCCCGCGGCGGGCTCGTCCAGAACCAGCACGCGCGGTCGCATCGCCAACACACCGGCGAAGGCCACGCGGCGCTGCTGGCCACCCGAAAGCTCGAACGGGCTCTTCTCCTGCACCTCGTCAAAATCGAGGCCCACTTGGGCAAGCGACTCTTCGACGCGCGTGCGCACCTCGTCTTCAGAAAGCCCCATGTTGCGTGGCCCGAACGCCACGTCGTCGAACACGGTGGCGGCGAACAGCTGGTGCTCGGGGTATTGGAACACCACGCCCACGAGCGAGCGCGCCTGCGTGGCTGCCGCCTTGTCGGAAATATCCTGACCGCCCACGAGCACGCGGCCCATCGTGGGGCGCACGAGCGCGTTCATATGCTGGATGAGAGTGGATTTGCCCGACCCGGTATGGCCGGCGATTCCCAAGAACTCGCCCTCCATGACCGAGAAGCTCACGTCGCGCACCGCCCACAGCTCGTCGGGGTCGTTGCCCCATTTGGCGCGCTCGGCCTGCACGTTGGTCACGGCCTTGCCGCGCTTGGCCGCCTTCTGCTGGCGCTTGGCCATGGCGGCGTCGTAGGTGTACGACACGTGGTCGAATTCGATGAGAGGGGTTCCCTCGGCCGTGCTCGTGCGGGGGAGGGGCGGCAGCTTTATGGGGGCAACCGCGCAGACGGCGGATGCGTCCGCGTGCCCCGCGTTTTCAACGGCGTCGCCACCAGCAACGCGCGCATCGCCGTCACCTGCGGCCTGCGCATCGTGATCGCCCGCGGCGTCCGCGTCGCCATCCGCCACGGTGTATCCGCCGGCGCACGGGAACGCCGCCGGAGCCGCTTCGCGCAGCTGCGCGATCAGGGCCGATTCATGCACGCACGGCACCACATCCACGCCCAGCTCCTGCAGCTTCACTGAGAAGTCGCAGGCGAACGGCACTTCCAGGTTCAGTCGCGCCAGCACATCGGTGCGCACCAGCACCTCGTCGGGCGTACCCTCCAGCGCCACGCGCCCTTCCTCAAGCACAATCACACGGTCGGCCTCGGCGGCTTCCTCCATGAAGTGCGTGATCATCACGATGGTGAGGCCGGCTTCGTGCAACTCGCGGCACACGCGCATGAGACCCTTGCGGCCGCGCGGGTCGAGCATCGAAGACGCCTCGTCCAGAATCAGAATCTTGGGCTCCATGGCCAGCACGCCGGCAATCGCCACGCGCTGCTTCTGCCCGCCGGAAAGGGCGTGCGTCTCGTGCTTCTCAAACCCCATGAGCCCCACTTCGGCAAGCGAATGGGTCACGCGCTCGGCGATTTCGGCGGGCTCCACGCCCAGGTTCTCGGGGCCAAAGGCCACGTCGTCCTCCACGAGGGAGGCCACCAGCTGGTCGTCGGGGTTCTGAAACACCATGCCCGCGGTGGAGCGAATCAGGTATATCGCCTGCTGGTCGCGCGTATCGCTGCCGTCCACCACCATGGAGCCCTCGTCGGGGGTCAGCAGCGCGTTGATGTGCTTGGCAAACGTGCTCTTGCCGCTTCCGTTGCCGCCGAGGATACACACGAACTCGCCCGCATCAACGTGAACGCTCACGTCGCGCAGGGCGAACGTCTGCCCGTCATAGGTGAATCCGAGATTGGAGCTGTCGATCATACGATGCCTTACCTTATTAAATGCAACAAGCCCGGCAAGACGCGCCTGCCGGGCTTACGAATGTCGCCTTAGCGACCCTTGACTTGGTTCTTCTTAGGGGTGATCAGGTTTGAAACCGCCTTGTAGATGACCATGGTGAGTACGGAGTTCAGGATGGCCTTGGCCAGGTTGAACGGCACCACGGCGGGAAGCAGCAGCGGCATGATCACATCGGAGCTGCCGTACCAGAACCACACGCCCACGGTGAGGTTGGCGATGATTGCGCCGATCAGCATGGTCACGCACGACACGGCAAAGCCGGCAATGGCACCCTTGAAGGTGTGGAGCTTGCGATAGATGAGCGCGGCGGGAAGGATGTAGCACACCGCCATGATCACGTTCATCAGCGCGCCCACCCAGTCGCCCATGATCAGGCCGTAGATGACCACGCCGATGCATCCCACGGCCACGCCGGCGCCGGGGCCAAAGGCGAATCCGCAGATCATCGCGGGCACGAACGACGGGTCATACGTCAGAAACGTGACGCCCGGAATGAGCGGAATCTGCACGAACGCCAGCAGTGCGCCGATGGCGGCCATGAGCGCCATGGTCACCAACTGACGGGTGTCCCACGCATTCGTGTTCTGGAATTGGACGTTCTTCGACTGTTCAGACATGAAAATCACCTGCCTCTTCCATCCGGACTTTGACCGTTGGCCCCGGGTTTTCACCAGGTCAGCCTGCGCGGCGAACCAACGCCGGCAGGGTCGCGGGCTCATCGGAGAGCGCGGGCCTTATTGCACGCGTCCGATTTACCGCCAGTGAGGAATTCCACCTCGCCCTGAAACAGTACGCAGGCGATTGTAGCACCGAGCGCCTGCGTTGTGAACCGCTTTATTAAGATGGAGCACGAACGCGAATGCGATGGCGTGCGAACGCAAACATATATTAGAGAACGAAACGAAACTAGCGAATGGAACGAAACAGCGTCCTAAAAAAGATCGAGGCCCGGAAGGGAAGGGCCGGGCCTCACACAAGGAGGGGATGATCGGTGCAAGGGGAATGCACCGTTTCTGCTTAAACAAGCAGGCAAGTGAAGGAGGGGAGCCTTGCGCTTGCAGCGTTTATTATAGAGATGGGGTTTTGAGAACCTATGACGAGGCCGTGGAGGTCTTGTGTTCTCGGATGCAAATCGGTGTAAAACGCCCGCCACATTCTGTGGCAAGTGTCCAAATGCGTGTGCGGTGCTTTGCCGAGGCCGCGACAGCGCCCGTTGCTCCCTCGTCGAATGTCCATCGCATGGGCGTCTTTGGCGGGCGCGCATGCGATGAGGGCCCTGCGTTACAATGGGTCGCAGCAAACACCTCTCGAGTTTGGAGCGAACCCCATGGCTGATATCCAACTGCGATTCCATCACGACATGCTCGTGTTCTCCGCGCCCATCGACTACGCGCTCGCGCGCCAGGGCGTTGACGTGAACGACGATTTCGAATTCACCAGCCTTATCGAGCCCGAGATGGCGGCCGACGCGCTGCGCCTCGAGGCGCTCGCCGGCGCGCACTGCCTGGTCACGGCCACCGAGGGCATTTGCCCGGCGCGTCTGGCGCACGCGCGCATGGAGGATCGCGCCGCCGATGTGGCGGAGGCGGCCCTGGCCAGCGTGAACGCCAACAATCCTCAGCACGTGCTGTGCGAGATCGGCCCGTGCGGCCTGCCGCTCGACCCGTCGAGCAAGGCGTCGCTCAAGCAGACGACCCAGCAGTACGAGGCTGCAGCGCGTGCATTTATAGGAGAAGGCTCCGGCGCGAGCGGGATGCTGGACCTCGGCGCGGCTTCGGGGCTGGGGGACGGTGCTCCCTTCGACGCGCTGTTCCTCAACGGCATGCGCACCGAGGCTGACATGCGCTGCGCTATCGAAGGCGTGCGCGCGGTGTACGACGGCCCGCTGTTCGCAAGCATGGATGCCAATGACCAGGGAGAATTCGATGGTATGATCGTGCAGCAGGCGGTGGAGGCCATGCGAGGGGCAGATGTGGTGGGCATCCGTAGCGCCGCCGCGCCCGAGGCTCTGTGCGCCACGGTTCGCCAGATGGCCCAGCTCACCGATGCCCCCATCCTCGTGCAGATTCGCGTGAAGGCTCCCACGGCGCAGGAGAAGAAGCGTGCGTCGCTGGGCGGCCCCATCTCCGGGAATCCGTACCCCATGCCCGATGCGCTGGCTGATGCGGCGCTCCAGTTGCGCGCGGCGGGTGCGCAGTTCCTGCGTGCATGCGGCGAGGCGACGCCGGCTTACACGGGCGCGCTCGCGGTGGCGGCGCTGGGTCGCGACTGCATTCGATAGGGGCGGCGCATGGCACTGCTCGAACGAAGCGAGTCCTATGGCGAGCTCCAGCGCGTCGTAGACTATGTATATAAGAAAGGGCCCATAGCGGAGCGCCTTGATGTGATCATCGCGGCAGAAACGTTCGATATCCATTCTGATCTGCGCGAGATCGTGGATCTGTTGCCGCCCGGCGCCTATACGCGTGTGGCGCTGTGCACCCAGCTCAACTCGTCCATCGCCGGCCACGGCTGGGGCTACGTATACGGCACCGTAGAGTAGGGTGCGCGCCGTCGGGATTGATGGCGTGCTTCGGCGCACGGCGTCGTAGGGCAACTGCGTACGCGACACCGTAAGGCAGAGTTTGCGGTGTGCCCATTACCCGCCGCCCACCGTTCGCCCGCAAGAGCACGCCGCGTGTCGAAAGAGACATGCTGAGCCAGCCTTACAATTTGTTGCGCAACAAATTGTGCGAAAATCACGATACAATCAAAGCTTGATATGTGAAACCGAGGCGAGAAGGGAGGCTGGCCGCATGAAGCACGCCCGTGAGGTGGCGACGGATGAAACGCCCGCAAGCGAGGCTCCGTCGAACGAATCGTTGTCGAATGATCGCGTAGCGCAAGAAACATCTGCGAACGAGCATGTTCCGCATGACCGAGCGGCGGGCGAGTGCATGGAGCCTTCCGCAACTGCGCTCCCGCAGATGGGTTCGCAGCTCGTGCAGCCGGATGCGCCCCGGTCGGGGTTCGTGCCTGTCACGGCCCGGCTTCGCATGGCTCCCTCCACCTCGCGCTTAGGCACGGTAAGCGGGCTCATCGATCGCGGGCGCAATCACGCGGATGGCTATCATGAAGGCGAAAGCGCGTTCGACCGTCTGGTGGACGATCTGACCGAAAACGCCGGCGCATCCGACGACTATTCGGTGCGCAGCGTGTTCCGCGCCATTTCGGACGACGCACGAACCAACAAGCAGGGCGCTGGTTTTCAGGCGGCGCGCGAGGCGGCCGCCGAGGCGCTAGGCAGGCTCAAGGCCACGCTCCCCACGCATCACGAAGCCGGCAAGCCGCATATATCGCCGCCAAGTCGCCAAAAAGCGCGCACGCGGCGGCGGGGAGAGGGGTCGTGAGGCAAAATTTTGCACAGCCTTTACGAATAAACGCATTTTGTTGGCTGTGGCCCCACACGATGCAGCCAACGTCCTTTACAATCCTAAAAGTTTGAGTGCTCGTCGATTTTTCCTCCATAAGACTTAAAACTCGATGG
>CAUWMI010000137.1:0-7045 GCA_963559755.1 uncultured Slackia sp. | reverse complement strand
AGTAAGGATTTCAACGTGCTGGTGTTCATAATGCGCCTCTCGATCGTAGGAGTTTTGTAAGGGATACGAATGAGAGGCGCGTTTTGTCGGTGGGATTTGAGAAATTATTCCGAGGGCGTGGCATCCGTCGGCTGCGCGAAGAACATCTCTCCCGAATTCGTGAATGCGATCACATAGGGGTAGGGGGAGCCTTCGACGCTTTCGTGCACGTAACAGGGTGCTTCGTCGCCAAGGTCGTTGTATGCCGTTGCTTCTTCGAGCGGTGTGCCGATGTCTTCCCACGAGGCCGCGACGCGTTCGCCGTCGACCTCGGCAATCTCGAGCGTCTCGCCCGTGCTGAGCTTGACGTAGGGATATCGAACGTCCTTGTCGGGGGAGGGCGTGGGACCGACTGTGAGCGAACTGCCGTCTTCCCCGGGTGCGTTTTCGGTGGTCTCGTCTGAGCTGCCCGCTTCTGCACCCTTGTCGCCCGGCGATGCCGATGAGGCGGTGTCATCGCTGGAATCGGCGGCATCCATATCGGGCGAATCATCGAGAGGTGCCGATAGGAGGTCTTCGGCCGAGGCGCTGCTCGATCCTGCGCTGGCGGATTCTCCTATATTCATGGGATTGCTGAACGTGAGGCCTGCGATTCCAATTACCACCAAGGCAAGGCATGCCGCCAGAGAAACCGCGGCAATCCGCCACCGGCGGGTGCTTGAATCTGCGTGTCGTCCCGCTTTGTCCTTCGAAGTGGAAGCGTATTCGGCAGAACGGTCATTTTCGTTCGAAATCAAGGCGAACGATTTGGCAGGGCTCGCAATCGAGCTGACATGGTTGGTCTCCGCTTCCGTCTCCGTGTGCGTCTGCGCAGCGTTGAAAGCCTCATAGCGGCTTTGCGTGTCGAGCAAGGCGGCGAGCATGCGCTCTTCTGCCTCGGGGGAAGGCGTCATGCGTTCGTATGCCGCGCTGATGCGCTCGTCAAAGGGGTCGACGTGGGAAGGGTGTCGCAAATGCTGATCATTGCTGGTCATCGCGCTTCTCCCTTCTCACGTCCGTTGTCATCGAGCTTTTTCTTCAGCATCGCCCGCGCATCGCGCAGGCGGTTGCGCACCGTCGAGGGCGGGGTGCCCGTCATGTGTGCGATTTCATCGGTTTTATAGCCCTCGTAGTAATGCAGGTACACACAGTCTTTGTGCGACGGTGGCAGGTCAAGCACCGCACGCGTCACGTCATCGAACTCAAACGGGTCGCGCGCTTGGTTGTCCGCCACATCTACGGGCATATCGCCTTGACGCTTCCGCGCAGCGCTTTTCAGCAGGTCTTTACACAGGTTGGACGTGCACACGATAAGCCACGCCTTCTCGTGCTCCTCGCTCTCAAAGGTGCGCGGCGCGTCTACGAGTTTCATGAACACGCTTTGCGTTGCGTCTTCGGCATCGGCGGCCGACCCCAGGTACGAGAACGCAAGGCGATACACCGTCTTCACGTGACGGCGGAAAATGCCCGTTATGTCCTGCTGTCCTGCCAACGCTTGTCGTGCTCCTTCGCACCCAAAACGATTCAACCTCTGAAATTGTCGGCGAATTTGCTGTGTCGCCAAAGACTCATCCGCCAAACGGCGGAGCCGGAATGGGATTCGGTTGATTAAAACCCTTGGCCGTCTTGCGAAGGGGCTGGGGAAGCGGCTGGAAATTCGGTTTGTCTAAACACTCCGCTTATGCAAGTGTTTACATGAGTGTTCTCCGATGAGGATACGTTTGTGCATTTCACTTTGCTATGATGGAGCGGTTATTGTCGGGAGGATCATTCATGACTCAATACGTAACAGAAAAAGACGTGCGCGAGAGGGCAGCTTATGCGCGCGTCGGCCTGGACGAGCAGGAGCTCGTCCAGATGACTGTCGACCTGAACAGCATCATCGACACGCTTCAGCCTATCAAGGAATTCGACCTCGAAGGTGTGGAGCCTACGTTCCATCCCATCGGAAGCCTATCCAACGTGATGCGCGAAGACGTGGAGCAGCAGTCGTTCACGCAGGAGGAGGCGCTGTCCAACGCCCCTAAGCAGCAGGATGGCAGCTTCCTGATTCCCGCTATTCTGGGCGGAGGCGATGCGTAATGGCAAGCATCATGGAAATGGGCGTGCGTCAGATTCGCGAGGGTCTGGGCACCAAGGAGTTCTCGGCCCGCGAGGTGGCGCAGGCGGCACTCGACCGCGTTGCTGCGGCTGATGCGCAGGTTCACGCATACCTCGAAGTCACACAGGATGCCGCGCTTCAAGCGGCCGACCGCATCGATGCCGCCATCGCTGCCGGTACGTTCGACCAGATGGGTCCGCTTGCCGGCGTGCCTGTTGCGTTCAAGGACAACCTCAACATGGAGGGCACGCATACCACGTGCTCTTCGCGCATGCTTGAGAACTACGTGTCGCCTTACACGGCCACGTGTGTGGAAAACGTGCTGCAAGCGGGCGGTATTCCGCTGGGCAAGCTCAATATGGATGAGTTTGCGTTCGGCTCTTCCACCGAAACCTCCGCGTTCGGCCCCACTCATAACCCGTGGGATCTGGAGCGCGTGCCCGGCGGCAGCTCGGGCGGAAGCGCCGCGGCGGTGGCCGCCGGCCTGGCGTGCGTCACGCTGGGCAGCGATACGGGCGGCTCCATCCGCCAGCCTGCTAGCTTCTGCGGCATCGTGGGCGTGAAGCCCACCTATGGCATGGTGTCGCGCTACGGCGTGGTGGCGTTCGGCAGTTCGCTCGACCAAGTGGGCCCCTTCGCGCGCAGCGTGGAAGATGCCGCCTACGCCTTGCAGGCCATTTGCAAGCACGATCCGCGCGACTGCACCTCGCAGGATGTGCCTACCGATTTTCTTGAGGCTGCTGCCCATGGCGCTCAGGGTGTCAAGGGCATGCGTATCGGCGTAGTGCGCGAATTCATGGATGCCGAGGGCCTGACGCCCGAGGTGCGCGCTCGTGTGAACGAAGCCGCGCGTGCGCTCGAGGATGCGGGTGCCACGATCGTGGAGGTGGAGCTCCCGCACGCCAACGCCGCCATCAGCGCATATTATGTGCTCGGCCCCTGCGAGGCATTCTCCAACCTGGCGCGCTTCGACTCGGTGCGCTACGGCTACTGCGAGCCCGGCCATAAGGATTTGGGCGGCCAGTACGAGGCGAGCCGCGCGGCAGGCTTCGGCATGGAGGCCAAGCGCCGTATCCTTTTGGGCAGCTATCTGCTTTCTGCCGGCGTATACGACCAGTATTACTATCCCGCGCAGCAGGTGCGCACGCTCATCACGCAGGACTACGTGCGCGCGTTCGAGAAGTGCGATGCCATTCTCGCGCCCGCCAGTCCGCGCACCGCGTTCAGGTTCGGTGAGATCAGCGATCCGGCTCAGATGTATTTGTCGGATATCTTCACCGTGCCCATCAACATTGCGGGCAACGGCGGCATGACTGTGCCGTGCGGTCTGGGCGACGAGAGTGGTCTTCCCATTGGCGTGCAAATTGTGTCGCCCCAGTTCAAAGATCAGAACATGATTCGCGTGGCTGCAGCGCTCGAGGCCAAGTACGGCCCGGCTCCCGTGGTTCCTGCGTTCGCTGACGGAAAGGCGGGTGAGTAGCTGATGAAGAAGCTCGAAGAAGTCCTCCAGGATTGGGAGGCGGTCATCGGTCTGGAGATTCATGCCGAGTTGACCACGCTCACCACCAAGATGTTCTGCGGCTGCAAGCTGGAGTTCGGCGCCGCGCCCAACACGCACACCTGCCCGGTGTGCCTGGGGCTTCCCGGTGCGCTGCCCGTGCCCAACAAGGCGGCCATTGAGTCCATCGTGCTTGCCGGTCTTGCCACCAACTGCGACATCGAGAAGCACTCGATGTTCTACCGTAAGAACTACATGTATCCCGACATGGCCAAGAACTTCCAGACCACGCAGGGGCCGATTGCCTTCTGCATGCGTGGCCATCTTGACCTGCAGGTGGACGGCCCCGGCACCAAGGAGCGCGTCGACCTGAGCAATCTCAAGCCCGGAGAGTCGGGCGAGGCGGGCAGCACCGCCGCCAACGTCACGCGCACCGAGGACGGCTACGTGGCCCACGTGGGCATTACGCGCATTCATATGGAAGAAGATGCCGGCAAGATGGTGCACATCGGCGGTGACGAGGGCCGCATCGCGGGTGCCACGCATTCTTTGGTGGATTACAACCGCGCCGGCACGCCGCTCATTGAGCTGGTGACCGAGCCCGATTTGCGCACGCCCGAAGAGGCGCGTCTGTTCATGCAGAAGCTGCGCCAGATCTACCTGGCTATCGGCATCTCCGATTGCTCGATGGAGGAGGGCAGTCTGCGCTGCGACGGCAACGTGAGCCTGCGCCGCCGCGGCTCCAAGGAGTTTGGCACCAAGACCGAGCTCAAGAACATGAACTCGTTTAAGAACCTGCATGACGGTCTGGCATACGAGATCTGCCGTCAGGCGCAGGTGCTCGAAGAGGGCGGCACCATTTACCAGGAAACGCGCCATTGGGATCCTTCCGCCAAGCGCACCATCGTGATGCGCGTGAAGGAGACGGCTGACGACTACCGTCTGTTCCCCGAGCCCGACCTGGCGCCCTACGACCTCACCGACGAGTTCATCGAGGGCGTGCGTGCCAAGCTGCCCGAGCTGCCCGACCAGAAGGCAAAGCGCTTCGAGGAAACTTGGGGGCTTATCCCGTACGACGCGCGTCACCTGGTGGAGCATCGTGCGACCGCCGGCTTCTTCGAAGAGGCCATGGGCGTTGCCGGCAAGGATGCGAAGAAGCTCGCCAAGCCGCTTGCCAACCTTGTGCTCAACGACATCAGCGCTCGCATGAACGCCGATGCTTCGTTTGGCCTGATGGATTGCCCGCTGACCCCCGAGCGTGCCATTGAGCTGGTGCGCCTGCTGGCAGATGACGCCATTTCGTCCAAGCAGGGTCGTGAGGTGCTCGCGGCTGTGCTTGACGAGGATAAGAATCCCGCCGCTATCGTGGAAGAGCGCGGCATGAAGCAGGTAAGCGACACTGGCGCCATCGAGGCCGTGGTAGATTCCGTCATCGCTGCGCATCCTGACGAGGTTGCTCGCTACAAAGAGGGCAACGCCAAGCTCATCGGGTTCTTCGTGGGGCAGTGCATGAAAGAGATGCGCGGCCAGGGCAATCCCAAGGTAATCAACCAGTTGCTGGCGAAGAAGCTGGCAGAGTAGCACTCCGTATTCCGCAGCTTATTTAAAGGCGCGCACGCTCAAGGCGGTGCGCCTTTTTCATCTGACAAATGAGATAATGGTTTCACAAGCATAGGGCGACGATCATGGGGTGGAGGCTGCAATGGGCGGAATAAGCGTGCTGGTCATGTTGGGGGCGATGGGCTTCTTTGCGCTTCTCTTCTTTGGCGCTCTCGCGCTGTTCATCGCTGCCGTCGTGCTGACCATCGTGTTCGCGGCGCGCACCAAGAAACGCCACGCGCAGGGCAAAAAGCTCGGCGGGCTCATCGCGCTTCCTATCGTGTTCTATGCGATTAGCGTCCCAGTGCTGCTCTTCTTCGCGTTCGCCGTGTTTGTCCCGGCCGCAACTGCAGGGTTAACGACCGACTACTACGATTGCACGGAAGCCATCGCTACGCACGAGCCCGAAGATCTGGCGGATGCGCTCGCTTCGCCTGATTTGGAGCTCGATGACGAGGGGCTCCATTCCTATCGCAGTTTGCTGCAGATGGCAATTGCCTATGGCGACTTGGAATGCGCTGAGCTGATTCTGGAGGATACGCAGGCCGACGGGCGTCCGATTGACCTGAACACGCCTCTCAATGATTACGATGATGGCGGCGTGCCCATTGACTCGGACTATGCGCTGGTCATGGCTACGTCAACGAGTTTCTCTTCCCTCGAAATGGTGGAGCTTCTCATCGAGCATGGCGCAGATGTGAACGTTGCGGGAGAGGGCGGGGATACGCCGTTGCACAATGCCAGCGCAGGCAGGTGTGTGAGTAGGATTGCTTCAGGTATTAGCTCGATGGACCTGGGTGAGTCCGACAGGGCAATCGACCTTTTGCTGGATGCGGGCGCAGATATAACGGCGAAGAACGATGACGGCTACACTCCGTGGGATAATTACCGAGCAATGGTCCGATACTACGAGAGCGAGGGGCGCATCAGCTCCGAGGATGCGTTAGACGTCCTGGCCGAACGCGCAGAAACGCTCGAGCCGTAAGCGTATTCGATCCAAACCAATATAGGTGTATTCCGTTTTCGGCAGTCAATTTGTCACGCGGCGCCTTGAATAGCCAGTGCCTTTTGTCCGTGCACTGCGAACGAAGGCATCGAATCAGAAGCCTATGTCGTAGTACATTTGCGGAGTTATATCGCGCCGCTGATGAAGGATGCGTTGAACGACAATCGTCTCCCGCTCATTTTCGACTCGATAAAAATCCAGTACTGTCCGGCAACTATCCTTCGATATCCCGCATTTTCGAGTCGGTCGTCGTCGATAAGCCTTCCTGCTTGGGGAATAGTCTTAAGCGTTTCGATTGCTCCATCGATTGACGCAATTGCATTGATCGCGCCCTGCGGAGAGTTGCAATCAAAGGCGAGATATGAGGCTATTGCCTTCTTGTCGCGGAGTGCGATGGGTGTGTATTCTATGCTATGCATGGGAAATTCCCAGCGTAGCAAAGAGGCTGTCCATCTGGGCTTTCGCTTCTGCCTCGGAGATGGTGCCCGGCGTGAACTTCTGTTCTATCTCGGCCTCGCGCAATGCAAGATAGATGCGGTCGCGTTGGCGCTGCTCTTCATAGGCCGTGCTGTCCATGACCACAAGCGCCGGGGTTCCATTTTTGGTGAAAATGATGGGTTCTTGCGAATCGCGTGCTTGATCGCATACGTCATTGAGGTTTGTTCTCAGGTCCGTTATGGGTCGAATAATGGGAAGTGCTGCTGGGGCGACTGGCATATACGCCCTTTCTCTTTAATCATTATGAATATAGATATGAATTTATCACTATAAAAGAGAGAAATAAAGTATTTGCTGAGTTCTCGCGCAAACAACCTTATGCCAG
>CAUWMI010000136.1:0-7129 GCA_963559755.1 uncultured Slackia sp. | reverse complement strand
GCTGAACGACTAGTGATTCGAGAGAAAAAGGAAAACACCATGGATGAGGAAATGAAACTATCGGGTTATCGATGGGTTGTGCTGCTCACCGTATGCCTTATTTGCTTCATGGCAAACTTCATGCAATACCAGGTTTCAGCATGGGGCGTCGTCGTTATGGACACCCTTGGCGTCGATGTCGCGGGGCTTACGAATCTTATGCTGATGCCCATGCTAACCGCAGTGTTTCTGAGCATACCCGCAGGTTCGCTTCTACCGTTACGGCGTAAAGATTGTGGTCTCCGTCGGACTTATTTTGTCTGTCATCGGCGGTTTCATTCGCTTCTTCATGATTGCGAACTTCGCCGCCCAGTTGGTTGCCATGTTCTTGATTGGTTGCGGAATCGCTTGCCTCAACGCCAACCTCGCGAAGGTACTGGGAACCTGGTTCAAACAGCAGACCTCTCTCGCAATGGGCGTCTTTTATGCAGCATCGTGCGCCGCCATCGTCGTCGCCCAGGCATTCAGCACGATGTTCCCGACTCTCGAGATCTCGTACCTAGTTGCAGCGGTTGCCCTTGCCGTCACCGCGCTCTTGTGGATTCTCTTTATGAACAATGTCCCCAAAGGCGAAAGCCTTCCTGAGCCCGAGCCCGTCATCAAGTACCTTAAGATTGCAATCAAATCGCGCAACGTTTGGTTTATCGCGCTCGCCTATGGCCTGACCCTCGCTTCTACCACCGCTTACTGCTCAATCCTCCCCTCCGCGCTTGAGCTCGCACGCGGCGTCGAAACCTCGGTCGCTGGATCGATGGCGGCAATCATCACCGTTGGCAGCTTCTTCGCCTGCTTCGCCGGCCCCGCCGTCGTACTGAAGCTAGGCAAGAACAAGCCCTTCCTCGTCCTCACCACCATCGTCGCTGCAGCGGTCATGATTGTGAACTGGTTCCTTCCCCTGGGAACCATCATGTGGGTCGTACTCGTCGTCAACGGCTTCATGACCGCCCTCTCCGGCCCTATCATCCAAGCGATGACCCCCGATTTGCCGGAAATCGGTGTGAAGTATGCCGGTTCAGCTGGCGGCATCATCGGCACCGTCGGCCTTTTGTGCTCGTATTTCATTCCCGTTATCGTCTCGACGATCACTGGTGACAATTGGACGATGAACCTTTGTGTCGAGTCTGTCCTGTTCCTCCTGAGCGTAGTGCCAATCGCCCTGTTGCCCGAAACCGGAATCAAAGCTAAGCTGCAGCAAAGCAAGCAATCCGAATAATTTCCCCTGCCGAATCCGCCTCGGCAGACTGCAGCCAATCGGAAGGCCCCCTCCTCCCGCATCGTCTTCCGACAATTTATCTTCCTTCGCTGCCCATCGCCATATCCCCACATCAGTGAGCATGGGCAGTGAAGGAAATCGAACGAGAGGACGTCGACATGCCATTGCGGCGCTTTGCAATTCTGCTTTCGGTATGCTGCCTTGCTTTTACGGGCAACTTCATCCAATATCAGGCATCCGCCCTGGCCCTCGATATCATGCCGATGCTGGAAATCAACTCCGTTGGTTATTCCACCATGTTTCTCGTTCCCATGCTTGCGGCAGTCTTTTTCGGAATCCCCTTTGGACTCGCCGGAGATAAATTCGGTCCCAAACGAGTTGTCGCAACGTGTTTTGCGATTGCTTGCATAGGGGGTTGCTCAGGATAATCACCCTTTACAGTTACCCCCTTCAATTGGCTTCGCTCTTCCTTATAGGCATCGGAATGGCGGCATTATCGACAAACGTCGTTAAGACCATCGCCCTTTGGTTTGGAAGCAAGACAGACACAGCTGTTGGCGTCTACTATGCAGTATCTTGTCTGGGAATCGTCGCCTCACAAGCAGTGGGGGAACTGTACGACTCGGTCCGCCAAGCATACGTCATCGCAGAAATCGCCCTCGTAGCCGTGACGGCACTTTGGGTTATCGTCGATAAGAACCTTCCAAACGGCGTGAATCCCCCGAGCGAAAAGCCAGCGCTCAACACGTTTCTCGTGGCAGCAAAAAACACCAATGTCTGGCTTATTGCTCTCGCTGTCGGATTCACCCTCTCATCCAGCACAGCTTTCGCTGGACTGCTTCCCCAAGCGCTTGAATCAGGCAAAGGAATGAGCGGATTCGCTGCAGGGAACATGGCAGCCTCGGTAACCATTGCAAGCATTTTCGGATGTATCGCGGGACCTGCACTGTGCGCACATCTTAAAAGCTTTAAGCCCTATCTGATGATTATTAATATTGTCGCAAGCGCAGCAATGCTCTCCGTTTGGTATGTCGAAGGCAATGCTTCCCTACACTTCACTCTGGCAGCAAGTGGCTTTCTTTCAGCCATGACAGGGCCAATCCTTCAAGCTATGCCCGTCATGATGAGGGGAATCGGAAGTCGTTTCGCAGGAAGCGCCAGCGGCATCATCGGCACCGTCAGCCTTGCGATGTCGTTCCTGCTGCCGATATTGATCTCTGCATTATCTAACGAGAATTACGAAATCAATCTCATCATGCAGGCCGCCTGCTTCGCTACCAGCATCCTCCCTATTGCGATGCTCTCGAAGATCGAGAAGGAGCAGCCTGCATAGCCTGTCTTTCAGATCTCCAGGAACCGTGTATACCACCGCGCGACTTGAGGCTGCCAATGCCGTCCGCAAATAGCACGCCTATACGAAGCGAATTGGCTCATGGCTACGACACGCAGCAGGCTTTATGATTATTCGCATGAAAAATGGGCGATGCTCGCACGAATGTGAACACCGCCCATTTCATTAGATTGCGCGCCCGTTATCGCCTGGGTGTGCAGATCGTTCAACCTTTCTTTTGGCCATCATCTCCCTCATGTTGACGTCCCCCATCTGGATCCGAACGGCGTTGTGGACGATCCTGTCCATGACCGACTCGGCATGGGCCCCTCCTCCCATGCGGCGGTGCCACTCGTCAACCGGGTACTGGGAGCAGTAGATGGTCGACGAGTTGTCGTAGCGCCGCTCGGTGAGCTCGAGGAGGAAGTGCATTTGGTCGGTCGTCGGCTTGTCGATGAGGTGCTCGTCTATGACGAGCACCTTGTACCCGACGTACTTGTTGAGAACCTTTTTCTCCGGCCAGCCCCGGGACGCCGAGCTCGCGGGCCTTCCTCCTGGTCTCCGGGTCTAGTATGATCCCTCGCCCCCTTCGTTGTAGTAGCGCTCGCCCCTGATGTAGCCGCCGCTCTTCTCGTCCCCTCCGGGGCCGGAGGCCGCCTTGCTCGCGAGCGCCGACCTTATGAAGCGGCACCGGGGCCGCGCGGTCCTGCCCAGCGCGTAGGCGCACGCTTTCTCCAATTCGCCCTCCGAATAGCGCCTCGAGAGGTTCAAGACCGCGAGCGCGGGGTTGTACGCCTGCTCCTTCACCTGGACGTCGTCGAAGATCCGCGCCACGACGTCGCGCGCGGACGGCCCGATGCCCGCCGCCCATCGCATGATGCGCTCCGCGTCCCACTCCGGCTTGACGAACTCGGGCGGCATGTGGGAGGGGTCGGTCGCGTAGCGGTAGCTCACGAAGGAGGGGAAGCGCGGGTGGGTGGCGACGCGGGAGCCCGCGTGGTAGATTTCCACCGTGGAGCCGGTGGCCTTCACGTCCACCTGCTTGCCGACGAGCGCATACGGCACCGAGTAGCTGTTCTTCTTGAAGGACACATGGAAGTTGAGGTTGACGCAGCGCCCGTAGAACCATTCGCTGACCTCGAACGGGACCTCGGGCAGCGGCGAGAGGAACGCCGACTCCACCTCTTCGAACACCTCCTTGCGCGATCCCTCCCTTTTCTGGAAGGGCCGCGCGTTGTAGGCGTCGAGCTGCTCGCGGACGGCGCCGTTCAGCTCGGCGAGCGTCGAGAACTCCCGGTCGCGCAGGCGCGCGACGACCGCCGCGGCGATCTTGCCCACGGCGCCTTCGACGCTGGCCTTCTGCTTCGGTTTGCGAACCTGGGTCGGCATGATCGCCGTCATGCAGTGACGGCCGAGCGCCTCGTACGCCTCGTTGAGCACGATCTTCCCCTCGCGAGGATGGCTCACGACGCCCGTCTTCAGGTTGGTTGTCGCAGACCGTGCGCACCGCCACGCCGCCGAAGAAATCCCAGGCGTTGACGTGGCACGACAGCCAGGTGTTCTGCGTCATGTCGGCGGTGGCCTCCACGTAGGTCATCTGCGAGTAGGGCAGGCACGCGACGAAAAGATGCGCCTTGGAGGCCTCGCCTGTGAACGGGCCGGCCAACCGCATCGCGGCCCCGGACCAGTCGACCTCCATCACCTGCCCGGGCTTGTGCTCCAGGTGGTTGGTGACCCTGCGGGCGGCGACGTGGTCGGCGTAGCCGCGGCAGAAGGTCGTGTAGCTCTTGCACAGAAGCCCTTCCTCGGCGGCCCTGTCGCGCAGCTCCTCGTGGAGCAGCCGTATGGTCACGCCCGTGCGCTGGAGCTCGGCGTGCACGTAGCCGTAGTCGGGCTCGATGAACGCTTCTTCCGCCTTGGCCGATTCCGGGAACAATAGCCTGTGCACGTCGCCTTCGTCCATCGTCGCGACGTCTTCCCAGCCGACGCCCGCAGCCTCCGCTGCGGCCCGCACCTTGGCCACGCTCTGCGGGGCTATATGGCGTGTGCGCCTGATCTCTCGAGCGGACATTCCTTTGCCAAGCAGCCCGAGCACCAGCTTGGCGTTGATCTTCCTTGCCATGCGATCACTTCCTTTCCTCGGCTCGACGGCAAGTCGAATCGAGTGTAGGAAATGAGCACTTTGGCGCTAACGGCTATATGGCCGCTGCGCGCACATTGCTGCAAACAGGCGTTCACTTGAATGAAAACGGTGTTCACATTGCGCGCGAATAATCAGGAAAAGCGCAGGAAATGATACGAAAACGTATCAAGTGACATTCTTTGGGTGTCGTCATAAATAAACCGAAAACACCTGGTAGAAAGACGAATAACAACTCGCAAGCCGCCCGCAAGACGCTATCGCAGACGTTGTCGTTTCGTGGGCCACGATAATACGTGACCGCATCATCAAAACATAAAAAATACCCTCTGAGCAGGCAATACTCAGAGGGTATGATGGGTCACAAACTGATACGAAAACGTATCACCATTTATTCCCACTCTATCGTCGCCGGCGGTTTGGACGTGATGTCGTACACCACGCGGTTCACGCCGGGCACCTCGGCCACGATGCGGCCGCTCACGCGGGCCAGCACATCGTAGGGTAGCTTCGCCCAGTCGGCGGTCATGGCGTCGCTCGACTCCACGGCGCGCAGAATCACCGGGCGCTGGTAGGTGCGCTCGTCGCCCATGACGCCCACGCTCTTGATGTCGGGCAGCACGGCGAAGTACTGCCAGCAGCTGTGCTCGCTGTTGCGTTCGCCGGTCTCCTCGAACAGACGCTGGTTGTAGGCATCCAGCTCCTCGCGCACGATGGCGTCGGCGTTCTTCAGGATCTCCAGCTTCTCAGGGGTCACGTCGCCGATGATGCGAATGGCCAGGCCGGGGCCGGGGAAGGGCTGGCGATGCACGATGTGGTCGGGCAGGCCCAGCGCCGTGCCCAGTGCGCGCACCTCGTCCTTGAAGAAGTGGTCGAGCGGCTCGATCAGGTCGAAGTGCACGCCCTCGGGGAACGGGATCAGGTTGTGGTGGCTCTTGATGGTGCTCGCCTTGCCGCCCGTCTTGCGCGCGCCGCTCTCGATGATATCGGGGTAGATGGTGCCCTGCGCCAGGAACTGTACGCCGTCCAAATCCTGCGCCACGGCGAAGAATTCCTTCCAGAACTGCGTGCCGATGATCTTGCGCTTAGCTTCAGGATCGGTCACGCCGGCCAGAAGCTCGGCATAGCGCTCCTCAGCATGCACGTGCACGAAGTCCACGTCGAACTGCTTGGTGAACACCTCTTCGACCTCTTCGGGCTCGTTCTTGCGCAGCAGGCCGTGGTTTACGAACACGCAGGTCAGCTGTTTGCCGATAGCCTTGGCGCACAGCGCCGCCACCACGGACGAATCCACGCCGCCCGAAAGGCCCAGAATCACGCGCGCGTCACCCACCTGCTCGCGGATCTCGGCAACCTTCTGCTCGATGATGTTGTCCATGGTCCACGTGCCCTCGAAGCCGCACACGTCGAACAAAAACGCGCTCAGCAGCTGCTTGCCGTACTCGGTGTGCTTGACCTCGGGATGGAACTGGGTGGAGAACAGCTTACGGCCGGCGCACTCCATGGAGGCCACGGGGCACACGTCGGTGTGGGAGGTCACGATGAAGCCCTCCGGCACGCGGCTCACGGCATCGCGGTGGCTCATCCACACGGTCTGCTCGGCAGGGGTGTCGCCGAACAGCACGCTCTCGCCATCGCGCTTGATGGTTGCCGCGCCGTATTCGCCCACCTCGGAGTGAGCCACCTCGCCGCCGAGCGTGGCCGCCATAATCTGATGGCCGTAGCAGAAGCCCAGGATGGGCAGGCCCATGTTGAAGATGGCGGGGTCGACGGAGGGGGCGTCCTCAGCGTAGACGCTCGCGGGGCCGCCGGAAAGGATGAGCGCCGCGGGGTGTGCGGCGGCGATTTCGTCGGCGGATGCATCGCAGGGCATGATCTCGGAATACACGCCCAGGTCGCGCACGCGGCGGGCAATAAGCTGCCCGTACTGCGCGCCGAAGTCCAGCACGACTACTTTCTGCTCAGCGAAGGTGGATTCGTTCATGCGTTTGTTCCTTTTGTCGGGTGTTTGAAACGTTCCTGTAAGCATACCGCATATGTTAGAATACCGCGGCGGAAAAGCGCAGGGAGCGAAAAGCTTCCCGATTTGCGTTTTAGCTGCGTCGCAAGTAAAAAAGATGCGAGTTTGGTGCAGTTTTTCGATGCATGTCGAAGTAGCTCATGATTGCCCGTCACTGTGACCTGGTGTTTTGCGCGTGCTTTCAGCGGTCTACTTTGGAGTTCTCTTATAAACCGCACCAAACTCGCATCTTTTGCGCTAAGCATGTCCCGCGGCCTTAATTGTCAGGCAGCGCGAGGCGGCAAGAATCGATTCAAAGGATTTTTCGAGGGATTGACTGCATGGAAGTAATTATTGAAGCGCTTAAGGCGTGTCTGTTCGGCATCGTCGAGGGCATTACCGAATGGC
>CAUWMI010000135.1:0-7140 GCA_963559755.1 uncultured Slackia sp. | reverse complement strand
CGCAAAACTTCAAGATCTTCAGCGTAGTCTTCCACGCCATCCTTGTATTCAAGGGTTTCCGCGACGCTTATATCGAACCCCTCGCGACCATATTCGTTCCAAAGCTCCAAAAGGCGCTTGTTGGGATGAAACCCGCTCTCAAGCTTGGTTAGCGTGCTGTTTATATCGGCCTTGGTGTCTTTCGCGGCGCTCAAAAACATCTCACCCGTCTTGGTGCAAACATAGGCGACTACGCCCATCTCCGACCGGCGTGTTTTATATTCCCCAAGCAGCTCTTTGCGTCGCTGTTTATCCACGGCTGCCCTCCTTACCATGCACTGCAGGGTCGTTCACCTGGGTTACCCCTGCGCACACACGAGCAATATCCTCTTCCGAGACGGTTCCCACGCGCGCGACGCGCGGCGCGGAGCCCGTACAGTCGACTATTGTAGATGACACGCCACTGCGGGGCACGTCATCGCCACACGATGCCGCGATCTGCGTCAGGAAATCGGGGTCGATATCAGCATACGACCGCGGAGGCGTGTGCCCCTGGAAATTTGCGCTCGAGTTGGCGATGGGACATCCCACACGCGCGATGAGCTCGAGCGCCGTGGCGTCATCGGGCATGCGCAGGGCAACCGTGCGATCCTCCGCGCCGAATTCGCGCGGCACGGCAGAACTAGCGGGCACGATGAGCGTCAACTGGCCAGGCCAATAAGCCCTTGCGAGCGCACGCGCGTATTCCGGCACATCATGCCCAAACATGTCGAGCGCAGTCAGACCGTCCACCAGCCACGGCAGCGGCTTATCGCGATCGCGACGCTTGGCATCATAAACCTCAATCGGCGAGGCGGCTCGCGTCACCGCGACACCGATGCCATACACCGTATCGGTAGGAAACACGGCCGCCCTCCCCGCGCACAACACACGGGCAACCTCGTCAATCGAACCAAACGCGACCATGTTTCCCTCCTATCAACACTTAAGCCATCGAAACCAGCTCGCCGGCGGCCTTCACCTTTACGCGGTTGGTGTGGCCAGGATAGTACTGCAGCGGCACGTCCTCAGAGTCGATGATCTCCACCGTCTCGCGCACGGCACCGGCCTTCACGGCCTCTTCGATCGCAGCAGCACGAGCGTTGGCCAGGGCCTCCTCGCGCGGCGTGACATCGTAATCCACGAGTGCCTCATAGGTGCCGCTCACCTTGGAGATGGCCGAGCCGATGGCGTTAGCGCAGCCGGAATGCTCGGGCTTCACGCACTTCGCGGTGCCGGCCAGGTCGGTGGGCAGAATGATGCAGCCGCCGCCCACGAGGATGGCATCGATGTCCTCGTTGGACACCTTCATCATGTCGATGCCCTCTTCCACCATCTCGCGCATCACGGCGAGTGCCTTGGTGGCAAGCCCCTCGTCGATACCAGCAACCTTGGACGCATCGCCCACCTCGGCCATGCCCAGACGCACGGCGATGTCGGTGGCGGTCATGGTATCGCCGCCAAACACGAGCGCGCGCTTGGTGATCTCGTAGCCCACAGAGTCGGGACCCACGGTCACGGTGCCGTCCTCGTGCTGGCGCACGATGGAGCCGCCGCCCAGGCCGATAGAGATCACGTCGGGCATGCGGAAGTTGGTGCGCACGCCGCCGATGGTCACGGCCACGCCGCTCTCGCGCGGGAAGCCGCTGGAAAGCACGCCCAGGTCAGTGGTGGTGCCGCCCACGTCGATCACGATGGCGTCATCCATGCGCGACAGGTAGCTCGCGCCGCGGATGGAGTTGGTGGGGCCGCACGCGATGGTGAGGATGGGGTACTGACGCGCATGCTCGATGGTCATGAGCGTGCCGTCGTTCTGCGACAGATACACCTCGGCATTCACGATGCCGCGTTCCTCGAGGCTCTTGGCGAAGCCCTCGGTAAAGCGCTCAGCCACCTTGTGTAGCGCTGCGTTCAAGATAGTCGCGTTCTCGCGCTCAACCAGGCCCATCGAGCCGATCTCAGAGGAGATGGACACGTGCACGTCGTCGCCCAGCACCTCGCGGGCGATCTCGGCAGCGCGCAGCTCGTCATCGTTGCGCACGGTGGAGAACACGCAGCTGATGGCCACGGCACCCACCTTGCCCTTCACGCCCTCGAAGAAGGAGCGGCAGGCCTCTTCGTCAAACTCGGCCAGACGCTTGCCGTCGAACTCGAAGCCGCCGCCGATGATGGCGTAATCCACGGCCACGGCCGCGATGTCCTCAGCCCAGTCGACCATGGGCGGAATGCCCACGCTCGCCGGCGCGCCGATGCGCAGGATGGCGATGGGGGCCAGGCCCTTGCGCTCCACGATGGCGTTGGTGCACTGCGTGGTGCCCAGCATGGCCTGCGTAATCTGCGTGCGGTCAACGCCGCTCTCGGCCAGCACCGCGTCCACAGCGCCCATGATGCCCTCGTAAATGTCGCCCGAGGTGGGGTTCTTGATAGCCGCCACCACGTTCAGATTCTCGTCGATCAGCACCGCATCGGTGTTGGTGCCGCCGACGTCAATTCCCAGCTTATACATTCTTTCCTCCTGACGGAGCCGCTGGGCGGGCGCCTTGGCCTTCAGAACCTGCGTTCCTTCAGTCACGACCACAAGGTCGCTCCTGTCAGGAAACGCAGAACCTTCAGGCCAATTCGCTCCGCCGATCGGCTCCTGACTTTTCCGCTGCAGAATACAATCCCTTACTTAAGCCAGCGTCTTCACGCGCTCCTCGACCGGGATGTAATCAGTATCCAGGCCGAAGTAGCGCGGGCCAACTAGCTCAAGGCCGCGCTCCGTGCGCCACAGGTGGTAGCACGGCAGACCCACGGCCAGCACGCGCTTGCCGTACTTGAGCGCGTCGGTGGGCACGGGGGTGAACGTCTCGGTGTCCACCAGGCAAATCAGATCGGGCGCGGTGGCAACGATCGTGCCGTTCACCGTGCAGCACAGATTCTCGTTCTGGAACTCGATCTGCGCCTCGCCGCCCTTGTCCTCGCCGATGCCCTCCAGCACCACGCGGCCGAAGTTGAAGCCGCCGCGCGTCTCGCGCAGCACATCGGCGATCTTGCCCTTGAACAGGCGATATCCCTTGGTGTACTCCAGGAAGTACTGCTCGGGCGTCATGCCTTCGGGGCAGTTCTTGATGGCGCGGATGGTGCGACCCAGCTCCTCGCTGTAGGTCACGATGCCGCGCACGCCGTACTCTTTCACCTGGTCAGCGGTCATCACGTATTCCACGCTCACCACGCTGCCGCCGCATGCGGTGCAGCCGGCGCGGCAAATGTTCTCCACCCACTTGTTGGTGACGGTTTCCATGAGACCCAGGTTGCCCTTTTCATCGATGAAGATCATGGGGCTCGCCGAGATGTCGCCGATGGAGAACGTGACCATCTGGATTTCGGGAAACGCACGGCCCATGCCGTCCACGTCCACCATGGGAAGGCCCAGGCGCGCCGCCGCAGCGATGGGCAGCATGGAGTTCACGCCGCCGGCCTCGATGGGCATGACGGCCGTGACCTTCTTGCCGTAATAGGTCGAAATCATATCGAGCAGGCGATCGAACTCGCTCTCGCCCACGCCCTTCTCGGTGAGGATGGTGGGTGCGCCCACGCTTGCCACGGGAACCACGATATCGTCGTCGGAGAGCTCATCCACGTCGATGAGGCTCACCTCGCCGCATTCCTTTACGGCGCCGATGGCCAGAAGCTTGCCGATGTAGGGGTCTCCGCCGCCGCCTGCGCCCAGAAGCGCCGCGCCCAGGGCGATGTCTTCGATCTCTTGAACGCCAATCTTACGCATGATTAGGCCTCCTTCTTCTCGGCGGCTTCACCTGCGGCGGCCTTACGCGCCATGTGCTCGGCGTAGCACTCCTCGAGCGGGCGATAATCCACGTCCAGCCCGAACCAGCGCGGACCGGCAAGCTCCAAACCGCCGGGCGTGCGCCACGCAGGGTCGCACGGCAGCGCAACCACCAGCACGCGCTTGCCGTACTTGAGGTTCTCAGTGGTCACGGGCACGAACGTGGCGGAATCCACCATGCAGATGAGGTCGGGCACGGTGGCGGCGATCACGCCGTCGACCTCAGCGTAGATGTTCTCGTTCTGGAACTCCACGACCGCCTGGCTACCCTTGTCCTCGCCGATGCCCTCGAGCACGGCCTTGCCGAAGTTGAAGCCCTCGCGCGTCTCGCGCAGCACATCGGCGATCTTGCCCTTGAAGAAACGGTACGCGCCGCTCTCGCGCAGGAAGTATTCCTCGGGGTTGTCCTGGTTAGAAGCGGTGCGAATGATGCGCCCCAGCTTCTGAGCGTAGTCGACGGTGCCCACCACGACGCTGGTTTTCATCTTCTTGCCGGTCATGGGGCTGGCAAGCGTAGTCACCTGGCCGCCGGAAGCGGACGTGATCTCGCGGCCGATTTCCTCGGTCCAGTCGTTGTTGATGGTGTAGAGCACCGTGCAGTTGCCCTTTTCGTCAGCGATGACGAAGGGGTTGGTGGACACGCCGTTCAGGCTGAACGTGTCCTGCTGGATGCCGGGGAACGCACGCCCCATGCCGTCGGCGTTAATCAGCGGCATGCCCGCACGCGCCGCAGCGCTGATGGGCACCATGGAATTCATGCCGCCCGCCTCGGACAGCAGAAACGCATCCAGCTTCTTGCCCAGCATGCGCTCCATCATGGCGCGCACCTTGGGATATTCGATGCCGTTGGTTCCCTTCTCCAGCGAGACGCTCGGAGCGCCCACGCCACAGATGGGGGCAACGGTCCACTCGTCGGGCACCTCGTCCACGTCGAGCAGCGTTACCGGGCCGTGCTCTTTGATGGCGGCGATAGCCTCGAGCCTACCCATGTACGGGTCTCCGCCACCGCCCGATCCGAGCAGCGACGAGCCGAGCGCGATATCGTCGATATCTTCGATTCCGATCTTTCGCACGCTTCCCCTCACTTTCCTTCAATCGTGCCGAACGCGCATCACGTCGGCTTGAGCACGCGACCAGCCATGTTGGATGCGCAATGCACCCAATGGCCAGACGCTTCGCGCAAACACAAGGATGCGCGGCGCCCCAAGCGGAACGCGCGCGCACCCGGTTTTCCGTATATTGCGTCGATAGGGACATCATACGCCACTCTGACCGAATAGAGCGCGGTAGCGGCCCAACGACGCATGCGCTCTGTTATTTCCTCACAACCATGATCTTACCGTCGAAGGCAGGAAGCTTCATAGCCTTGTAGATGAGCACGTAGAGCACCATGGACACCACGATGCCGTTCACGGGACCCAGGAAGAACGGGAAATCCAGGAACGCAAGCGGCGTGCCCACGAAGGTGCCGCCGGTGATCATGGCCACGAGTGCACCCACCACGAAGCTCACCACGCCGGGGACGCTTACGCCGTCGAGCGGCTTGAAGTTTTCGGGGCGGGCCTTGCGGATGAACCAGTAGTCGGCGATCATCGAGCCGGAAAGCGCCGGAATCATGGCGGAGAGCAGCGTCAGGAAGAACGTGAAGTAATCCATGATGCCCGCAGCCGCCAGCGCGATGCCCACGATGCCGGAGATGATGGTGGAAATCTTGTAGCCGCGCTCGCCTTTGTTCACCATGACGGCGAAGGCCAGACCCGCGGAGTAGGCGTTGGACACGTTCACCGTCCAGGTGCTGGCGATGAGCGCGATCATGCCGATGACGGCAAGGCCCAGACCGCTCATGATGAGCGTGATGTCGCCGCCGGACTCGGGGACGACGATGGCGAGGATGGCGCCCATCATCATCACGATGACGTTGGCGGGCCACACGCCGCCCACGGAAGAGATGACGGAATCGCGACGGCTCTTGGCGTAACGCGTGAAGTCGCCGATGGTGGCGCCGCCCAGCGCGAACAGGCCGACGGAGATGTTGATGCCGGCCACCAGGCCCATGCCCTCGACGGGCACATAGTTGAACACGCTGTCCATGCCGGTGCCCGCGATGGACACGATCAGGCCGTACATGCAGATGACGAACAGCAGCGGCAGCGCGATGTAATTGACCCACTTCACGCCCTCGAAGCCGTACACGGCGGAAACGAGCATGAGCGCGCCCAGCACCACCGAGGGAATCCACACGGGAATATCCATGCCCGTAAGTTCAAGCATGGCCACAGAGAACGACGAGCCGCACACGGCCGCCTGCACGCCGAACCAGCCGATGAGCGCAATGCCCACCACAAGGCTAATCAGGTAACGGCCGCCGGTTTTGCCCAGCGCGGCGGTGGACATGGCGGAGGTGGGAAGTCCCACGTCGGCGGACTCCATCGCGATGAACGCCATGTAGGCGGAGATGATGCCGAAGCCGATAACGGCGGCGAGGAAGCTGTCCATGAGCGTGAGAGCGGCGCCAAGCGTAGCACCGGTCATGAGCGTGGAGACGTTGAACGCGTTGCCGATCCAGATGACCGTGAGCGGCCACAGGCCTTTGCGCTCGGATTCGTCCACGTGCATGCTCTCGGCGTCGAAGCTCATGACCTCAGATTCGGATGACATGATGGTCCCCTTCTTGTCGATTGCCAATGCGCATCGCAGAAGGAGCTGCTCGAGATATTTGCGAGTCGGCGCCCCTGGTTGGAGGGGGGCGCACGCGGGACATCCTTTGCACACGGAGCTTTGCCGAAGCGACGCGCGCACAGGGAATGCTCCCCTGCGTCGCCTGGCGTGTCCTCGAAATCGGATGCGTCGAGCCCGCATAAAACGCAGGGCATACTCACGGATGACGCATACGAATGCTCAGCTCACGTGCGGTTTTCCTGATAACCGTCTCGAAACACCTACGGGCCGCCTTCTCCCGCGATGTATCGCACGCACGCCTAGGCATGCTGAAAAATGACCAGGTGCGCATGCGATTGGAGGCAGTTTAGCACAGCGGAGAGCCAGGGAGCTCGGCCTCAATCAGATGCGCGCCCCCGCGTGTTAAAAGTTGGTAAACGACGAATGGCATACGGGATGCGGCAATCGAGACAAGCACGAAGGGGCATACGCCCGCTTTGCTCCTTTACGGAAGACGGCCATAATTATTAGTAATGGCTCTTTTCTTCCGCATCTTTTCATTCTCCAGCATATAATTTTAGCCTGCAATGTATCGTTGTTTAGGCGGTGTGATCATGGGCGCTTTTCTATACGGTCTT
>CAUWMI010000134.1:0-7144 GCA_963559755.1 uncultured Slackia sp. | reverse complement strand
TAGCGTTGCAGATCTTCCCATTGCGCGGCGGCTTGGGCATAGCCCTGCTCGTAGAGCGTGAACAGCTTCTCGGGGTCGCGCTCCATGCTGCCCACGGTTACGGGCTCGGGCGGGCGGATCATGAACACCTCGCCTGCGTCATGCAGCCGCTCGATCCAGCGGTAGCAGCGGTTGTATTCGAAGTGACGGTGTTCCATGCGGTCACAGAACAGCGGGTAGTCGGCATAGGCGCGGCGCACGAGCAGCATGGTCTTGTTGGGCTTCTTGCGGTAAGTGGCGTCCTGGGTGAGCACGACGATGTGCTTGCGCGCGGTGCCCATGAGCATGGAATGCAGAAGCGGCACGCTGTCGCACGGGCCTCCATCGAGAAGCTTCTTGCCGTCCGCCTCGACGATCTTACATACGAGCGGCATGCTCGAGGATGCCAAGAGGTACTGTGTGTCGCGGCCGTTTTTCAGCACGTGGTAATCGGCCTCGCCCAGTTCGAGATTGCTCGAAACAGCGGTCAGCTTCATGGGGGAGCGGTCGAACCCGTCGTAATCAAAGGGGTCAAGCTTGTTGGGGATTTCGTCGAACATGAAATCCACGCCGATGGCGTTGCCCGTGGTAGCGAAGTTGCGCATGGAGAGGTAGCGCGGGTCGGCGCAGTATTTGGTGTTGAGGAAGCAGGTGCGGCCGAGCTCGCCGGCGACGTAGTTGTAACCGCAGAGCGACCCCGCGCTCGTACCGAGCACGTTTTTGCACCACACGCCATGATCCATGAAGAAGTCGAGTACGCCGGCGGTGAACTGGGCGCGCATCGCTCCGCCTTCGAGCACGAGGTTCACGTCGAGGATGTCGTGGCCCTCCCAGGCGGGTGTGCGGTTTGTGTCGGTAGGGGAATACGATGGTCTCATGCTGCTCTCCTTCGCTCTATCCATCGTATGGTAGGCGAGGGGAGGCGGCTGACAGGTTGCGAAGCGTGCGCCGATGCAAAAGCGTTACGAAACGTCCATGAGGGTCGCCGTTTGCCGCCCGCAATGTGCCGAAACCGTGCAGGAGCGTCGCGTCGCTTGTGCTGAGGGAAACATATGATACTATTTGACTATCAAATAAGCCGCCGGAGCACGGGGCCAGTCGAAGTTCGGCCGTCTCGTCATCCGGCAACGAGAAAGGTGTCATCATGGCGCAGGTTATCAGCTCTTCCGAATTCGAATCCAAGGTTCTCAACGCCCAAGGCCCCGTGTTGGTAGATTTCTTCGCAACGTGGTGCGGCCCGTGCAAGATGCTCGCCCCCATCCTCGACGAGGTGGCGGCAGAGGTTCAGGGCAAGGCCGCGGTGTACAAGGTTGATGTGGATGCATCCCCCGACCTGGCGCAGCGCTACAACGTGATGAGCGTGCCCACGCTGATCGTGTTCGAGAACGGCCAGATCAAGCGCTCCACCATGGGTGCCCAGCCCAAGCAGAGCTTGCTGGCGCTGCTCGCGTAAAACGCAATCGGGCCCGTCATTTGGCGGGCCCTTTCTGTATCATAAACACTATGGAGTGCGCGGGGCAGCCGTTTGGGCCGGGCAATGCACGGGTCAAATGAGCCATGCGAAACCACTAGAGGGGCGGCATGGCTCCGGTGCGGATGCCCTCGTCTTGCGGCAGTTGCGCGCGTCTGCTGCGTGCTGATTTTAGTTCGAGTCTGCCTCTTTGGCCCTGGGCTGGCTGCAGAGGTGTGTTAGGGAGATTGGATCTGGTATGGCTGACAATCATTTCGATGTGGCGATTATCGGGCAGGGGCCTGCCGGTATGACGGCCGCTCTGTACGCGGCGCGCGCCGGGCTTTCTGCTGCGACGTTTGAGCGCATGGGGCCGGGCGGGCAGATGGTCGACACCGAGCGTCTGGACAACTACCCTGGCTTTGCCGAGGGCGTGGACGCGTTCGAGCTTGCGTTCGCGATGAGCGCGCAGGCGGCGCGTTTCGGCGCGGTGTCGGTGAACGAGGAGGTGGCTTCGCTCGAGCTGGACGCGTCCCCCAAGCGCATCACCACTGCGCTCGGAAACGTCTACACCGCCGATGCGGTCATCCTCGCCATGGGAGCCGAGCCGCGCCCGTTGGGCGTGGAGCGCGAGTCGGAGCTTGCCGGCCGCGGCGTATCGTACTGCGCCACCTGCGACGGCGGGTTTTTCAAAGGCAAGGTGGCCGTCGTGGTTGGCGGTGGCAACACCGCAGCGGGCGATGCGCTCTACCTTTCGCGCATCTGCTCGCAGGTCCATCTGGTGCACCGCCGCGACACGCTGCGCGCCGATGCGGTGTATGCGAAGCCCCTTGCCGAGCTTTCCAATCTGACCATGCATCTCGATTGCGTGGTGGATGCTCTGCATGATCAAGCCGGCGCGCTGTCGTCGGTCGACATCCGTAACGTGAAGACGGGCGAGACGAGTGAGTTGCCCGCATCGGCCCTGTTCGTGGCCGTGGGAACACGTCCGCGCACGGGCGTTCTCGAGGGCACGGGCATCGAGCTTGATTCCATGGGCTATGTGGTTGCCGGCGAGATGGGCCGGACCAATCTCGAGGGCGTGTTTGCCGCGGGCGACGTGCGCACCAAGGCGCTGCGCCAGGTGTCTACTGCGGTGGGTGACGGGGCCAACGCCGCCACGGCAGCGTTCGAATACCTCTCGCTGCGCTGATTTCTCCTCGTTTTCAAATAATTGTGTAATCGCGTGCATCTTCGTTTTTCCTCCAAACGACCTCTCTACAATCAGCCGAATGCAACGGCCCCCCTGGAACGCCAGTGCGCAGCGTGTGCGGGGGCGTGGCCGAGGGGGTATCTGACAACGAGAGCGCTCTTGACGCGTGCACTGTGCGATTGGGCGCGATGTTTCTGTACGATTAATCCGTTGCTTCTGGGGAGGGGCCGCGTTTGTTTGGCTGGCACGAGAGAGAAAGGCACGATATGCTCACTCGCAGGAAATTCACGCAGTTCGCAGCGGCATCCGTTGCGGCGTTGGGGGCGTTCGGCATTGCCGGATGCTCGTCTTCTGAGGGCGAAGAGCTTTCGATGAAAATCGGCACGCTCCAGACCGAGGATTCGCTTCCGTTTTGGATTGCCGAGGCAAACGGCATGTACACAGATGCCGGCCTCGATTCCGTGGAGATCATCACGTTCCAGAGCGCCCAGGAGCTCTCCACCGCGTTTGCGGCGAGCGAGATCGATGGCGCGATGACCGATGCCCAGGTGTCAGCTGCTTTGGCGGCGAGCGGCACCGCCGTGAACCTCGCATGGGTCACGCTGGGCGCCACGCCGGAACAGGGCCGATTCGGCATCATGACCAGCCCTGAATCCGGCATCACGAGCCTGACTGACCTGGCGGGCAAGGGCATTGGCGTGGGCTCCAACACCGTGCCCGAGTACGTGATGGATCGCCTGATGGAGGCCGCCGGCGTGCCGGACGACCAGATCGTAGGCGAGGAGATCAAGAAACTGCCCGTGCGCTACGAATCCATGGCGAACAACCAGGTGGCTGCGGCGGCGCTGCCGGGCAGCCTGCTCGCGCTGGGCGAGGCGAGCGGCATGGTGCTTCTGGCCGATGACACCCAGGGCGACAACATCAGCCAGTCGGTGTTCGCGGTGAGCCAGGCGTGGATCGACGGCGGCGGCCAGACGGCGCTCGATCTCGTGCGCCAGGCGTGGGATGCGGCGGTCGAGGCGGTCAATGCCGACCCGGAGAGCTTCCGCGCGCTGCTCGTGGAAAAGGCGAGCCTGCCCGAGCTGGTGGCCGACACCTATCCGATCTCGACGTACCCCGAGGCGGCGCTGCCTACCTCCGAGATGGTCGACCCCGTGCTTGAGTGGATGGAGGCCAAGAGCTACCTGACCGCAAATGTGGCCTACGATGCCATGAAGGGGACGCTCGCCGCGCAATAGTCTTGAGTCGTGCGAATCCGCCGTCTTGTGCATGCTTGCAGCGCACGACACCTGAGAATCAAGAGCCGGAGTAATCCGGCTCTTTTCTTATGTGGCGGTTGCTCTGTCCCGCGCGCCTGCGTCATGTGTCGTATGACGGCGCTTGAGTGTGGAGGCACGTTGTGAATTGTCGCTGCCGTGTCGAACGCGCGGTATCATCCGCACAGACGACGGCCGCGGTCGCGACCGCCCAAGGCGCGAGAGGGCGGAAAGAGGGTGCTCCATGATGCGGGGCAGCGCGTGTATCGAGAGAAACCATTCGGGCTCATTGGTCCCGTCGGCCAGTCGGGCCGGGACGAAGAAAAGGGAGCGAGACTCCCGGTTCGAGCTTTTGCGCATCGTGTGCATGATGCTTATCGTCCTGCATCATTTCGCTTTGCATGGCGAATGGACGGGCGACATTCCACGCGTGTTCATCGATTGGATCAGCATGGGCGGGAAGGTGGGCGTCGACTGCTTCATCTTCATCTCGGCCTACTTCCTCATCCGATCGCGATTCAAGATCCGCTCGCTGCTTCGCGTGGTGCTGGAAACGCTGTTCTACTCGCTCGTCATTCTAGCGGTGATGGTCTTCGTGGACCCGTCGCAGGTGACCACTCAATCCATCGAGCAGGCGTTCACGCCCGTGTCATCCTACCTCTATTGGTTCGTGTCGTCGTACGTGGTCATGGTGTTGCTCTCGCCGTTTATGAACCGCTTCCTGCTCTCGATTTCACGCGAGGAGCACCGTCGCCTGATCCTGGTCATCTTCGCGTTCCTCTGCATGCTTCCCACCGCGTTCTCTTCGACGTTTTTGGAGAGCGGGGTGCTGTGGTTCCTCTTCCTCTACATCCTCGCCGCGTACTGGCGCCTCTACGGCGTTCGCGTGCGTCCTGCCGTGGCGGCGGGAATGCTCGTTGTGGGCGTGGGGGCCATGATGGCGAATTCGGCCATGATCAACCTCTGCGTGTCGCTTATCCCGTCCCATACGACGGCTTCCATCGCGCCTCGGCTTGTATGTATCGCCGCCCTCGTAGCGTGCACGATTCTGTTGTGGCGTATGCGCCGGTCGCGTGCGGTGTGGGCGATTGCCGTTCTGTGGGTGGCGATCGACCTGGCGCTGAGCGTGACGTTGGGCGTGAGCGACGTTTGGAGCGACTCCCAGCGGCTGGCGGGACTCAATCAGGCACCGCCCCTGGCTGCGGCCGCGGGACTGTTCATGCTGTTCGCGTCTATGAGGCCGTTTTCCGCCCACTGGATAAACGTCCTGGCGTCGTGCGCCTTCGGCGTGTACCTGATCCACGAGAACCCCATGGTGTGTCACGAGCTCTGGCAGCACAATTACCTGCTTGAGGCGCTTCCGACGCCTGCGCTCTACGTTGCGGCCGTGGGCATAGCCGCAGGGGTCTATTTGGCTTGCGCAATCGTCGACCTCGTGAGGCAGCATGCGCTCGAGCGTCCCGTGATGGCGCTTATCGATAGGGGCGTCTGCGGGAAGGTCCTCGATCGCGTTGATGCGTGGTTCAACGGTGAAGCGGCGCAGACGCGGCCTATTGCGGCATCGGACATGCGAGGTGCGGCAAGCGTGCAGGGAGGCGGCGCCGGCGAGCGAGGCGAATCGAGGTAGCACCTGTCGCGCGGCGGGCGAGGCGTGTCGTACCGCACCGTATGCCATGGAGGGCGCGTGAAGCGAAGGCGCGCGTGTGCGAGTGAGCTGGGCGATATGCCCGAGGGCGTGGTATTATATTCCGCTGACACTCACCAGGAGAGCCGCCCGCGCGCTGCCGGCGGCATGCGATAAAAGGAACATCATGCGCGACAAACTCGAAAAGATCATCGAAGGCTACACCGAGCTCCAGGCGAAGCTGGGCGATCCCGCGGTGCTTGCCGACCAGAAGGAATATGCCCGCCTGTCCAAGGAGTACGCCAACCAGGGTCCGCTCGTGGCCAAGGCGCGCGAGTACATCCAGGCGTGCGACGATATCGACGACGCCAAGGAGATGCTCGCCGATCCTGATATGAAGGAGTTCGCCCAGGAGACCATCGCCGCGGCCGAGGCAAAGCTTCCGCAGCTCGAGGAAGACATCAAGTTCATGCTTATCCCCTCTGATCCGGCGGACGAGAAGAACATCATCGTGGAGATTCGCGCCGCTGCCGGCGGCGACGAGGCGGCCATCTTTGCGGGTGACCTGTACAAGATGTACATGCGTTTCTGCGAGTCCAACCACTGGAAGGTGGAGACCATGGATGTCTCGCCCTCCGAGGCCGGCGGCTATAAGGAAATCCAGTTCAAGGTCAAGGGCGACCACGTGTACTCGGTCATGAAGTTTGAATCGGGCGTGCATCGCGTGCAGCGTGTGCCCAAGACCGAGAGCCAGGGCCGCATCCACACCTCTACGGCCACCGTGGCCGTGCTGCCCGAGGCAGACGAGATCGATGTGGAGATCAATGAGAACGACCTGCGCATCGACGTGTACCGTGCAGGCGGCCCGGGTGGTCAGTGCGTGAACACCACCGACTCCGCCGTGCGCATCACACACCTTCCCACCGGCTTGGTGGTGCAGTCGCAGGATCAGAAGAGCCAGCTGCAGAACAAGATTGCGGCCATGGCGGTTCTGCGTGCGCGCCTGTACGAGAAGATGCTGGCCGAGCAGCAGGCGGCAGAGGGCGCCGAGCGCCTGGCGCAGATCGGCTCGGGCGATCGCTCCGAGAAGATTCGCACCTATAACGCGCCTCAGGATCGCGTGACCGATCACCGCATCGGCTTCAACTCCACCTACAACGGGGTGCTTATGGGCGATAGCCTGGGCGATGTGATCACCGCCCTGCAGGCCGCCGACCGCGCCCGCAAGCTGGAGGCTGCGACCGAGTAGCTCTCCGTTTTGCCGGGTTTGAGCCGGCAGGGATTGCTCGAGAGCCTTGTTGTTCTTCGAGGTCGCACCGGGTGGCAAAAACGAACGATTTCTCACAATAGCCGCTGTTCAGGCGGCTATTTTAATAAGATTAAGAGCTTTAGTTGGGGCTTGAGCGATGCTAGAATCCAAGAACCGGCAAAGTCCGACGCGGGCGGCGCTTCAAGAGATTGGAGTAATGCCTATGTTTGAAAGTACTCTTTTTGCTGCAGCCGCAGTCGCCACCATAGCAGGCTTCATCCTTGAGGTCTGGCGTGAGATGAAATCAAAAGTGCGGAAGGGCGACGAAGAGAGGAAGAAAAAGGGTCGGAGCTAG
>CAUWMI010000133.1:0-7250 GCA_963559755.1 uncultured Slackia sp. | reverse complement strand
CTATTCGAAGAACACCTTTTGAATTACTCGTTCGGCGGCGTGGCCGTCGTCTTTGGGGCAGAACTTCTCGCGGAACGCCGCGTAATCCTCGCCGTATTTGTCCTCATAGTTGGGCAGGTCCTGCACGGCGGCGATCACTTCTTCATTGGTGAAGCAGTGCGGCCCCGGTAGCTCGTCCAATCCAAAGTAGAATCCGCGGATGTCGTTGGCGTAATGCTGATAATCGGGCCAGAAGAACATGATGGGACGCGCCGTGTTGGCGTAGTCGAAGAAGACGCTTGAGTAGTCAGTCAGAAGCGCATCCGCCACGATATAGAGGTCGTTGATGTCGGCGCGCTTGGAAACGTCGTATACGAATCCTTCATGCGCGCTGAAGTCGAAATGGTTGGCAATGTAGTAGTGCGCGCGGAACAGTACCACCCATTCGTCGCCGAGCGCTGCCTGAAGGGCGGGGAAGTCAAGCAGCGTGTCTTCCATGACGTAGCCCTTGTCCGATTGGTACGAATCATCGCGCCAGGTGGGGGCGTACAGGAGAATCTTCTTGTCAGCGGGAATGCCCAGCTCCTCGCGGAATGCTGCAACGAATGCATCCAGCGCCTGAGGGTCCTCGCAGACGCGCACGATGCGGTCGTTGCGCGGATAGCCCTCCTCAAGCACCACGCTGTGGCGGCGCTCCTCTTCAAGGCCAAAGGCATCGGCCAGGTGTTGGGACGTGTATGCGGAGGGGGAAAGCAGGTAGGTCCACTTCTTGGAATCCATACCAAAGCGTTCCGCCAGCTCATCGGTGGTGTTGAGCGCGTTTTGCGTCTCGATGGTCACGTCGTAGCCCAGGCGCTTAAGCGGCGTGCCGTGCCAGCATTGCACGTACACCTGGTCAGGCTTGGGCGTGATGTACTCTGCGACGCGCGTGTTGAAAATCCAATACTTCGCGCGAGCACAGATTTCCAGGTACTCGTCGGTGCCAACCTTCACGAACTGAGCGCGCTGGAGAAGGGGCTCGTCGGCGATCCTCTCCATTTCTGAATCGTTGAACGCCCAAACGAGCTTGAAATCATCAAAACGAGAATCTTCCAGCATGCGCTCGTAAATCGCGCGCGGGGAACATCCGAATTGACGTCCGCCGAAGCACTGGAATACTACCATCTTGGGGTCGGTAGGGATATCGGCGGCCATCGCATCATAGCTCTCACCGCGCTTACGGTAGTACATTGCGCGCGAACGTTGGCGAACGCCGGGGAGGTGGCGCATGATGCCGAGAATGGGCTTACGGAATTTTCTGTAAACGCTGCCGAGTGACATGCGTATTCCTTTCTCATCGCGAGCTGTTCGCAGAATGCTATTGTCACGAAACCATGGCTGCTCTGATACCGTGAACAGCAAATGTAAAATTCTGTCAAAATTATTAAAACTAAGGCATTGTAGCATTCTGCCGTTCTGGGGTACGCGTTGTCATATAATTATCCGGTTATTCGACCGAGCAAGCGTTCGGGATGGTGGGGAGGTTTCGTGTACAAGCTTATCGCCCGATGCGTGGCGCTCTTCTACGCGCTTTGCCGTCTTTTTCCTAAACGTAATCGCATAACGTTTTTCTCGCGTCAGGGTAGGCGCGGATCGCTCGATTTTCGCATGTTGGCAGATGCCGTGCGCGATCGATGCCCCCAGGTTGACGTACGTATTTGTGCGACGGATCCCGAGAATGTGGACAAAAAGGCTTTCATTCTCTCTATGCCCTCGATGCTCTATCATGCAGCAATGTCGCGCGTTTGCGTGCTGGAAGGGTACATTCCTGCCATTTCCGTTCCGCGGCTCGACAGTCAAACGCGCGTGATTCAGCTTTGGCATGCGCTGGGCGCCATCAAGAAATTTGGGTATCAATCTATCGGCACGCCCGCCGGTCGCACGCTTGAAGAGGCTACGGCGCTTCGTATGCATAAGAATTACGATTGGATTGTTGCGGCAGGTCCAGGTGCTGTTTCGGCCTATGCGGAGGCGTTCGGCTATTCCCCGGAAATCATTCGGCCTTTGGGCATGCCGCGTATGGACTATCTTCTGGATGAGTCGCCTGCGTCCAAGCGCCTGGCAAAGGCGAGAGGCTTGCGTGAGCACTTCGAATGCCTGAGCGACAGTGCAATGCGCATCCTGTACGTTCCCACGCTGCGTAAGGGGGAGGGCTCTCACGGCTGGATGACGCGGGAGGTCGAGCGCCTCTCGAGGGCATTCGAGCCTTACGGGTGCCGCATCATCGTGGCTGGTCATCCGCTTGATGAGGGATGCGATTCGGGCACGATTGAGAACCTTGCGAATGTGGCTGCGATTCCCGGCGTTGCGAGCATCGATCTTATCGCGTGCGCCGATTGTGTGATAACGGATTATTCTGCCATTGCGTTTGAGGCGGGCTTGGCAGGCAAGCCAGCATGGTTCTATGTTCCCGATATTGAACAATATCGCCAATCGCCAGGCCTTAACATTGATCCTCTGAAGGAGTTCCCAGGCGGAGCGTTCGATGACCCGGATGCGCTTGCTACTGCGATAGGGGGCGGTGCAGAGTCCCATGCGTTCGCCGATTTCGTAATCCGTTATTTCGGTGATGTGGGGCCGGGTGCCACATCAAGGTTGGCCGAATTCGTCGAAGAATGCTATCTTGATACATTCGGGAACGGAAAGGGCAAAAACTAACGCTTTCTTGTGCCTGTACGAGTTCCATGACGCGACCGAAGTCCGCTTTGCGCGGATGCCTATAGCAAGGAGACGTTTTACGTGTCTGAGTTCGGATTGAATCGAGGTGCGGCATGCTAGCCACGCTTCGCGAGATATTCCAGGAGAACTGGGAATGGCGCCGTCAGATCCTAAATCTGGCGGTTATCGATTTGCATAAGACGGTGCGTGGCGCTGTGCTGGGCTGGGCGTGGCTGTTTGTGAAGCCGCTTACCTATATTGCAGTGTTCTGGTTTGCGCTTGACTTGGGCCTGCGCGCGGGCGATTCCACCGGTGGCGACTATCCGTATATCCTGTGGCTTTCTGCGGGCCTGATTCCGTGGTTCTTTATGCAGAGCATGCTCAATACTGGCGCCAACGTGTACAGGCGTTATCCCTTCTTGGTCAATCGCATCCATTTCCCGCTTTCGGCCATTTCAAATTTTTACGCGCTTTCGGAATTCATTATCTTCTTGGCGCTTATGGCCGGCCTGTTGGTGGTGTGCTTGATTACCGGCGTGCATTTGACCGTGTACGCTTTGCAGCTGCCGCTCATCTGGATTCTGATGTTCTTCTTCTGGGTGTGCTTCTCGGTCATGGTGTCGCCGCTTTCGGCGTTGTCCAAAGACTTCAGCAACCTGCTCAAGGCGTTTTCCACGCCGCTGTTTTGGATTTCCGGCATCATCTACAACGTTGCCAACATGAACATCCCGCTGATTCATCAGATTATGGCGTTTAACCCGATCACGTTTTTCTGCACCGCTCAGCGTGCTGCGCTATGCGACCATTTCTGGATTTGGGATAAGCCTGAAATCCTGTTGCCGTTTGTGCTGGTGTTCGCGCTGACCGCCGTGGTAGCGCTGCGTAACTATCATAAGCTGAGGAAGGATGTGGCCGATGTCATCTAACGAAACCGCAACCTCCTCCATTCCGCAGGAGCTCGTGCGCCCCTCTGTGGTGCGCGATAACGATTCGAACGCCGAGGTTGCCATCCAATTCGAGCATGTGACCAAGACGTACAAGTTGTTCAAGAGCGACCGTGCGCGTTTTTTGGCGACGTTCTCCAGCAAGGTGCCGTTCAAGAAAGTCAACGCCAACGACGACCTCTCGTTCACCATCAAGCGCGGCGAGGCTGTGGCGTTTCTGGGCAACAACGGCGCAGGCAAGTCGACCGCGCTCAAGATCATTACGGGCGTGCTGTATCCGACGCATGGCCGCGTGACGGTGCATGGCCGCGTGAGCGCACTGCTTGAGCTCTCGGCTGGCTTCGACCCGCAGCTTTCTGGACGCGAGAACATCGCATTCCGTGGTCAGCTGTGGGGCCTTTCTAATCAGGAGATCAAAGAGCTCGAACCCGACATCATCGATTTCGCTGAGTTAGGCGACTACATCGATCAACCTATGCGCACCTATTCCAGCGGTATGAAGGCGCGTTTGGGATTCGCCTTCGCAAGCTCTATTAAGCCCGACATCCTGGTGGTTGATGAGGCGCTCTCGGTTGGTGACCGCCGATTCTCCAAGAAGTGCCTCAAGCGTGTGCACGAGATTATGTCCGACTCGCATGTGACGGTGTTGTTTGTGACGCACTCCTCGGCTTCGGCCAAGGAGTTCTGCAAGCGCGGCATCGTGCTTGAGCATGGCAAAGACATCTATGAAGGCGACATCAAGAGCGCCATCGAGTTCTATGAGAAGCGGAACGCATAGATGACCATTTCGCCGCAAATAGTCCATCTGCTATGCCTGGGTGGTATCTCGTTCGCGGTCACGTTTTTATGCGTGCCGCTGGCGAAGCGCATCGCATTCAAGTTCAATGCGATTGACTATCCGTCCGCCAGGCGCGTGAATAAGACGCCCATGCCGCGCATCGCCATGTTCGCAGGTGTTATGGCGGCGTTGATTTTCGAGTTGCTGGGAGAGCATTTTTTCGATTGGCATGAACTCTATCGCTCCGCACGCTTTTTGCAGGTGAACTATGTAGGCGTACTGGCCGGTCTTTCGGTCGTGTGTCTGGTGGGCGCCATTGACGACGTGAAGTCCCTTAAACCCCGCATGAAGCTGTTCGGACAGATCGTGGGCGCTTGCATCATCGTGGCCAGCGGTGTGCTGCTTGCGTCCATCAAGAATCCTTTCGCGCCTGGATTTATCGAGTTCGGATGGTTTGCGTATCCGCTTACGGTGTTCTACCTGGTAGCTTTCATGAACGTAATCAATCTGGTAGACGGTCTTGATGGCCTTGCGGCGGGCATTACCGCCATCGCGGCATTCGCGCTGTTCATGATAGCCGTGGGCAAATTCCGCGCCGAGACCGCTATGTTCGCCATCGTGCTGCTGGGCGCAACGCTTGCATTCTTGCGCTACAACTTCGCTCCGGCAAGCATCTTCATGGGTGATTCGGGGTCGCTGTTCTTGGGCGCCATGCTGGGCGTTATCTCGCTTCTGGGCGTCATCCGTTCACCTACCGTGGTGGTTCTGGCGGCATCGCTCATCATCGCCGCGATTCCCATCATGGATACGTTTGTTGCCATCGTGAGGCGCTTGAAGAATCATCAGCCCATCCAACAGGCCGATGCCAAGCATCTGCACCACAAATTGCTGCGCGAGGGCTTCACGCCGCGTAAGTCGGTGCTGATCGTGTACGCTTGGACGGCGTTTCTGGCGTTGGGTGCGTACACCATTTCCAACAGCTCCGGTGTGAAGGTGTTTGTCGTCTTCGTCATCCTGGCAGTCGTTTCGTTCTTGGTGTTGCTCAAGTTGGGCATCTTCGAACCGGTATTGAGGCACCATTACAACAAGCGTACGCCGCGTGCGGGTCGTCATGTGGGTGAGCCGTTGAAGAACAATGAAGAAAAATCAAATTCACAGAATGGCTCTAATAGGGACTCTTAGTGGCGTCCTCAGAAGCTCCTTTTTACATGGTATACTGCAACGGTTTGTAAAAATCTTGTCAAACAATAAGCGCACGTGAGCAGTACCGGAGCGCTGCAAAGGAGCTTCAATGATTTCTATCGATAGCAAAGCCCCCGTCGCCGTCATCGGAGCGGGATCGTTCGGCACGGCCGTTACGTGGATGCTGCGTCAGTCGGGTTACGAAGTTAATCTGTGGTGCTACGATCCGGCGGATGCACAGGCGATCAATGAGACCGGCCACAATCCCTCCTTTTTGAGCGACTGCGATCTTTCGGGCGTTTGCGCGACGAGCGATGTTGCGAAAGCCGTGGAGGGCTGCCAGTCGGTCATCATTGTGACCCCTTCCTTCGCGGTGGTCGACGCGGCACGTGGTATTGCTGGTGCTATTTCGAACGAAACCCCTGTGGTCATCCTCTCCAAGGGCATTGACCTTTCTGGCGGCAAGCTGTTGCTTGACGCTGTGGTGGAGGAGATTGGTAATCGCGATCGAGTCGCCGTGCTTTCGGGTCCCAACCATGCCGAGGAACTGTCCAGGGGCGCTTATGCGGGTGCGACGGTCGCGTGTTCCGACGAATCAGTTGCCGAGTATTTCCAGAACCTCATTTCCAATGATTTCTTCCGTGTGTACGTTTCGAACGATCCGGTGGGCGTGAGCTTGTGTGGCGCCTCCAAGAACGTTATTGCCATCGCCTGCGGCATCACGCGCGGCGCTGGGTTTGGCGACAACGCTGTGTCCGTGCTCATTACGCGCGGCTTGGCAGAAATCGTGCGCCTTGCTGAAGCGTGTGGCGGCAAGCTGAGTACGTGCATGGGGCTCGCGGGCGTGGGCGATTTAAATGCGACGTGCAATTCCCTTCATTCTCGCAACGGCAGGAACGGTGAGGCGTTTGCTCGCGAGGGCATCAGCGTCGAGGACTACGAGAAGCGCCGTCACAAGGTTGTGGAAGGCGCTCATGCGCTCGAGCCCTTGCTGGCGCTTGGCCATGCGAAGGGCGTGGAGCTGCCCATCATGGAGATGGTGAAGAAGCTCCTGAACAAGGAGGTCACCATTGAGGAGGCCGCCGCGGGCCTTATGGGCAGAGAGCTCACGAAAGAGCGCTAAGCTTCGCAGTAGGACTCGATTATTTGCTTGTATGGGGGGGCAGGATGTTAGGCATCCTGCCTTTTTGGTCTCAGGAATTCCCATTTCACTAAATAGCGTTTAGAGTGTATTGCTCTATGTTTTAAATTTCTGGTTTGAACTTGGTTTTCTTTGTTCGAGTACAATTAATACTTCGAATAGCCGTAATGACTCGGAGGCTGGGTATGAAAATGTTCAACAAGGTGTTTGCTGGCTTTATTGCTGTTTTGCTGGCGTTTCCTATCGCTCCTTCTGCAATCGCTTTTGCGCTAGACGACGCTACGAATGCCGCTGAAGAAGTGCCAGCAATCAACGACCGACCTGCGAATGATGCTCCGGCCCAAGAGGATCAGATTGAGGAAGAGGAAGCAGAGGATTTCTCAAGCGCTAATGGCGATTCGGCGGAAACAGTAATGGAGGATGCGGAGAGCGAATCCGCTCCAGGTGATTCCGAATCTCTTCCCGCAGATGAAGAAGGTGAAGAGTCTGGACAGGCAGCAGAACCGCAAGACGTTGATCAACCTATTGA
>CAUWMI010000132.1:0-7251 GCA_963559755.1 uncultured Slackia sp. | reverse complement strand
GAAATAAAAGCCTCGAACGCAAAAAAACGGCCGGAAAGCCACCACAACTCAAGAGGGCCGCTTGCGCGGCCCTCTTTCAATTAATCTTCCTGGATGCTCTTGTAGAACTTGGCATCGCCGTAGACTTCCTCCACGGACTTGCCGTCCAGCCACTTCAGCGCCATGAACTCGCTCAGCGTGGACACGAGATCGGAGCAATCGGTGAAGTGCCCCTTGTCGTTCATCACGGCGCAATCCTGCGCACGCCAATACCCATCGGTGTGGGTGAGATAGAACGTCTTGCCTTCGACTTCCATGAACACGCGCGTATGTGCACGGAGGTAATTGGAGAGCTCGTCGAAATCCGCGATTTCAAGCGTCTCCTCAGCCTGCAGTCCCATGGCGTCTCCTCTCATTGAGGGCTTCGGCGAATAGATTCGCGCCGCCCTTTCCTCAGTTGTCCTACGACGCCCAAGCGCCGTTTCTTAACGATGAACCTATCTTACTATAGAAACGGCCATCGTGCGCTCCGCTTTTAGGTTTTCTCGGGCTCGCGCGCCAAGCGCCCTACTCCCCGTGGTTTTCCCCGAACACCTTCGCGCACAGCTTGGCCGACTCGGCCGCATCCTTCGCGTAGTAATCGGCTCCCACCATCTGAGCGTACTCAGGCGTGAGCACGGCGCCGCCCACGAACACCTGTACATCGGGCGTCTGCTCGCGCAGCAGGCGGATGGTCTCCTCCATGCCGCGCACCGTGGTAGTCATGAGTGCGGAAAGGCCCACCAGCTTGAGGCCCCGCTCGCGCACGCAATCCACCACCGCCTGGGGGTCAACGTCGCGCCCCAGGTCATACACCTTGTAGCCGTAGTTTTCGAGCAGCATGCGCACGATGTTCTTGCCGATGTCGTGGATATCGCCCTTGACGGTTGCCAGCGCAAGCTCGCCCTTGGTGGCGCTCGCATCGGCGGGGGCAGCCTCGCGAATCACGTCGAAGCCCGCCTTGGCCGCCTCGGCGGAGGCCATGAGCTGCGGCAGGAAGAACGTTCCGCGCTCGAACTTATCCCCCACCTCATCGAGTGCGGGGATGAGCATAGCGTCGATGATCTCCATAGGGTCGTGCGTCACCAAGAGCGCGCGCACTGCATCCGCCGCCTGGGCGCGACGCCCCGACACGATGCAGTGGCGCAGCTGCGATTCGGGATCGGCGTTCGCTTCCTCCGTCGCATTGGATGTCGTTGGCGCAACGACCGAAGCCGCAGGCCCCGCCGCGCTTCCAGACTGCGCGCTTCCCGCCTGTGCGCCACCGACCGCACCCGACGCACCTGACGGGGCCGACGCCGGGCTCAGCGTGCGCCCGGCGTATTCCTCCACATAGTGGCGGGCTCCCGCGTCCTGCCCGCACAGCACACGCCAGGAATCAACCGCCTCGCGATAGCGGGCGGAATTGGGGTTCAGAATGGGCATATCGAGGCCGGCCGCAAACGCTGCAGAAAGAAACGTCGCGTTGACCACCTCGCGCAGCGGCAAGCCGAAGCTCACGTTGGAAACACCCAGCACGGTGCGCACGCCCAGGCGCTCTTTGCACATCGTGATGGCGCGCAGGATCTCGACCACCTCGGATTGGTTGGTTGCCGCCGCCATGACCAGGCAGTCGATAAACACGTCCTCGCGCGGGATGCCGTAGCTTTCGGCCGCGCGCACGATGCGCTCGGCGATGGCGAAGCGCTCCTCAGCCGTGGGCGGAATGCCGTCCTCGTCGAGCGTGAGGCCCACCACGGCGCACCCATAGTGCTTAACCACGGGCAGCACGGCCTCGAGGTTTTCGGCCTTACCGTTCACGGAGTTCACGATGGGCTTGCCGGCATACACGCGCACCGCGGCCTCAACCGCCGCCGGGTCGGACGAATCAATCTGCAGCGGACATCCCGTCACGCTCTGGATACGCCCCACCAGATCGCGCAGCACGGCAGCCTCGTCGAGCTCGGGCAGGCCGGCGTTCACATCCAGGATGTCGGCGCCTGCCTCGGTCTGGCCGATGGCTTCGTTCAGGATGTAGTCTACGTTGCCCGTGCGCAGCGCCTCCTTGAGACGCTTCTTGCCCGTGGGGTTGATGCGCTCGCCGATGACGGCCACGTCGCGCCCCTCAAGCACTACAGCGCGGTTTGCGCTGGTCACGCCACACAGCGCACGTACGTCGCGCGGCACGGGACGATGCCTCTCCACAAGCGCAGAGAGCTGGCTGATATATGCAGGGCTCGTACCGCAGCAACCGCCCACGATACTCGCCCCCGCCTCGATCAACGCAGCGGCATCGCGCGCGTAGCTTTCAGGAGTCACCTCGTACACCGTGTGCCCATCGACCATCTTGGGGAGCCCCGCATTCGCTTGCACCATAATCGGACACGACGCGGCGGCCGCCATCTCGCGCACGATGGGGAGCAGCTCCGCCGGGCCAAGCGAACAGTTCACGCCCAATGCCTGCACGCCCAGGGCCGCAAGCGTCATAGCAGCGATTCGAGGGCTTGTGCCCAGGAACGTGCGCCCGTCCTCTTCGAACGTCATGGTGGCGAACACCGGCAGGTTGCAGTTTTCTTTAGCGGCAAGCACCGCGGCCTTCATCTCGAGAAGATCGGCCATCGTCTCAATGAGGATGATGTCGGCACCTGCCGCTGCGGCTGCGCGCACCTGTTCTGCGAACAGGTCATACGCCTCATCAAACGGCAGCGTGCCCAGCGGCTCCAAGAGCGCGCCCGTAGGTCCTATGTCGGCCGCCACGTAACGGGCGCCCGATGCACGAACGCACTCGACCGCGGCCTTGAACACTTCGTCCACACGTGCCGCATCGCCCAGCTTGCGTGCATTGGCCCCGAACGTGTTGGTGGTGACTACCTGGCTTCCCGCCTCCACGTAAGCACGGTGGATGGTCGTGACCTCCTGTGGATTGGTCAGGCACAGAAGCTCCGGCAGCTCGCCCGCGGCGAGGCCCGCCTCTTGCAGCATAGTGCCCATCGCGCCGTCGAACAGCAGATACTCCTCGCCTGCCAGCACGCGCGCAAGATATTCGTCTTTGATGCGCAAATGATTCGAATCGCGCAGCGCGCCGGCTTCGCGTAAAGCTTCCGCATCGCAGGGCTTTCCCTGTTCGCGCAGGTTTTGAATGGCATTGGTTATCGGTAGCATGGCGTTCCCATCTTTCTCAACATGCAGCGTTCGCGTGCGGGACAAGCGGCGCACGATCGTCGGTCGACCGCAGCGCGCGGCCCCTCGAACAGCCCCATGAATGCCGTGACGCTTTTGGCCGGCACCACGAATCCGCCTTGCGTGGGCGTCATGCCCATGCGCCTGTCGGCACCCAAGATGCGCACGATGTGCGGTTGGACGGAGAGCGGCAAATCGCCGTATCCAGGGCTGAATCGAGAGCCGGCGGTGAGCCCGCGTTCCTTCGCCGCGGCAAGCACATCGGCACTGCACATATCGGCAACCGTTTCCACAAGAGCCGAACCCGCCGCACTGAAAAGCGCGGCCGCCGTGGCGTCGACCGCCGCAAGACGGCGCGCCTCACGCTCGTTGGAGAGCCCCAGCGTGCATGCCAGAACCACGCACTCCGTCGCGCCCTCAAGATGAGCGGAAATGTCAGCTCCGGGAAGCTTCAGCGTGCTGCCTTCAAGCTTCAATACGGGTTTTCCCTGGTCATCATAGCCGCGGCGAACCGGAAACGCGCGCCAGGAAAACCGCGGCGCAGACGTGCGCTCGCAAAGCTCGACGGCCTCATCGATACGCGCGGCAAGCTCGGGCGCAATCTCTTGCCCCGCATGGCCCAGGTAGCGAAGCATCTCGCCCCGATCGACCTTCGCGCCCTCAACTGCAACGGCGGCCTCGCTTAAGCGACCTGCTCCGTTCAAAGCCCGCTGCGTTCCGTTTTCAACCTCGCGGGATTCGCCTGAGGCACCCTCTGTCGCCGCAATCGGCCGTGCCGGGCCTGAAGCGGAATGTCCTTCTAGCATGACGCTCCATCCGCAGCCTTTGCGGCTTTCGGGCCAAAGCCAGCCATGCCCAGCGCTTCCACGGCCGCAGCAGCGACATCGGGCTTGTTCATCGTGTACACGTGCACGCCGTCCACGCCCGCCTCGGCAAGGCCCACAAGCTGCTTGCATGCGTACTCGATGCCGGCAGCGCGCAGGCTCTCAGGATCGTCCTCGTAGCGAGCAAGCAGTTTCACCACAGGGGAAGGCAGGCTAGCGCCGCACATGAACACCATGCGTGTGATCTGGGACTTCGACATAAAAGGCATCACACCGAGCGTGATGGGCACCTCGATGCCAGCAAGATGGGCATGGTCCAGGAAGCGCAGCGCGCACTCGTTGTCAAAGAACAGCTGCGACACGAAGAACTCGGCACCGGTGTCTTGCTTCTGTTTGAGGTGCTCGATGCTCTCCTCGAAATCGAGACACGCCACATGTCCCTCGGGATACGCCGCCGCGCCTACGCAAAAGCCCGCCTCACGTACAAGCGGAATGAGGTCTTTCGCGAACTTGAAATCATTGGTCGTCATGCCCTCGACGGCATCGCCACGCAATGCGAGCACATTCTGAATGCCTGCGGCCTTCATGGCGCCAAGCGTTTCGGCAATTCCCTCGCGCGTAGCATTCATGCAGGTCAAATGCGCCATAGAGGTCAGATTGAACTCATCGTTCATCATGCGCGCCACATCGATGGTGCGGCCGCTGTTGCCGCCGCCGCCCGCCGAATACGTCACTGAAACGAACGCGGGGTTAAGCGGCGCCAACCCCGACACCACCTCGCGCGCCTCCTCCATGGGAAGCTCGCCCTTGGGCGGAAAGATCTCGAATGAAACGGGCAGGCCGTCGGCCTGGAAGACATCGACGATATGCATAGCGGGCTCGCTTTCTTCGCATGGGCATCGTTATATGTAAGCGATTCATTATACCGACGAGCGATAGAGAATCCGTATGCAACACGCACGAGAAACGCAGTTGAAACGAACGTTAGCCCGGATGTCGCGGGTGCTTAGCGACGCGTAATGCAGGCTCATTCTGAATTTGGCGCAAAAATTTTCGGAAATCTGCTGTTAGCCTTGGTATACACGCCGCAATTCATCCTGAATCCACTCCCAAACGCCTAAAGCGGCCCGATTTGGGCATTCCGACAACCCAAAAAAGCAGAAAACCGAAAATAATTGATCAATTTTCAAATTAAGAAAGTACGAAGGAGGCGCGAAAGCCCTCCTTCACGCAAAAGCGCTCCGTCGTACACGCATGCCCCACTACAACGTACGTCCCAGGTCTTGCTCGGGGCGGTAGGCGCGCAGGATGTCGCGTGGGCGCAGCGGGAAGGGCGCCTTCACCGTATACGATTCCATTGTGCGATTGGCTACCCGCACGCGCACAAGGTGGCCACCGGGGCAATTGGGGTCAGGTCCCATAACCTCACCCGTCGCCTTTTTCTCCACTTCGGCCAGATCGGCGTCGGGCCTCGCATGCCACACCACCTCGCTAAGCTCAAACGTACGCACGGGCTGACCGGGGCTGAGCACCTCTGCCGTGTCACCCGCGGCGAACCGGTTGCGGCACAACACGGTTCCACCTTCTTCAACGCAGGCAACCATCTGGTAGGCGCGCGCGTATTCGACACTGCCCTGGTTCTGACCGGGATACCCAAAATAGAATCCCGTGCACCAGGGTCTATGGCTCGTGGTTTCAAGCTCGGGCTCCCAATTCTCGGCAGGTTCACCGTCCAAGACATGGCGATACGCATTCACCACGCTCGCCACGTAATACGCGCCTTTCGCGCGACCCTCAATCTTGATGCTGTCCACGCCCGCCGCCGCGAGCGCATCCAAATGCGCCAGCATATTCATGTCGTGCGAGCTCATGATGAAGCTCCCGCGGTCGTCCTCCACCACAGGAAAATACTCGCCAGGACGCGTCTCCTCCACGAGTGCATATTTCCAGCGACACGGCTGCGTGCAATGGCCCACGTTGGCTCCACGCCCGGTCAGGTAGTCGCTGATCAGACAACGGCCCGAATACGCCATGCACATCGCGCCATGCACGAACGCCTCCAACTGCATGTCGGCAGGCATGCGGCGACGCATCTCGGCAATGGCATCCAGGCTCATTTCGCGGGCCACCACCACGCGGCGCACACCCAGCTCGTAATACGCGCGGGCACTTGCGGCGTTTTCGCACGAAGCCTGCGTGGACAGATGAATCTCCAGCTCAGGAGCAACCTCACGGCAGATGGAGATGGCACCCAGATCGCCCACGATTACCGCATCAGCACCCGCCTGCGCAAGAAAGCGGAAATAGCGCGGCAGGTCATCAGTATCGGCATCGGTCATCACGGTGTTCACGGTCACGTGCACGCGCACGCCGTGCGCATGGGCATAGGCGATCGCATCGGGCAGCTCGGCCTCAGTGAAATTGTCGGCGCGCTTGCGCATACCGAAGCGTTCGCCCGCGAGATACACCGCGTCGGCCCCGAAATGAATCGCATATTCCAACTGTTCTCTGCCGCCCGCCGGAGCGAGCAATTCCATCGCGCGCATGGTAGGTTTTCTCCCCCGCTTAAGGATTTTTGCCAATTCGTTGCTTGCCGTTTTATCGTCGACGCACGAGTATAGCGAATAGGTTCACAAACGAAACGCGTTGAACGAAGAGGACACAAACGCCAGAGAAAGGGGCGTGTCATGCGTGTACATGTTGAGCTGGAAAACGGCTATCTGCCGGACGCGTACGGAAAATATGCTGCCCAGGAGGACAAGCACGAATGGAGCTGCATTCGCTCCTTCCCCATTCTGGTGGAGGACATTCCCGTCGACACCGAAGCGCTTGCCATTGTGTTCCTCGATTGGGATAGCGTGCCGGTGTGCGGGTTTCCATGGGTCCATTGGGCCGCATACATTCAGGGGCCATTTGACGAGAGCCTGGAGATTCCCGACGACGCGAGCCGTAAATGCCCCTGCCGCCTAATTCAGGGCTACAACAGCGCCGCGAAGAACGAGCCCGATCGCGGAACCGGGTACGTGGGCCCTTGCCCGCCCGATTGCGACCACACCTACACGCTCAAGGTGTACGCGCTCGACGAAGACCCCGACCTTGAAGCGCCGTTCTGGGCGAACGAGCTTATCCATGCCTGTCGGGGGCATGTGATTGATGAGGCGGGGAAGTTGATTCCTAGTCGGTGCTAGGTTAAAGGGGGAGGAGGAAAAGGATGGTTCCTTTTCCTCCTCCCCCTTTGAATCCCCCTTCT
>CAUWMI010000131.1:0-7273 GCA_963559755.1 uncultured Slackia sp. | reverse complement strand
CATTCCGGATTTGAGAAGATTATAGCTAAATCACATTGAAAATAAGAAAATTATTTCTCAAATCCGGAATGCATTCCGGATTTTAAAGAAAAAACGGGTTAGTCTATGCAAGAATGGCGTCAATCATACGGTCTTTCAGACGATTGACCGCGTCGAGCTTCCAAGCGGGATAACCCATGCCAGGGTCGGTATATTCGAAATCCTTGAGCGCAACCAGCTTCGTTCGAATGGCGGGCGTGATGAGCGCTCGGGCGATGGCCACGAAATCGGTGCCGATTTTGGGCCCGATCATGCTTACGTATGTGTCGAAATCATCCATTTCCATCATCATGGGTAGGCATGCCATGTTGTGGTCGAATAGCGGTGCCATGTGTATCACGCGGCCAGTTGCGTTGTCCACGAGGAACCCATAGTTGCCTGCGTGGCGGTCGACGTTCGCCATCACGGCGTCCATGACGATCATCTCGCGGAAGCGTTCTTCGGAATCGTGCTGCTGGCAGAATTCGAGCATTGCGCGTACGCCAAAGGGTTTGTTAAAGAATCTGTGCGCCGACACGAATCCAACATCTTCCGAGGTGAAAAGCGGGCATTTGCTCGCTAGCTTTCCGTGGAATCGAACGATGCTGTACGGCACGTGATCAATGTGGGCAGCGGCAAGCATCTGAGCGGCAAGCACTTCCGAATACGGTTCGAACCCTGCGTTCGCGTAGCCCGTCGATCCCCGCTTAAGCAGGGAAATCTGACCGTTCTCCCTAATCCAGCATTTGGCGAACGAGCCCGACGTGGCGAATTCCGGCGAGGTGGGGGAGACGGCGCGACCATACATGCCGGTGCCGTCGAAGGCGATGCGCGCAATAACGTCATCGAACGGGTTGCGATAAAGAGAAACGTCGATCCATGTCAGATCTTCATCGGCACGTTTCATCCAAAAGGTGTCGGTAAGCGAGAGGCAACGCACCATGCCGATGAAGTCATGGCGCGTGGTAAGCCCCAGCTCGCGCATGAGCTTTTCGATGGATATGCGATGTTTGGCAATTTGGCGGCCGTCAATCCAATCATTAATGTCAATAAATCCATGGGGAAGATACGGGTCAAGCCGGTCTACTTCTTCGTAGTAATATTCGTCGATGTCTTTACGCTCTTCATATGTTGCAACGACGACATCCTTGTTCATCAGCTGGTACAGCATGGCACCTCCTCTCGCGACTTGTCTTACGGTTGATCTGTATTATACGTGACAATTGTGCGGGCTTTCGCTCTGCCGTTTAGCCGGCCAGGCTCATCGCTGTAGGTGCCGCGATGAGCGTCGCGTGAAGAATAGGTGCAGGCGATGCGGGGAATTTCGCACAAACTTGACGAAGGGTATGCCGCGCCATACTCTTATCAATAATGAGTACTAATAAGCGAAATACCATCCAACGTTCCCTCGTGCTCGACGCGGTGCGTTCCATGCGCAACCATCCCACGTCGGCCGAGATATACGAGCGCGTCCGTGAGGAGCACCCGTCAATTTCGCGCGCAACGGTGTATCGCAATCTGGCGGTGCTGGCAGAATCGGGCGAAATCGTGCGCGTGAAAATGCCGGGTGGTGCTGATCACTACGATTTTCGCGAAGACACCCACTTCCACGGCGTGTGCCGCGAATGCGGCGCCGTGTGCGATATTGACGCTCCTGCTGGTGTGGATGCATTCGAGAGCCTGAATGCGCATGGCTTCCAGGTGGAGGAATGCTCCGTGGTATTCACCGGCCTGTGCCCCGAATGCGCCGCGAAAGCAGCCCAACGCGTGTGATGCGCCTCCTATCGTTCGCTGAGCCCACTCCGCACAATCTATCCTCTGTTGCTTGCGATGCGTCTCGGATGCCGCCTTGTCGCGTCTTATCGACGGTTTTTTTGCGTACGGAACCGTTCGGCACCTGAAGGCTAGGCGAGCGTTGGCTTATGCCGTGCGTGGCAGAAGTGTCCTAGCGCGTCTCGTGCGCGATGGCGCGCACCACGGCATCGGTAGCGGCACCGGTTTTGTCAGGGTCTTCGATGCGCATGACAATAGAGCCGCGGAATCCGTATTCGGTGATCTCGGAGAAGAACACGGCGGGTTCCTGCGTGACGGGCGACACTTCTTCGGCGGCTATCTGCGCCGTCTTCTTCAGGGCGGCGGCAATCTCGTCCATCGAGCGGTCACTGTTTGTCACGGCGAAAGGCACCTTGAGTTGCGTGGCAGGCGGCAGCTTGACCAGCGCTGTTTTGGAAATCACCGAGTTGGGAATGATCACCGTCTCACCCAGCTTGGTGCGGATGGTGGTGTGACGCCAGGTGACGTCCTGCACCACTCCCACGTCGCCGCCCACGTCGATGTTGTCGCCCGGCTGCACGATTTTCATGAACGTCATCTGGATGCCGCCGATTAGGTTCGAAAGCGTGTCCTGGAAGCCCAGCGAAATGGCAATACCTCCAACGCCCAGGGCTGTGATCAGGGCGTTCGGGTTAATGCCAAAGCACGAGTCAAGCACGATGGATCCGCCTACAATCCAGATGACCGCGCGCACGATGTTGATGATGATGCTCGATGAGGGCAGAGGGTTGTTGTCCCAGTCCAAAAACACCTTCAGCGCCTTTTTGGCCAAGTGCGACACGAATGCCGTAACCGCAATGATGACGATCGCCCAAAACCAATCGCGCACCCATTCCTGCGAGAGCACGGTTTTAATCTGCTCGAAAATGGCTTCCATATGCTGTCTCCCGTTGGCGATACTTTTGCCGGCACTTGGTTGTTTTTCTTGTTCGAGAGCTTACCATGTTTGAAGGCGCGCGTCGCGACGCGCTCAGGCGTATTCGCTGCGAGGAGGGTGCGCAACGTATGAAGATTCACATGAATAAGACCGAGATGCCGGCTGCGGCTTCCGGTGCCATAAGGTCTTCTGATAAGAGGGAAGAGGGGCCGGAAGAGGCATCGACCTCGCGCGCCATGCAACTTTCCGACGCGCCGGAAACTGAATCCGTGGCGCGTGCCGATAAACCCGCCGTGGCGGTGAGCGCGTGTTTACTGGGCGAGCGTTGCACCTGGCGCGGCGACGATAACGCGCTGCCTGCCAACGTGCTCGAACGTTTGCGCGAGGCGTGTCTGCTTGTGCCCGTATGCCCTGAGGTTCAGGGCGGGCTTCCCACGCCGCGTCCGCCTTCGGAGATTGTGCATGGTGGCTCTGTGCTCGCTGCTGGCGAGGTGCGCGTTGTGTCGAATACGGGCGAAGACGTGACCGCGCAGTTCGAGGCAGGCGCTCGCGCCGCACTCGCTGACGCGCAGGCTGCCGGGTGCCGCTTTGCGCTCCTCAAAGAGAAAAGCCCCTCATGCGGGTTCGGGCGCATCTACGACGGCACGTTCTCCGGCGTGCTCGTGCCGGGCAACGGCGTGGCGGCGCAGCTCTTTGCCGACGCAGGCATCGAGATCTTCGGCGAGTCGCATGTGGATGAGCTGCTCGAGCGCAGGGGCGAGTCGCGCGTGCGCGAACTGCTCGAGCGCGTGGATGAATAACGACTTTTCCGCCGTTTGTCTCTCAGCTTTCTCTCAGGTTTCTTCTCCATTATATGCAGCGTAGTCAGGAAGGCTCGAACGGGAGCCCGGAAGGCCGGGACCGATGCAGATGGGAGATGAACCACCATGTTGAAGACCGCTAACCTCAAGACCAAAATCGCCCTGGTAGTAGGTGCTGTGATTATGTGTGTGACGGTATGCACGGGATATGCCGTGGCGGACGGTATGCGCCAGGCCGAAATCCAGAAGCAGGAAGAGGCCAAGGTTCAGCAAGAGCAGCTTGCCGCGCAGGAAGAGGCCGAGAAGCAGGCCCAGGAAGAAGCCGAGGCAAAGAAGGCCGCTGAACAGGCCGAGGCCGAAAAGAAGTCAGCGCAAGCGAGCGAAAAGAACGACGACGCCGATGATCGCGGCTCCGCTAAGGAGTCCTCCGCTCCCGCTAAGAGCGCCCCAGCTCCGGCAGCTGCGACGGCGTACAACGATTCCGCTTACGGTGATTCTCCCTACGATGACCGCGACGACGGGGTGAGCGACTACGGCAAGGGAAGCGACTCGCCTTACGACGATCGCGATGATGCCGCCTCGCCCTATGACGATCGCGATGACGACGGCGATTCCGCTTATGACGATGGAAACTCCGCCTACGATGACGACGACGATGACGACGATGGCGATTCTCGCTACGACGACTAACGACACCGCGCTCCAGCGAGACATTGCACTGACGGCATGACCCGCAATGTAAAACTTCATCCTCGCATGAGGCGGGCTCGCGGCAAGCGGGTCCGCCCACTTTATAATGGAGGTCGACTGGCGCGAGCGTCAAGGATTCGCGTCATGACGACACCGGCTGGATACCCCGGATGGAGGCCGCCATGCGCATCCTGATCGTAGAAGACGAAAGCACGCTCGTCACATATCTCAAGAAGAGCCTCGAGGCGGAGGGCTATACGGTTGATGCTGCGCTCGACGGCGACACCGGCCTCGAGCTCGCCCTCTCCGGTTCGTACGACGCCATCACGCTCGACATCATGCTTCCGGGCATGAACGGCTATTCCGTGTGTCGCGAAATTCGTAAAGCCGGCATCTCCACCCCTGTGCTCATGCTTACCGCAAAAGACGGTGAATACGACGAGGCGGATGCACTCGACATCGGGGCGGACGATTTTCTTCGCAAGCCGTTTTCGCTGGTGGTGTTAGTTGCCCGCATCAGGGCGCTTGTGCGGCGCGGCGGAGCGGCGCGCGGCTCTGAACTGCGTGTGGGGGATTTGGTGCTCGACCCCGCGAAAAGGTTCGTCTCTCGTGCGGGAACCTCTATCGAGCTCACTCCGCGGGAGTTTTCACTTCTGGAATACCTGATGCACAACGTCGGCCAAGCGCTCTCAAAGGCGCAGATTCTTGACCACGTATGGAGCCCTGGCTTCATGGGCGACGAGAACGTGGTCGAAGTGTACGTGCGCTATCTTAGGAAAAAGATCGACGATCCATTTGGAAATCCGCTGATCAAAACGGTGCGCGGGGTGGGGTATCGAATCGAGGAAGATTAGCCCCCAGCATCGGCAAACGTGCGCAAAGCGGGAAATGGGAATCATGGATGGAGGGAGGATGCCCCTATGAAGTTCGGCCCCCGAAGCATACGAGGCAAAACCGCCTGCATCGCCGTAGGCGTTACCGCTGCAGCAATGGCGTTGACCGTGGCTGCCGTAGCATTCGCGGCTCAGGCGGCGTTCGTGAACTCCGTGTCGGACACGCTTGAATCGCGCGTCGACGAGGTGGCCCGGCAGATTCAGGACGGCTCGCTTTCCTCTTCCATTTCCGCTACGGGGGCGGACCTCGTGCAGGTCATCGACGAGAACGGCCAGGTGGTAAGCGCAAGCGAATGGGCGCAAGGCGTTTCGGCGATGACCCAAGGCGGTGCGTCCGTGGGCGAGACGTCCGCGCGCGAGCTAGACGATCTAGAGCTGAAGCGCACGCAAGAGGCGCAGAACGTGACGGTAATCGAGGTGCATATGGACAGGGGGGACGACTCCAAGGGCGATGGCGATTCTGCTGCCGAGGACGCTTCCAAGAGCGAACCCGCGTCCGATGACGCCGCGGAGGATGCACCGGCGGCTGCTCCGCAAAGCGCTCCGGCGAATCCTGCTCCTTCGAATCCCGCTCCCGCGCCCGCAAACCCTGCTCCGGCGCCCGTCTATGATGGCGACTCGGGCTATGGCGACGGCGATTCGGGGTACGGCGATTCCGGCGGCGACTCGGGATACGACTCTGCGGTCGGGGAAGGAATCGCGCATTTCGTAGGAATGCTTCTCAGCGTGGCGTCCGACATCGCGGCGGCAGTTGACGACGTGGAGCTCGGAGTGCCCCGCGCATGGGCGGCTGATGCCGCGGCACAGGATGCCGCGGCGGAGGGCGCAGATGCGCAACCAGGTCAGGATGCCGCAGGTAAAACGGCAGATGAAGGAATCGTTCCTTACGTCGAGTCGTCGATTCGCGCTACGGATCTATTTGGGAATGCCGGGCCGTTCCTCATGGTCGAGCGCGGCGTTGTCACCGGCGAAGGGACCATGACGGTCGCTGCCATGGCGTCGCTCGCTCCCGCGTATGAGGCTGCCAAAACCGCAGCCGTTCTGCTCGCCACGGCGTTCGCCGTGTTGCTCGTATTTGTGGCGGCTCTTTCATGGATGCTCGCCGCTCGCACGCTGCGTCCGGTGGAGCAGATGAGGGCGGCGGCGGACTCCATCTCGATCGGCGACCTTTCCGAGCGGATTCCCGTTCCCGAGAAGGATGCCGATCTGTCGCGACTCGCCGGGACGTTCAACGCCATGCTTGCCCGCCTGGAAGCTTCGGTTGCGGAGCAGCGTCGATTCGTGTCGGATGCGTCTCATGAGCTCAAAAGCCCTGTTGCCGCCATACGAATCATGCTGGAAACCATGCGCGACCACCCCGACGCGGTGGACGTGAATGAACTTCTTGATGATCTTATGGGCGAAAACGAGCGCGTGAGCGGCATCGTGAGCGACCTTCTGCTGCTAGCGCGCCAAGACGAAGGCGTGTCGCGTTTGAACAAAGAGCCGATCGATATATGCGATTTGCTTTACGAGGAAGCGGCTCTTCTCAAGGGGCGCACGACGAACGAGATAGATGTGTCAGACGTGCAGCCCGTGGTATGCTCCGCCGACCATGAGGCGCTCAGCCATGCGGTGCGCAATCTGATGGACAATGCGGCGCGATATGCCAAGACGCGCGTGAAGGTTTCCTGCGCGCAGACGGACGATGCCGTGCGCATCACGGTAAGCGATGACGGGAAAGGCATTGCTCCAGAGGATCGCGAGCGCGTGTTCGGGCGCTTCGTGCGTCTTGAGGAGGGGCGCTCGCGCAAAGAGGGAAGCACCGGATTGGGCCTTGCCGTGGTCAAGACGGTCGCCGCGCAGCATGGCGGGACCGCCATGTTCGTCGAGCCGGAGCTCGGAGGCGCTACGGCTGTTCTCGAGATTCCCTCCTAGCGGTGACCTACAGCCAACGACGTCGCGTCGCCTTTCGCCCAGCTCGTCGCGCTTGTGGATACCCCGTGCAAAATCCGTGTGAAACGCATCCGCCGACCGCAGATTACCGGGGGTGTTTGGGGCGCCCTGTGATACAATGCAACGGCTTGTCTGTAACAGGCAGCAAGCCCCGTCTCGAATAGGCGAGCGGGTAGATAACTGTAGGCCCCCGAGACATATTGAACGTAACCAATGTGACGAAGGGT
>CAUWMI010000130.1:0-7274 GCA_963559755.1 uncultured Slackia sp. | reverse complement strand
CGATCCACAGGCCCAGCACGCGGCCGCGCTTCTGGGTGAGGAAGCAGAACTTGTCGCGGCCGGAGGTATAGTTATCGAACAAAAACGACGCGAGTGCGATAGCCGGGTTGTCCACGGCATCCTCGCTGCACACGGCCTCGGCCTCCTTCGCGCGGGCGAGGAAGCTCTCCAGATCAATGCCTACGAGCGCGGCCGGCACCAGGCCGAACACCGAAAGCGCGCTGAAACGGCCGCCCACCATGGGCTCGCCGGTGAAGCAGGCGCGCCATTCTTCCGCGCGGGCGCGTTCCTCGAGCTTGGTGCCGGGGTCGGTGATGGCCACCAGATGCGACGGGATGCGGCGCTCGTCGATTTTCTCGGAGAAATAGGCAATCACGGCATCGAGCACGCTGCGCATCTCGATGGTGCTACCCGACTTGCTGGAAACAAGAATGAGCGTGGTCAAGGGGTCGATGCCCGCAAGGATGGAGCGCACGCGTACGGGCGACACGCTGTCGAGCGTCTTGAAATCGAGCGCGTTCTTGTCGATCTTGTTGTATTTGGTGATGGTCATGGGCGCCTGCGTGCTGCCACCCTGGCCAATGAGCAGGACGGTCTTGAAGCCCTCAGCAATCACCTCGCGGGCGAACGCCTGGATTTCAGCGGGCGAGGTGGGCGGGTTGGTGGCAAGGTCGGCCCAGCCCATGAAGTCGCCGGCGCACTCGCAGGCAGCTTCGTCGAATTCGTAGAGCGAGGCATCCTTGGCGTGCAGGCGGCTCGCCACGCGGTCGCGCACGAGCGTCTTCGCCGAAGGATAGAGCTTGTCAGTCTCGTTGACGAGCATCGTCTCCCCTTTCCCCGGGCGCATCCGCGTGCGACCGGGAACGGTTATGCATGCAAGAAAACGGCGCACAAAATCGTGCGCCGCGGCATTCGTGGTTCAGTGTTCCGTATTGTAGCAAAGTGCCCGTCTGATAGGGTGATTTGTGGAGAAAGCGTTGCCGGCTCTCCCGTCTGTCGTAAGAAAAATACCGCAATATTACGCGGATTTTACACGGGAGGGTGCTTTAGCGCGTGTCAGCATGGATGAAACGCGCGCGATACGCGTGATGCCCGGGGTTTTACGCGGAATAACTCGGAAAGCGCGTAAAACCCCGGGCATCAAAGAGTTGTTTGCCAAGGCGGGACCGCGGAGATGCCCCGGCGTGTTTGCTTGGCGGCGCGGATGGCGAGGCCGGGGATCTAGCAGATACGCGGAAGCTGCTCGCCCACGAGCATGTCGAGGATGCGGCGGCTGCCGAACCCCGTCTCGAGGAACACCTTGGGGCCGCGTTCGGGCTTGGACTCCTCCACCTGACCGATGATGGCAGCGTCAGTGCCGTATGTATTCGCGCGCATGGCGGCAAGCGCTGCATCGGCCTGGTCAGCGGGCACCACGCACACCATCTTGCCCTCGTTGGCCACCTGGAACACGTCGTAACCCAGCATCTCGCAGGCACCGCGTACGGCGTCTTTCACGGGAACATCGTCCTCGCGAACCGCCATGTCAACGCCGCTCTGCTCTGCGAGCTCGTTGAGCGTGGAGGCCAGTCCGCCGCGCGTGGGGTCGCGGAAGCAGCGCGTGTCGGGCGCAGCCGCCAGCACGTCGGCGATGAGGCCGTTGAGCGGTGCCGCGTCGCTTTCGATGGGGGAGGTGAACGAGAGGTTCTCGCGCTGGCTCATGATGGCGATACCGTGATCGCCCAACGTGCCAGAAACAAGAATCGCGTCACCGGGCTTGCAGTATGCGCCCGAAAGGTCGCGTCCCTCGGAGATGAGGCCCACGCCGGCGGTGTTGATATAGATGCCATCGCCGTGCCCGCGGTTGACCACCTTGGTGTCGCCCGTGACGATATGCACGCCCGCCTCACGCGCGGTGTCGGCGATGGTGGTGCAGATGCGGCGCAGGTCGTCCATGGGGAAGCCCTCCTCGAGCACCATGCCCACCGAGAGGTACTTGACCTGCGCGCCGCTTGTGGCCACGTCGTTTACGGTGCCGCACACAGCAAGGCGCCCGATGTTGCCGCCAGGGAAGAAGTGCGGAGTCACCACAAAGGTGTCGGTGGAAAAGGCCAAGCGCTCGCCAGGAGCAGGTGCCGGCAGCACCGCAGCATCGTTGCCCTGGGCAAGCTCCTCGCTGCCATAGGACGCTGCGAACACCTCGTCAATAATGCGCTTCATCATAGTCCCGCCGGACCCATGTCCCAAAAGCACCGTAGTATCGTTCATGTCCAATCCTTCCAGCCAAGCGCCCAGAAGAGCGCCAGCCCAATCATCAAACCCGCGGGCCAAAGGCCCCGCGACAAACTCCCCCGACGCAAGCGAGGGGACGCCCAAGACGCTTACTCCAGGTATATGCGATAAACAAGGGATGGGGAAGGGCCCGGGGAGGGGCATGCGGGGCACTCAGTGGCTCAAAGTTGATGCAAAACGGGCCACTGGAGCGATGCGCATAGCCCTCGAAGAGGGCGGTAGCATCGCGGGTGCCCCGCATGCCCCTCCCCGGGCCCTTCCCCATCTGGTAATTAGTAATACCTGAAGTAAGCGGCGCAGGATCCTTCCGAGCTCACCATGCACGGCCCCACCGGGTTCTCCGGCGTGCACACCTTGCGGAACAAGGGGCATTCGTCGGGCGCCATGATGCCGCGCAGCACATCGCCGCAGCGGCAGCCCTTGGGCTCCTGCGTGGGCTCGATCTCAGGCTCAAAGCGGCGCAGCGCGTCGAACTGTGCGAACTCCTCGCGGATGCGGTAGCCGCTGCCCTCGATGGGCCCAAGGCCTCGCCAAGTGGCGGTGCAGGTCTCAAACACCTCGTCGATGGCGGCGAGCGCCACGGGATTGCCCTGCGGCATCACGCCGCGCGTGTAGGCGTTTTCGATCTCGGCACGACCCTCGTGCAGCTGACGCATGATCATCGCGATGCCCTCGAGCACGTCGAGCGGCTCAAAGCCCGTAATCACGCCGGGAATGCCGTACTTCTCCGCCAAAAAGCGCCATGGCTCCATGCCGATGATGGTGCTCACGTGGCCGGGCAGGATCAGCGCGTCCACCTTGAGGTTGGGATCGCGCATCAACACATCCATGGCGTTGGGCATGTTCTTGTGTGCCGCGAACACGCTGAAGTTGGCAAGCCCCATGGCTTTCGCGCGCTTGATGGCGATGGCGATGAGCGGCGTGGTGGTCTCAAAGCCCACGCCCACGAACACCACCTGGCGCTCCGGGTTTTCCTTGGCGATGGTCAGCGCGTCGAGCGGCGAGTACACGATGCGCACGTCGCGGCCTGCTGCCTGCTCTTTCAGCAGGGAGGATGTTGATCCCGGCACGCGCGTCATATCGCCGAACGTGGTGAGGATCACACCGGGCACACGTGCGAGCGCGATGACGGCATCGATGTCGTGGTTGCTGGTCACGCACACGGGGCAACCCGGACCGCTCGCAAGGCGGCAGCCCTCGGGCATCAGGCTGCGGATGCCGTTGCGCGCGATGGCGACGGTATGGGTTCCGCACACCTCCATGAGCGTGGCGTGCTCGGGGGCGAGCGCGCGAATGCTGTCGATCAGGCCGCGCGCAAGCTTCGGATCTTTGAAATCGTTGGGTCCCACCATGGCGATCACGCGGTTTTCAGATCGGCAAGCTCGGGGAATTCACGAATGAGGTCGAGGGTCTGCTGGGCCTCCTCCTCGCTTACGATTTCGATGGAGAACCCGGCGTGGACCAGCACGAAGTCGCCCACCTCTGCTGCAGGCGTGAGGTCGGTTGCGATAGTGCGCTTGACGCCGAGGATGTCCACCTCGGCCAAGCCGTCAGGCTTTTTCTCGGTGATTTGTGCGGGAATTGCTAGGCACATGGTTGCTCGCTTTCTTCGAGGCGTTTGGCCGCAATAGCGGCCTGTCCGTATGAAATGGACCCGTCGTTGGGCGGAAGTTCTTTGTTCAGGGCTACGGTGAATCCCGTGGCTTCCAGGGCGGCGGTCGCGTGTTCGACCAGATAGCGGTTCATGAATACGCCGCCTGCCAGGGCCACCGTGGTTATTCCGTAGGCGGCGTTTGCCACCTGGCAGATGAGCGCGATGGCATCCACGAACGCGTCATGGATCTTTCCGGCGATGATGCCGCGCGGTACATTGGCCGCGATGTCGTCCAGCACGCCGCGCACCAGCGGTTCGGCATCGAACAGCACCACGCTCGTGTCGTGGGCGGTGCTGTTCGCGTCGGCGGTGTTCTTGATCAAACCGATCTGGTACGGCTCGCCCGCCTGTGCTGAGTCGTAATCAGGGTCGATGGCGGCTTCCAGGAGGATGGCCGCTTCGCCTTCGTAGGCGGGTTGGGTGCAAATGCCCAGCAGCGCGCTCAAGGCATCGAAGATGCGCCCGACGCTCGAGGTCATCGGCGTGTTCAGGCCGCGCTCGATCATCTGGGCGCACAGGTCGGCCTCCGCCTGACCTAGCTCGTCGGTCACAAACGCGGCGGCGGGGTGGTCAAGCAAGTCGAACTCCCACAGCAGGCCGTATGCCATACGCAGCGGGCGCTTGATGCATGCCGCACCGCCGGGCATGGGCACGTAGGCGAAGTTCGCGAAACGCTCGAAGTCCGATCGGTTAGCCAGCAGCACTTCGCCGCCCCAGATGGAGCCGTCGGCGCCGTATCCCGTGCCGTCGAACGCCACGCCGATTACGGCTTCGTCAAGGTCGTTTTCGGCCATCACGGCGGCGATATGGGCATGGTGGTGCTGCACCTCGATGAGGGGCAGGCCGCGCTTGGCGCTTTCTTTGTGCGCCCATTTGGTTGCCAGATATTCGGGGTGCATGTCGCAGGCGAGCGCTTCGGGCTGGGCATCGAACAGCTTCTCGTAGTGGGCCTTCGCGTCAAGCCACGCATCGAACGTCGCGGCGTTTTCCATGTCGCCAATATGCTGGCTCACGAACGCGTCCTCGCCGCGCAGCAGCGTAAAGGTGGATTTTTGCTCTGGTCCGGCAGCAATTATTGTGGGCGAAGACCCTTCGCTGCGCTTGATTTTCACCGGCAGGGGGGCGTAGCCGCGGGCGCGGCGCACCGATTGGATGGCCTCGCCGGCGCTGCCGGCCTTGATGATGCGCACCACCGAATCGTCGAAGCGGCACAGAATAGGGCGGTTGTTGCCCAGAAAGACGTCCGCCACCTCATGCAGCGCTTCCCAGGCTTCGTCGTCATCGGTCTGGATGGGCTCGTCGTGAATGTTGCCCGACGTCATGACGAGCGGCCCACCGAACGCGGACAGCAGCAGGTGCTGCAGCGGGGTGTAGGGAAGCATCACGCCCAGTTCGGGCAGCGCATCGGCCAGGCCGGGGGCAAAGCGCGCGCCCGGCTTTTTCTTCAGCAGCACGATGGGGTGCTGCGGGCCGTTGAGCAGGCGCTCCTCGGCATCGTTCACTTCGCAGTAGTCGAGCACGTGAGCCATATTGGGCATCATGACGGCGAAAGCCTTGCCCTCGCGGCGCTTGCGACGGCGCAGCTCGGCGATGGCCTTCTCATTGCTCGCGTCGCATGCCAGGTGGAATCCGCCTAAGCCTTTGATAGCGGCAATCTGGCCACGACGCAGGGCGCTTACGACCAAATCGATAATCTCGTCGCTGCGCTCGCGCGTATCGCCCCAGATCACATTGCTTTTGTCGACATCGAGCGAATCGCGCCACGAGATCCACGGCCCGCATTCGAAGCAGGCATCGGGCTGCGCGTGGAAGCGGCGGTCTTCAGGGTTTGCGTATTCGGCTGCGCACGCCTCGCACATCTCGAAACGCTTCATCGACGTCTTGGGGCGGTCGTACGGAAGCCCCTCGATGATGGTGAAACGGGGGCCGCAATTGGTGCAGTTGATGAACGGATAGTGGTAGCGGCGGTCGGACGGGTCGAACAGCTCGCGGAAGCAATCATCGCAGGTGGCGAGGTCGGGCGACACGAGCGTGGTGGCGGCTGCTGCGGCATCGTCGGAGTAGCGGATAGAGAAATCGGCAAAATCTTCCAGCGGTGCCTCATGCATGAGAATCTCGTCCACGCGCGCGGCGGCGGGGGAATGTTCGGAAATCTCGATGACGAACGAATCGATGTCGTGCGGCTCGCCCTCCGCATGGATGAACACGCCCGCCGTTGCGTTGAGCACCCATCCCTTCAGGGCGTATTTGCGCGCAAGGTTGTAGACGAAGGGGCGGAACCCCACCCCCTGCACGATGCCGTGAACTTCTATGTCGAGCGCTTCGGTCATGGTGTACCTCGGATGCTTGGTGGTCGTATCCCGCCGGGCTAGCGGCTCATCTGGAACGGTGCCGTCGTGGGGGTGTGCGGATGCGCGCGGGCAAAGGCGCGCGCCTGTGACCCGCCCTGATGGCTGTCGTAGAGGCTGTACCCGGTCGAGGTGAGCGTGAGGTGTCCGTGCGTGACGCCTTTCGTGCCCAGGATGATGTTGGAAACCGCCTGGATGAGCCCGCTTTCGCCGCGCAGAATCACCACCTCCATGCACATGTTCGCATCGAGATGCACGTGCAGGGAGGTCACGATCTGCTCGTAGAACTCGTGCTGGATGCTGTCGAGCTTTTCGCGCACGGCGCCGGTATGGTGGTCGTAGACGATGGTGAGCGTGCCCATCACCTCTTCGCCCGGCATGGAGCACTCCTCCTCGGCCAGCGCGTCGCGCACCAGATCGCGAATCACTTCGCTGCGGTTTTTGGCCAGCCCGCGCTTCGCCACCAGGGCGTCGAAGCGCATGAGCAGGCTTTCGGGCATCGTGACCGAGAAGCGGGCGAGATCCTGGCCCATGGCTACACCAGTTCGACGGTCACGCCGCTTGCGTCGCGGGCGTCATCTTCCAGGGCATCTTTCGCGTCGTCGAGCAGCGCGCGGATATCGTCGAGCATGGTCATGGCGGTGTGGAGCTTTTCGCCTACGGTTTCAAAGCCAGCGTCCTCAGCCTTGTGAGCGAGGTTATGGGTCCAGCGGCGCTCCAGCTTGATATGGTCATCAATCTGCTCGATCATCATTTCGAACTGGTCGGTGTTAATTCCGTTCGTGCACATGATTTCCTCCTACTTTGTGTGGCGCCTGCCTTGCGCTCAGGGACGTGTTGCGCGGGCGGCTCGCGAGCGCTCAGAGCTCAGTGCTGAGCGCGGGCCCTTCTCGACGATCGCCCCTGACGTTTTGCCGACTAACTTCGGTCCCGTTTCCATCCTTTATTGAGGAGCGGGTTCGTTGGGGCTATTATTGCTACTTGTGGGGTGCCAATGTAAA
>CAUWMI010000129.1:0-7281 GCA_963559755.1 uncultured Slackia sp. | reverse complement strand
CACAGTCTCTTGGGCGGGCATCGCTTTGCTCGCCCGCGGTTCGAGACACTTTAAGAACTCGAAACACCACCAAGTGTCTCGAGCCTTTTTGGTGCGCGCTTCGCGCGGCGGAATTCGCTTCGCTTTTCCGCAATTTGCGAGAGACGTCAACGCCAAACGCACAAACTCCCGCAATCAAACTCAACAGCAAGGCCCGCCCTCATGCTTCTTATCAGTACGAAGGCGGGCCTTGATTTTGCGACTCACCAAGAACGCGTTTTTCGCGCTTGCGTTAGTCTGCGGTGTCCTTGAAGAAGGTTTCGGAGATGGCGTTGTAGAAGCCTTCGTTCTTATGGCGCAGCAGGATGGTGGGGTTGTGCGACTTGCGCACCAGCACGCGGTCGATGGGCTCGTCGAGGCTAATGAACTCGCCGTCTACGAAGTAGCTGGCTTCGCGGCTTTCGGGGTTGCGGGATAGGTCGATTTCCACGATGTCGCACGGGTCGGTGACGATGGCGCGGGAGAGCAGCGAGTGCGGCGCCAGGGGCACGAGGATGAGACCCTTGAAGTCGGGCGCCACAAGCGGGCCGCCGGCCGAAAGCGCATAGGCGGTCGAACCCGTGGCGGACGACACCACCAGGCCGTCGCCGCGCATATCTACGATGTGGTTGCCCGAGATCTCCAGGCCGAAATCGATGATGCGCCCCAGCGCGCCGCGCGTGACGGAGAACTCGTTGAGCGCGAAGCGGCTCGCCACCACGTTGCCCTCGGAAATCAGATCGACGTGCAGGCTCGCGCGCTCCTCGCGCGTCACGTCGCCCGCGAGCGCAGCTGCCACGATGGGCACCACGCCGTCTTCGCTCGAATTGACCAAGAAGCCCAGATGGCCGAAGTTGATGCCCAGAATGGGCACGCGCGACTTGCCCACCAGACGGGCAGCGCGCAGAATGGTGCCGTCGCCGCCGAGGGACACCACCATGTCGAACGCCGACATGTCGATATCGGCGCCGGTGCCCTGAATCGACTCGATGGACAGCGGCATAGAATCCAGTTCCTGATGCCCCACTCCCTGCGAATCCAGATAGGTCGCCAGCAGCATCGATGCGTCGATGGCCGCCGCGTTGGAGTTGTTGCGAATAATCAGGATGTTCATGATACCTCGTTTCAAAAGCCGTCATCAGACGCTACTATGACGATAATTTTTGCATTATACCCAAACCCCGAAAGCGTAGTATGAGCGCAGACCACATTTCCACATCAGAAGAGAAGCGCGACGGCCACCGCGCACAGCCCGAACCCTCCGCCGATGCGTCCGCGATAGGCGGGTCAGCCGCACTCATCAGCTTCTTCGTCATCATCTCCCGCATCACAGGCTTCGTGCGCACCTGGGCCATGGCGTTCGCCCTGGGCTCCACCATGCTCGCAAGCTCCTACCAGGTGGCCAACAACCTCCCCAACATGCTCTACGAGATGGTAATCGGCGGCATGCTGGTGACCGCGTTTCTGCCCGTGTACATGTCCGTCAAAAGCAAGCTCGGCGAGCGCGGCGGCAACGAGTATGCAAGCAACCTCTTAAGCCTCGTGGTCATCGTCCTTGGCCTCGTCGCCCTCGCATGTACCGTGTTCGCACCCGCCCTCATCTACACCCAGAGCTTCATGAGCGACCAGGGCACGATGGGCGACGCGATTTTCTTCTTCCGCTTCTTCGCGATGCAGATCGTGTTCTACGGCGTGTCAACCATCGTAAGCGGCCTGCTCAACGCCTCGCGCGACTACCTCTGGAGCAGCGCGGCGCCTATCTTCAACAATGTGATTGTGGCCGCCACGTTCATCCTCTACGCCGTGGTGGCACCCACCGATGCCGATCTGGCCAAGCTCATCATCGCCATAGGCAATCCCCTGGGTGTCTTCGTGCAGATGGCAATTCAGATTCCGGCGCTCAAGCGCAACGGCATCCGGATTCGCCCGCACGTCAACCTTCACGACCCCGCGCTGCGCGAGACGCTCTCCATCGGCGTGCCCGCGGTCATCGTGATGGTGGCGGGCCTCATCATCGTGTCTGTCCAGAACGCGGCCGCCTACGCCTACCTGGACAACGGGCCCTCCATCATCGCCTATGCGCGCCTGTGGTTCACCCTCCCCTACGCGTTTCTCACGGTGCCCATCACCACCACCCTGTTCACTGAGATCGCCGACATGCAGACGCGCGGCGACATGAACGGCTTTAAGCACGCCGTGGTGTCGGGCAGCAACCAGATCCTGTTCTTCATGATTCCGTTCATGCTCTATCTGATCGTATTCGCCGAGCCCCTGGTCACGCTCTACCACATCGGAGCTTTCACCCAGGAGAACATCTCGCAGATCGCGATCTACCTCATCGCGCTCGCCACCTCGCTGCCCGTGTACGGCGTGAATACCTATATGCAGAAGACGTTCTCGGCGTTGCGCTGCATGAAGCAGTACGCCGTTATGATGGTGGTATCCGCCGCCATCCAAATCGCGTTCATCGCCGTATTCCTGGCGCAAGCCGACACGCTCAATCCCATGATCGGCATGGCGAGCGTCGCGTTCAGCGAGACGGTGTACTACCTCGTGCTCGACATGGCGTGCTTCGTGTTCCTACGCGCGAAGCTCGGCAAGCTCGGTCTGGGGAGCCTTGCGCGCGCCATCGCCCTCTCGCTCGCACTGGGCGTGCTCGGAGCCGGCATAGGCGCAGGTATCTCCTGGGCGCTGCAGGCCACCATCGCGCCTTCCGATGGCTCAATCATCCATGCGCTCATGCGCATCTTCTGCGGCGGCATCATGGCGCTTATCGTCACGTTTGGCCTCGCGGTGAAGCTACATCTCCCCGAGGCGGGCTTCCTCCTCAACATCGTCAACCGCGTCATGGGCAAGCTGGGCCGGTCCAAGCCCGCGCCGCAGTCCGATGCCGACCTTTCAGCCGAGCCCACCGATGCCTGGCGTGAGGGCGAACAGGCATCTGCTCCCGCTCAAGAACAAGACTCTGCCGATGCGCCCTCCCCCATCGATGCGCCGCCAGGCAGACACCGCGCGGATCGTCCCTATCACGCCTCTTCTATCCGTGCCGCTCATGCAGACGGCTCTCGCCGCGCTCCCGCCAATCGCGCTGTCCAAACCGACGCGTCCAGTCGCGCTGCAACTCGCGTCTCTGCGGGTGCGCCAGCCCAAAAGGTTGGCGCACACGCTTCTCGTACGGCTCATGCGCGGCAAAGCGAAGACCAGACGCGCGCGCTCGAACGCAAGATCGCCTCAGCGCGCCACGCCGTATCCGCGCGTGACACCCGCGACAACGCTTCCGTCAAAACCCCGAAGCACGCTAAACAGAAGACGAGCCCGAACGATACGAAAATCTCGCGAGCCCGTCATGCGCGCCCTAAATCCGACAACGACCGCTAACACAAACAGCCGCCAGCGCAAGAGAACCCTCCTTATTGGAGGGTTCTCTGTTTGACGGAGAAACAAGCCCGCCTGGGATATGTGGCGCCGTCACAATCTCGTCAACGGACGCAATCCTATGGCGCAACTAGGTAGCGTACTTCACCGTGGCATCCAGAATCAGATTCGACCGATACCGGCCCTCTAATTCACCGGCCTTTTATGGTCGGGCTCCGTCGTCAGGACAACCGGACCCTCCTCGGTGATGGCAACAGTCTTCTCGAAGTGGGCGCTCGGCCTGCCGTCGCGCGTCACCACAAGCCACCCGTCTGACATCTGGCGCGTCTTGCGCGTTCCCATATTAATCATGGGCTCAATCGCCAGCACCATGCCCGCTTCGAGCAGGATGCCACGATGGCGGTGACCGTAGTTGGGCACGTTGGGCTCCTCATGCATGTTCCGCCCGATGCCATGGCCCACGTACTCGCGCACCACGCCGTAGCCATGCGCCTCGGCGATCGACTGCACGGCATATCCGATATCGCCCAGACGATTACCCGGTCGGGCGGCATCGAGGCCTGCCCACATGCACTTCTCCGTCACGTCAAGCAGCTTTTGCACCTCAGGAGCAATCTTGCCAACCGGATACGTCCAGGCGTTATCCCCTACCCAGCCGTCAACGGTGGCACCCGTGTCGATGGATATGATGTCGCCTTCCCTCAGAATGGCCTTCGCGGAGGGAATGCCGTGCACGATTTGCTCGTTGATAGAGGCGCAGATGCTTCCAGGGAACCCGCCATAGCCCTTGAACGCAGGAATGCCGCCCTCGAGGCGGATGAGCTCCTCTGCGTACTGGTCAAGCTCGAGCGTAGACACCCCCGGCGCGACCTTCGAACCCACCTCGCGAAGCACCTTCGCCGAGATGCGGCCCGCTTCCTTCATGGCCTCGATCTCGGCCTTCGATTTCCTGATAATCATCTCTGCCAGCTTTCCTATCACGTGAGCAATCGCAGCAGTAGCATACGATCAGCACGATACATGATTGCTCTTCTCTGTGGGTGCCATTGTAGCACGCTACGTCGATAGACATCTCTTTGTTAGCCATGGGTTACACAAGGCAAAAAGAAAGACCCGCCGAAGCGGGCCTTTCAAGAAGGTAAGGTTTCGCTACTCAGCCTTGGTGGCGAAGTCGCGGGAAACAGCGGGGTCGATGGAGATGCCGGGGCCCATGGTGGAAGCCACGGTGATGGACTTGAGGTAACGACCCTTAGCCGCAGAAGGCTTCATGCGGACGATCTCGTCGTACACGGCGCCGTAGTTCTCAGCCAGCTTCTCGGCGGTGAAGCTCACCTTGCCGAGGATGACGTGAGCGATGCCGTAACGGTCGGCGCGGTACTCAACCTTGCCGCCCTTGAGGTCGGCGATGGCGGTAGCCACGTCGGGGGTGACGGTGCCCAGCTTGGGGTTGGGCATCAGGCCACGGGGGCCGAGAATCTTGCCCAGACGGCCAACCTTGCCCATCATGTTGGGCGTAGCGACGGCAGCGTCGAAGTTGAGGTTGCCAGCCTGAATCTCGGCAACCAGGTCGTCGGAGCCAACGATGTCTGCGCCAGCGGCCACAGCGGCCTCAGCGGCAGCGCCCTCAGCGAACACGGCGACGCGAACGGTCTTGCCGGAGCCGTTGGGCAGGGAAACCATGCCGCGCAGCTGCTGATCGGCCTGACGGGTGTCGATGCCCAGACGGAAGTGGACCTCAACGCTCTCGTCGAACTTGGCGGAGGAAATCTCCTTCATGAGCTCGAAGGCCTCAATCGGGGCGTACAGCTTGCCGGCCTCAATCTTCTCGGCGGCAGCCTTCTGATTCTTGGTGAGTTTCATTGAAAATTCCTTTCGTGGTACTGGCGGGCAATGCCCTTCCACTGGTTAGGCGAACTATTCAGCCTTGCCGGCGAGCATGGCGGCGAGCTTCTTGGAAGGCACGTAGGTCTTCTTCATCTCGCGGCCCTCGATGCGCACGCCCATGGAACGGGCGGTACCGGCAACGATCTCCATGGCGGCCTCGATGTCGTTGGCATTGAGGTCGGGCATCTTGATCTCGGCGATCTCGCGGAGCTGATCCTCGGTCAGCGTGCCCACGAAGCGCAGCTGCGGAATGCCGGAGCCGCTCTTGATGCCGAGCTTCTCCTTGATGAGCACGGCCGCGGGAGGGGTCTTGCAGACGAAGGTGAACGTCTTGTCCTCGTAGACCGTGATCTCAACGGGGATGATGGTGCCAGCCTGGTCCTGCGTGGCGGCGTTGAACGCCTGGCAGAACTGCATGATGTTGACGCCCTGGGCACCCAGAGCCGGACCCACCGGAGGAGCCGGGTTAGCGGCGCCGGCAGGAATCTGCAGTTTAACGAAACCGCTTACTTTCTTCTCAGCCATCGTTTGTTTTCCTTACCTTCAAGTGACTTTACTCTTACGACCACATCGCATGAGAAGCCCTGTCCACTCAGGCATGCGTCGGGTCGAGAATAATCGCATTAAATAGTGGCGACCTGATCGAACGAAAGCTCGACAGGGGTCTCGCGTCCGAAGATGGAGACCATGACCTTGACTTTGCCGGATTCCGGGGAAACCTCGGAAACGGTGCCGTCGAAGTCTGCCAGAGGGCCGCTCGTAACCTTGACGGCCTGCCCCACCTCGAGGGACGAGGAGGTGACCTTCTTGGGACCGGCGACCGAGGTGCGCTTCATGATCTTGTTGAACTCTTCGCGAGTCAACGGTTCAGGATGCCCCTGGCTTCCGACGAAGCCGGTAACACCGGGGGTGTTGCGCACCGCAGCCCAGCTACGATCGTCCATCTCCATGCGGACGAGCACGTAGCCGGGGAACACCTTCTTCTCGCTCTCTACGCGACGGCCGCCCTCTTTGATTTCGGTGACCATCTCGGTAGGAATCTCGATACCGAAGACGTTGTTCTCGAGGCCCATGGTCTCGATACGGCTTTCAAGGTTCTTTTTGACCTTGTTCTCATAGCCGGAATACGTGTGGAGCACGTACCATTTCTTTGCCATGCTAGGCTCCTATCCCGGAAAGAGCAACCATCAGAGGCGTGATAATCAGGTTGTCCAGAACGGCGACGAATACGCCGAAAAACACCAGCGCGGCAACGACAACGCCCGTCCAACGAAGCACCTCAGGGCGTGTAGGCCACGTAACGCGCTTCAGCTCGGCCTTAACCTCGCGTAGGAACTTGAAGCGCTGCTTCTTGGGCTTGGCAGCCTTCTTCTCCTCCGCCTTCTTGGCAGGCTTGACGTCGGCGCTCTTGGCCTTGGACTTGAACAAGCCCTTTTTCTCCGGAGCGGCCTCCTCGACGGTTGCCTCTACGGCGTTGGCCTCACGCTCGGCAGCCTGGGCTTTGCGCGCCTGACGCGCAGCAGATGCCTTTGCCCTTTGCGTTTTGGATTTCTTCGCCATATCCTCTTATCCCTTATGCGGCACAGGGCCGCAGAATCGACTTTGACAAATTTTGACCAAACAGCAAAACAAGCAGCTCGCGTTGAAGCTGCTTGAACAAGCTGGCACGCCAGGAAGGACTCGAACCCTCAACTTGCGGTTTTGGAGACCGCTGCTCTACCAATTGAACTACTGGCGTGTTTCCCTTATCTTATCGAGTTTCCTTGTGCAGAGTGTGCTTGCGGCACCACTTGCAGTATTTCTTCATCTCGATGCGATCCGGATTATTCTGCTTGTTCTTTTTGGTCGTGTAGTTACGGCGCTTGCACTCGGTGCACGCCAGAGTGACCAACGTACGCATGAATTCTCCTTCAGAATGATTGAATCGTAGCTTGTCTCGTACACATAGGAGCACTTCCGTGATAAACGGAGCCCGCATAAGGCGGGCTCCGTCATCGAATCACG
>CAUWMI010000128.1:0-7306 GCA_963559755.1 uncultured Slackia sp. | reverse complement strand
GTCGATGCCGAAACCCGCCGCATAGTCGTCGACGCACGACATGGAGGAGATAAGCACGGATGTGTAGCCCCGGTGCATGTTGAGCAGTGCGGCGGCGTTCGATCCGCGTCCTTCGGAATCCTGAAGAGCGGTGTACCCGAATCGTTTCATGTTGCCGAGGGCATGCCACATCTGGATGACGGGAACGCGGATGTGACCGGCGAGCAGACTGATGGTCGGCGCATAGGTATCCAGGACGACGGCGTCGCTGGTGGCGATGTAATACAGCTGCCGGAGCATGTGGAACGCGTAGGTGATGGGTGAATCCAGCGTTTTGGACATGATGACCACATCGTATCCGGGGTGGGCTCGGGCTACATAGTCCCGTATGAGGATGAAGTCGATGGACGGTGTGTCGCTTTCCCGGCTGCAGCAGACGATGCGGCGATGATGCGGCAGGTGGCGGAAAAGGGTATAGAGGAAGAGAAGCAACACCTGTGCCAGTCTGATGACGCAACGCTTCATCGGTTCTCTTTCTCGCTACAGTCTCGAGCTTCGAGACATCTCTGGGGTTAGTATACTCTATGAGTTACGTAGCGGAAGAAAGGGAAGTCTGTGTCGGTCACCATTCATGACATCCGGTGGAAGGCCAGTTATCTGCAGGTGGAATACGGCAGTGATACTGATGACCGTCTTTATCTGTACCGTGTGAAGTCAAAGCGGTTCGTTCCTTTCCAAACCATTCCCATGGCCGAGGGCCGTTATCTGGCCCAGGTGAATCTGGTGCTGGGCGGAGGCCGCGAGGTTCTGCCCAAGGGCGAGTGGATTCTCTGCACGAAGATCGACGATGATCTGTTGGCGGATCTGGATACGTTGCTGGCGGCCAAGCCTCACCTGATCACGCGCATCGAGCATGACGCGCGGCGAAAGCTTCCAGCGGCCCTGAGGGATGACGAGACTGCGGTCTCGGAAAACATCAGGGAGTTCGGCCTGAGTCGTATCGCGGCGCACCCGTACGACACGCATGACATCGTCTATGACTCGTCGGTGCTGGAACGTCTGGATAATCTGGACCGTGTGTTCCGGTATGGTAAGAACCATTACGCGTATGCGGGCGTGTTCGTGCCGAAGACGAACGTCGAAGGCCGGATTTATCTGGTTCTGGACATGTTGTTCTATATGAGGAACAAGACCCCCCGTCGCCGTGTTGGCAGCAAGCGGCAGCACGAGAAGGACATCTTCGCCGCGGTGTACTCGATGATGACTCGGGTCGTGCCTCGCAAACAGGACCGCATCCTGTTCTTCAAGGAGAACGGCGACGAGCCGACCGAGAACATGGCGGCATTGCGTCAGCGCATGTATGAGCGCGGCATGCAGCATGAATTCGACGTCCGGTGCCGTTTCCGCAACGTTTTTTCCGGAAAACAGCGGGTTCTGCCATGGCTGCGTGATCTGTTCGCCATCGCGCGGAGCAAGTACATCTTCATCGATGACTACACGCCGGTGTTCAACTTCATCGATCCCGGCGATGATGTGGTGCTCACCCAGATCTGGCATGCGGGAGTCGGCTTCAAATCCGTCGGCTATGCCCGCTTCGGCCTGAAGGGTTCGCCCGACCCGTATAATTCCGCGCATCGTCGATACACGTATGCGCTGATCGGAAACCGGTATCTGCGCACGATCTATTCCGAGGTGTTCGGCATCGAGGAGGAGGCGCTGCTGGCCACCGGTATGCCCAGGCTGGACCATTTCCTCGATGAGGAGACTGGCAAGGCATCGAGGCTGGAGATGGTGGAACGGTATCCGTGGGCGGAGCAGGGGCGCGTGATTGTGTTCGCCCCGACATTCCGTGGCACGGGTCAGCGTACCGCCCATTATCCGTACGATGTGATCGATATGGATCGGCTGTATGAGATGTGTGTGAAGACGAATTCATATTTCGTCTTCGAAATGCATCATTTCATCAAGCGGCGTCCGAATATCCCCGAGGAGTACGGTGATCGCATCTTTGATCTGTCGGACGAAAGCCTCAACAAGCTGTTCTTCATCGCGGATGTGTTGGTCACGGATTACTCGTCGTGCTTCTACGATTACCTGTTGCTGAAGAAGCCGGTGGTGTTCTTCGTGCCGGACAAGACCGCGTATTCGTTGATTCGTGGCGTACAGCGTTCGGTCGACGAACTTGCCCCCGGTGCGATCTGCAACGATTTCGACGAATTCGTGGACGTGCTGGAACACAGCCGATATGAGGCCGTCACTCCGCATCCCTCGTCGATCGATCGTGCCATCGAGCGCAGCGGTTTGGCGAGCGATCGAGCCATCGACACCATCATCTACGGTAAGGATGTTCCCGGTGTGCGTATGGACCCCGAACTGCGCGAGGCAGAATGATTGGGCTCAGACTATGCGGAAGGTTTATATTCGTTGACGGGGAATAGACGGATTGAATGGATTGATGTCCTTAAGGCAATCGGTATGTTCACCGTTGTCTTGGGGCACTGCGTTCAAGGTGTAGTAAGCTCTCAGGATCCCAATCCTGTGTTCGCGTCGATTGTGTTGAAGACGATTTATTCCTTTCATATGCCGTTGTTTTTCATCATTTCCGGATTGACATTCAATCCCCACACGGAACGGAGCTTTTCGCATTTCGCAAAGCATAAGGCGCAAGGTTTGATATATCCGTATCTGACCCTGTCCGCTTGCGTGTTCCCGATATGGCTACTCGAACGCCATGTTGGCGCTGTACAGCCGGATAGCGTACTCAGCATACTTGTCGGTACCGTTTACTCCAATGCCTCAGTGATTCGCGGAATAGCCAACGCGGGTTGGTTCATGCTGTCACTGTTCGTTGCTGATTGTCTGGTAGCCGTGATTTGCCGGATGACGGATGATTGGCTGCGTCGGGGGGAACTAAGCATAGCAGTTCTTGTGCTTGGCATGCTGGCCACTGTCGACAGCGGTAGCGCACTTGGAACTCCGTGGCATTTTGAGGCTGCCTGTGTGTGCCAGTTCTACGTGTTTATAGGATTTGTTCTGCGTCAGCAGATGACTATGCTCGATGATTGGGAGAAAAGGTGGGGCAGATTGCCGTTGGCTGCGGCATGTGCTGTAGCCGCATTCCTCTGCGCCTACATCAATGGAACTTGCGATTATTCCAATTACAAGTATGGAAACATCCTGCTCGCAATTGGATCCGCGTTAGGCTTCAGCCTTGCGCTCATCATAGTCCTGCGTCACATCTCTCACGGTGGAATCCTGACGTATATCGGAAGGAACACCGTTGTGTTTCTGATGTTCCACGTTAACATTCTTCGCTTGGTGCAGCACTACTTCCCGGTTGTCGAACATCGTACGTTGTTCGCTGCGCTTGCTGCCGTATTACTTTATTGGTTCTTGCTTTTGCCCACTGTGTTTTTTACGAAACTGTTCCCGTTTGTCATTCGTTGGCCGAAAAACATCGGACGTAACGTTCGGTAGCGGGAGCCTTGGCGACTCCTGCTGTGTGTGTTCAGCGTGCAAGTTGAACGTTGTGCGAATTCAAGTTGAACGTTGTATGAATTGTGCGTAAACTACTGTTGGTTATTTGCGATTACGTAAGGTGTACGACGGCGCGAACGGAGGAGCATGAACATCGCGGTGGTTTTCGCTGGCGGAACTGGCCAACGGATGAATTCCAAGTCCAAACCCAAGCAGTTCCTGATGCTTCACGGCCGCCCCATCATCATCTATACCCTCGAACGCTTCGAGCAGCATCCCGATGTGGACGCCATCGTCGTCGTATGTCTGAGCGACTGGATCGACGAGCTGAAACGGTATATCAACAAGTACGGACTGACCAAGATCGCATCCATCGTCCCCGGAGGGGATTCGGGGCAGGCATCCATCCGCAATGGTGTATATGAGGCGGCTCGGCTGTTTCCCTCCGATTCCGTCGTATTAGTCCATGATGGCGTCCGTCCGCTGGTTGACAGCCGAACCATTTCGGATTGCATTGACTGCGTGGCGGAGCATGGCAGCGCCGTCACCGTAGTCCCCGCGATCGAGACCATCGTGCAGAGCACCGATGGGGTCATCGACAACATCATCGACCGCAAACGCTGCCAATTGGCCCGAGCACCGCAGTGCTTCCGTCTGGGGGAGCTTCGCGCGGCACACGAACGTGCCTTGGACGAGGGGCTGACCGAATTCATCGACTCCGCCTCCCTGATGGCGCATTATGGCCATAAGCTGTATGAGGTCGAAGGTTCGCCGGCGAACATCAAGATCACCACGCCTTCGGATTATTACATCATGCGTGCCATCATGGATGAGCAGGAGGACTCCCAGTTCTTCGGATTCTGACGAATCGGGAAAGTCACATCATAAGAGAGGATTCGCAATGTTTGACCTTGCTTCGGAGTATGCGTCGCTTGCCCGTGACCTTGACCTCGATTGGGAGGCCCTGAGCGGTTCCCATGTGGTGGTTACCGGTGCCACGGGACTCATCGGCTCGCTGTGTGTCCGCACCCTGTTGGAACGCAACCGCACGGAACAAGCCGATATCACCGTGCACGCCCTTGTCCGCGATGCCGACAAGGCGAAGGCCATGCTCGGCTCGTATTCGCACGAGGACGGATTGCAGGTGCACGCCGTGCAGTTGCACGATATGCCTGATTCGGACATCCCCGCCGACTATGTCATTCATACCGCGTGCCCGACCGCTTCGAAATTCTTCATGGAACATCCTGTCGAGACCTTTGACGCGATCGTGTATGGAACCCGTTCCATGCTTGAGTACGCCCGCGCCCGCCGTGTGCGTTCGTTCGTCTACGTGTCCAGCATGGAGGTGTACGGCATGGGCAATGCCGAGTGCGGGCTGGACCATAGGCTGACCGAGGCGAACGTCGGATACGTGGACCCCTGCTCCGTCCGCAGCTGCTATTCGGAAGGCAAGCGCGCCGCCGAGAACCTGTGCGTCGGCTACCAGTCGGAATACGGCGTGCCGGTGAAGACCGTCCGTCTGGCGCAGACCTTCGGCCCCGGCATCCCCATGACCGATACCAGGCTATTCGCGCAGTTGGCCCGCAGCGCCATGGATGGCACCGATTTCGTGATGAAGACGACGGGCGAAAGCACTCGCATGTACGTATACACGTCCGACGCCGTCTCCGCCATCCTGACGGTGCTGCTTAACGGACAGGACGGCCTTTCGTATAACGTGGCGAATCCCGAAACCTATTCCTCCATCAGACAGATGGCCGACATGGTGCTCTCGCGTTTTTCGGATGGACGGGCCCATCTCGTTATCGACGTGGATCCGAACGCCCCCTATCCGCCCGAGCATCATCTGCCGCTGGACACCTCCCGGCTGGAGGGATTGGGCTGGACCCCGCAGGTTGGTCTGGAGGAGATGTACCGCCGTCTGATCGCGTATTTGGGATAGGATGCTGGATTGCATCGTGGTGGCGTGGATGACGCGCCGGGAGGATTAAGACGTGTTCGAGACTCTGAAACATATCGTCAGCGAGAACTGGCGGTGGCGCAGACAGGTGTGGGGGCTGGCGAAGATCGACCTGGTCCGTACCTATCGCGGTGCCGCGCTCGGCAAGGTGTGGCTGTTCGCCAAGCCTGCCGTATACATTCTGGTGTACTGGTTCACGCTGTCGTTCGGGTTGCGCAGCGCGTCGGATATCAACGGCAAGCCGTTTATTCTGTGGCTCGCCACGGGCGTGTTCCCCTGGTTCTTCATGTCGGACATGATCACCACCGGCAGCGATATCTACCATAAGTATCCGTATCTGGTGAACCGGCTGAAATTCCCGCTGTCGCTGATTTCGACGTTCTACACGTTGTCGCTGCTGATGGTGTTCGGCGGCATGATGGTGTTCACCATCCTCGCGTGTCTGTTGGCGGGTGTGCCGTTGAGCATCTATCTGATTCAGCTGCCGTTGGTGATGGCGCTGATGTTCGTGTTCTGGCTGGCATGGTCGGTTATGCTGTCGCCGTTGAGTGCGATCTCCAAGGATTTCGGCAATCTGCTGAAAACACTGAGCACCCCGTTCTTCTGGATTTCGGGCATTCTGTTCCCTCTGGATGCGTTGCCGCGCATCGGCCGGATCATCATGGCGTTCAACCCGGTGTCGTGGTGCGTGGAATCGGTGCGCGACTGCTTCATCAACGACCAATGGTTCTGGATGCAGCCCAAGCGGTTCCTGCCGTTCCTGGCCGTCCTGCTTGTGGTGGTCATCCTGGCCCTGCACAATTACCGTCGTCTGTACACGGAGGTTCCGGATGTCATCTAAGGCTGTTTCCACGGTCACCAGACTGGGCGAAGCCACGGTGATCCGTGATGAGGATGTCTCGAACTCCATCGCCATCAGATTCGACCATGTGCGCAAGACGTACAAGCTGTTCAAGAACGATCGGCAGCGGCTGCTCGCCACGTTCTCGAGGCGCGTGAAATACGACACCATCAACGCCAACGATGATCTGAGCTTCATCTGCCGGCGCGGTGAATCGTTGGCATTGCTGGGAGACAACGGTGCGGGCAAGTCCACGGCGTTGAAGATGATCACCGGTGTGTGCTTTCCGACGTCCGGATCCGTGGAGGTGCATGGTCGTGTCTCGGCGCTGCTGGAACTGTCCGCCGGATTCGATGCCAAGCTTTCCGGCATGGAGAACATCCAGATGCGCTGCCAACTCTGGGGGTTGTCCAAGGAGGAATCGGAGGAACTGATTCCCGAGATTGTGGAGTTCTCCGAGCTTGGCCGATACATCGACCAGCCGCTACGCACTTACTCCAGCGGTATGAAGGCCCGTTTGGGCTTCGCATTCGCCTCGTCGATCCGTCCCGACATTCTGGTGGTGGACGAGGCCCTGTCGGTGGGCGACCGCAAGTTCTCGAAGAAATGCCGGAATAAGGTGCGCGACATCATGGCCAAGGAGGATGTGACTGTATTGTTCGTCACACATTCCACGAACATGGCGAAGGAATTCTGTCAGAACGGCATCGTCATCCAGCGCGGACATGCCGTGTTCTCCGGCACGATCGGCGACGCCATCGATTTCTACACCAAGCAATAATGAGAGCTGTGGTTTTGCTGGAAACTAATAACTTTTGACGATTCCGGGTATTGCGTGTGTTCTATACGTGAAATTATGGTCATAGAGGGAGCAGAGTCCGGACGATATTAAGGAGGTCTGAATGGAGCAGCAGCGTCAATATGTCTGCCAGAAATGCGGTTGCCGCGAGTACGTCAGCGACCAGTTCCAGGCTACTGGTGGCAACTTTGCGAAGATCTTCGACATCCAGAACAAGCGGTTCATCACCATCAGCTGTCGGCAGTGC
>CAUWMI010000127.1:0-7319 GCA_963559755.1 uncultured Slackia sp. | reverse complement strand
AGAACCTGAGCCTTCCAAGCTCATGACGCGGGTTCGATTCCCGTCACCCGCTCCACGAAATGCAACGAGCCAGGAAAACTTCCTGGCTCGTTTTGCGTTTAGCGGCACTTGCTCTTGCTTGTCATATGAAACTGCAAGAATTGATGCGAACTTGCAGTATGAAACGACAAGAATAGCGATAGCATCATCGCCGGTGCAGGCATGATGACTACTTCACCACCAGCACGGGCACGTCCACTTCGCCGAGGAGCTTGTGGCTCACGCTGCCCATGAACTCCTTCCAGCCGGAGAGGCCGCGGCTGCCCACGATCACCAGGTCGTAGCCTTCTTTCTCCACGAGTTTCGCAATTTCGCGTGCAGGATCGGTGCCTTTGACCAGCAGCTCCTGCACAGTATTATCGCCGGCACCGTTCTCGTCCAAAATCGCCACAGCCTGGTCAAGCAGCTCCCAAGCGTCCTTCTCCATCATATCGAGGATAGAGGCGAAGCTCGTCATCTGATCGTCGGAAAGCAGCGGCACCGCCACGACATTCACCACGTCGACCTCGATATCGTGGTCGAGCCCTGCGATGTCGCCGGCTTGCGCAAGCGCCTTCTTGCCGCATTCGGACCCGTCGTATGCGACCAGGATTTTCTTCAGTGCCATAACGTCCTCCTTGTCGTGTGCTTCGCCCGTGCGGAATCATCGGCAGCGCCTTCAAAATCGCAAGGCGGAGAGGCTTTCTCCCTATAGGCTTAGTATACTCCGCCAAAGGCGCCGGAAGACTCGCGACATGCCGCGTGAACCTCCCGTAACTTTGAACGAGCCCTTTCGGCCAGGCTTCCTAGAACGTGCGCCTGAAGTGAGAGACGACCTCCACGTGATGCGTCTGGGGGAACATGTCCACCGGGGTGGCGCCCACAAGCTCATACCCCGCTTCTTCCAGGCGCTTCACGTCGCGCGCCCAGGTAGAGGGGTTGCAGCTCACGTACGCCATGCGCGTGGGGCCAGCTTCCGCAATGCTGCCGATAATCTCGGCTGCGAGGCCCGCGCGGGGAGGGTCAACCAGCAGCGCATCGAGCTCGCCCAGCTCCGGCAGCTCGCGTGCCGCATCGCCGCCGATGATCTCGATGTTGTCCAGGTGCGCCGCCTCGCTCGCGCGGCGCAGGTCGCGCACGCTTGAGCCGTAGCTTTCCACGGCGAACACCATCTCGGCCGCGCGCGCCATGGGCAGTGTGAACGTGCCCACGCCGCAATATAGGTCGGCCACGTAGTCGTCGGCGCCAATCTCGAGGCCTTCAAGCGCGATTTTCACGAGCTTATCGGCCTGGGCGGTGTTCACCTGGAAAAACGAGGGTGCGCTCACGGCAAACTCCTCATCGCCCACGCGCTCGCGCCAACGCGCCGCGCCGCCCAGGACTTCGATGCCCTTGAGCTTGCGTGCCTTGCCGGTGTCGCTCGTCATCACGCGCACTACGCCCGTTGCCTTGGTGGCCTGTTCGAGCGTTTTGGCGACCATCGCGCGGGGGAAACCGCTCGGATTGGTCCACAGCGCAATCTCAAGATTGCCTGTGCGCGCCGAGTGGCGGATTCCGACGCGATAGATGCCCAGGTCACCACGAGAATTCAGGTAGCGCAGCGCCCCGCGCACCGCCTTGGGCACGCGTTGGATCGCCTTGTGGGCCAAAGGGCAGGTATCCGGCGCAATGATTTCCTCCGACCCCTTGCGGTGGTAGCCCATCATGAAGCCTTTGCCCGGCACGTCAGCGCAGCTGAATTCGAGCTTGTTGCGGTAACCCATCTGCTTTTTCGACGGAACGCAGGCGGCTACCAGCTTCTGGGCGCGTTCGGGCTCGACGCCGCCCACGCGCTGCAGCTGCGACACCACGTTGTCGCGCTTCTCGGCGATCTGACGCTCGTAGCTCACCTGCTGCCAGCCGCATCCGCCGCACATGTCCGCCAGGGGGCATACGGGCACCACGCGGTCGGGGGAGGGGGTCAACACTTCGTTGAGCGTTGCCTCCAGGTAGTTGCCTTTGTCGGCCGTCACCTCGACGGACACCACGTCTCCAGGCACGACGCCGTTCACGAACACGGTTTTCCCGCTTGCGGCGCGCCCGACTCCGGCATCTCCGTAGGTGAGTCTTTCTATGGTTATTTTCTCTTGCATGTGTCCTCATTTCTCGCTGGGGACATTTTAGCGTATAATTTCGAACGCTAATGCGCCCTCGTAGCTCAGGGGATAGAGCACTTGCCTCCGGAGCAAGGTGCCGTGGGTTCGAATCCCGCCGAGGGCACCATTTGCAAGTTAGGTGGTGTTTCGTCGGCGGGATTCGAACCCGCTCGCAAACACCATTTCGCATACCCACGATGCCACGCGCATCATTTATATAGTGAGAGAAAGGAAGCACGATGGCGCTGTACACCCCCGAATACAAGCCCAATGGCAACGAGGTCGCTGTCATCAAGACGTCCAAGGGCGACATCCGCGTGCAGCTTGCGGGCGAAGATGCCCCCATCCACGTGGGCAACTTCGTGGAACTCGCACGCAAGGGCTTCTACGACAACCTGAAGTTCCATCGCTATGTTCCCGGCTTCGTCATCCAGGGCGGCTGTCCCAACACGCGCGACCTCGACCCTGAGCAGGTGAAGGCCGCTGCGGGCAATCCGTGGGCGGGTCTGGGCACGGGCGGCCCCGGCTACACCATCAAGCAGGAGTACACCACCAACCCCCACAATTCCCACGATGACGGCGCGCTCGCCATGGCGCGTTCCCAGATGCCCGATTCCGCCGGCTCGCAGTTCTACCTCTGCCTGGGCCCGCAGCACGGTCTCGACTCCGGTTACACGGTGTTCGGCCAGACCATCGAGGGCAAAGACGTCATCGCGCAGCTTCGCGTGGGCGACGTGATCGAGACCATCGTCATCGAGAACGCAGATTAAACGCAGCAAACGCGGCCCCGCTTCCGCGCCGGCGGCGGGCGAGGGTCCAAGGAGAAGACGACATCTATGATTGACAACCAGTACATCGCATCCGCACGTGCGGCTTATCAGGCTCGCGACTTTCAGAATGCGCTCGCGCTGTTCGGGCAGTGCATCTCCGACCCCACCATTCCGAAGGGGCCTGGCGATGTCGGCTACCTGTACCATCAGCTCGGCAACTGCTACCTGCAGCTGCAGCAGTTCGACGAGGCCATCAACGCCTATACGCAGGCCACGGCCGATGCCGCCTACGATGCGTGCGGTGCGGTGAACTGCAATCTCGCCAAGGCCTATGCCTTCCTGCATGATTACGAGGACGCGGTGGAGCATTTCGAGATCGCCGTGTCCGATGCCAAATACGATGCGCCCTACAAGGCGTACCTCGGCATGGGCAACGCGCTGCTCAAGCTGGGCAAAAACGCCGAGGCGGGCGTGGCGTTTCGCGAGGCGGCGCTCGACCAGCGCAACCCCGACCCCACGAAAGCCCTGCTCAACCTGGGCGTGTGCTTTATGGCGCTCAATCGCCCGGCAGATGCCGTGCAGTCCTACGAGAGCGCGCTGCAGTTCGATATGGATCCCGCCACGCGCAACAAGATGTACGCCAATCTGGGCCAGGCCTACGTCGCCTGCAACCAGATGCAGAAGGCCATGAGCGCGTTCGAAGCCGCCCTGGCCGATAAGACCTATTTCCTGAGCGAGTCGGCGAGTGTCGATTACAGCCTGGCCGCCAAGGCCGTGGCCACCGGCACCGCCGCCATGCAGCCCCTCGCGGGCCAGACGCAGGCGATTGAGCCCCAGTCCGACATGTCTGGCCTGGACGTTGCGGCTGACGGCGCCCCGCTCATGGCACAGGACCCCTACTATACGGACCCCCAGTACTTCCCGGCCGAGGCCTATGGCTATGACGTACAGGACGGCTACGCCTCGGGCGATGATCGCTTCTTCAACGCAAGCGAGGAAGAGCTGGAGCGCTATTCCAAGAGCATTGCGAAGAAGGATCGTAAGCGCCGCAACGTGGGCCTGAAGATTCTCGTGTTCCTGTTCGCGTTGCTTTTGATCGCTGCCGCCGGTTGCGTGTTCCTCTATACGCAGGGCTATGGCTATCCCACGCAGGAGAGCGTGGTGCGTGGCCTGTTCTCCGACACGTCTAACGCACAGGAGTACTTCACTTCTAACATGAGCGCCGATGCTGTGAACTCCGAGATGCGCGGCGTGGTGCAGGATTCCGACATCACGGTTGATTCCGTGGAAAAGAGCATGTCCAATTCCACGGTGTACGTGACCGCTCAGGCAGCCGAGGGGGGAGATGTTTCCTATCAGGTTGACATGGTGCGCGACCTCATCGGTTGGAAGGTGTCCAATATCGAGATGACATTCGCCTCGCAGCAACAATAGCCTTTATGCGCCGGTCGCATGCCGTGTTTCGTTCGACGTGTGACCCGGTTTTATGATCGCCGTCAAATGCCCAAGGCATTATCGAGAAAGGAAAAACCAGAATGGCAATTGAGAAGACCTATTCCATGCTCAAGCCCGATGCCGTGCGCAATCGCCACATGGGCGAGATCATCGCTCGCATCGAGCGCAGCGGTCTGACCATCGAGCGCATGGAGCTTGCCAACGTGACGCCCGAGCAGGCTGCCGCCAACTATGCCGAGCATGAGGGCAAGCCCTTCTACAACGGTCTGATCGAATACATCACCAGCGGCCCCGTGGTCAAGATGGTCGTTTCCGGTGAGGGCGCTATCAAGAAGATGCGCACGCTCATGGGTGCCACCAATCCCGCCGAGGCTGCTCCTGGCACCATCCGCGGCGACTTCGGCCTGATCATGGACGAGAACGTCATTCACGGCTCCGACTCTCCCGAGTCCGCTGAGCGCGAGATCGGCATCTTCTTCGGCGCGTAACCCAACTGCGTTCGATTCCTTGCGGCGTGGCCGAAGAGCCTCGTCGAAAAGCAAAAGGCTCCGGAAAATCCGGAGCCTTTTTTGATGCCAGCTTATTGTTCCATGGATGTCGTGGAGCATTCGTAGACTTGCGTCGCCGTGAGTCGAAGAGCGCGTAAGCTCGCGGACAGACCAGGATGGCGCGTCGCGACACGCCAAAGTGAAGCGTAAGGTGCTTGTCGTCCCCTTAAAAGCTGCGCCTCATCTGCTGCTCTTTGATCTCGTTCTCCATTGACGAGTGAATGATGTTGCCGAAGGGACCCATGTCGTGCAGCAGGTCGTGCGAGGTGGCGGGGGAGGCCGCCTTGGTAGCCAGGTACGACACCAGCGCACCGGCGTAGAACTCGGCCAGGAATTTGACGTTCGCGCGGTCGAGCGAGCGGTTGCTCAGGATGAAGCGGATATCCTTCTCGAACGCGGGCACATAAAGGCGAACCAGATAGGCCCGCAGCCCATCGGGTTCGACACCGCGCAGCGCCTTGCCGTAGTACTCAGGGCGCTTCTGCAACGTATCGGCGAGGGCGCGCACGAATTCCGACCCGTCGAGCGAGCGCACGCCGCTCTTGCGAAACGCGTAGTAGGGGAGTTCGGGCATGGAACCCGGGTCCTGGGGGTTTTCGTACACCAGGTGCTCCTCGTCGAAACGATCGTGTAGCACTTCGGCCAGATCGCTGCGGAAGATCCAGCGAATCAGGTGGCTCTTGTCCTCGAAGTGATAGTAGAACGTCTTGCGGTTCTTGCCCGACGCGGCGACGATATCCGACACCGAGATCTTTTCGAGGGGCGATTGGGCGGCGAGCTCGACAAACGCTTCGCCCATGATTGACATGGTGTCGACAGAACTCATAGGCCTCATCAATTCCTTTCGCGCGTCCGTTGACGTGGGCTCGTGGCTCGGATGCGGGTAGCGTCATATGCGGTACAGTTTTTAAAAAATGCCCTAGGACAAACTTGGGATATTGTAGTACAGATTGAAGAGAAATGACACGAAATAAGCTCTGAACTGCGTTTTATATACAGCGCTTATGAATTCTCCAAGATTTATACGAAAACGGCCAAATGACCGTAAATGCGAATTATTTTATACAAAATTTGGAAACTGACCATCCATGAACATCTCAAAAGTGAGTATCCTCGCCGTAGAAAGACTGAAGGGGCCGTCTATGCGGTCATTCAGCTAGGCCGAATCCTACATTCGAGGAGGAAAACATGGATTTCGCTTTGACCGACGAACAGGAGCTGCTGCTCGAGAGTGTGCGCGAGTTCTGCGATCGTTACTTCACCGAGGACGTTGTCAAGGAGATGTACGAGACTCACAGCATGCCCGATGAGATTGCCGAGGCGTATCGTGACGCCGGCTTCGGCCTGATGGGCATTCCCGAGGAGTACGGCGGAATCCCTGCCGACCGCGTGACCATCGGCCTGATGATCGAAGAGCTCTACCATCGCAGCGGCTGCATGCACATCCTGTACCAGAACTCCCTCTCCATGTTCGACATCATGGAGTTCGGCACCGAAGAGCAGAAGCAGCACGCCGTCGACCACTACATGGAGACTGGCTGGCCCATCGCCTCTCTCTCCATCTCTGAGCCGGGCGCTGGCTCCGACAACCGCTCCATGACCTGCGTCGCCAAGAAGCAGGAGGACGGCACCTATCGTCTGTCCGGCCAGAAGACCTGGGTCACCATGGGCGAGGTTCTGCCGTACACCATCGTCATCGCCAAGGACGAGGATCCTTCTCGCGACAACGGCTCCATGAGCCTGTGGTACATCAACATGGACCGCGAGGGCGTTTCCACCGCTCCTCTGCACAAGATCGGCCAGCAGTGCATCCCGTTCTGCGAGGTCTACCTGGATGACGTCGTGGTCACCGAGGCCGACCGCATGGGCGAGCCCGGCAACGGCTTCATGATGCTCATGAAGAACTTCGAGGTCGAGCGCGCTTACATCGTGGCTGAGCAGGTTGGTCTGGCTCAGGCCGCCCTGGAGGATGCCGCCAAGTACGCTAACCAGCGCATCGCCTTCAACAAGCCGATCGCCAAGTTCCAGATGATCCAGGAAATGCTGACCGACATGGAGATTGCGGTTCAGAACACCCGCAACATGCTCTACAAGACCCTGTGGAAGCTCGACAACGGCCAGTCGGTCCAGCTCGATTCCGCTCTGCTCAAGCGCTATGGCTGCTCCGAGTGCTTCAAGGTTGCCGATATGGCTCTGAACATCTACGGCGGCCTGGGCTACACCACTGAGGTTCGTATCGGTCGTCTGTGGGCTGACCTGCGCGGCAACATGTTCGGTGGCGGCACCCATGAGATCATGGCCTACATCGCCGGCCGTCAGGTTGCTAAGAAGTACGCCGAATAGTGCGTGTTACTGTTGCGGCTTAACGTCACACCAATGGCGGCGAGCGGCAG
>CAUWMI010000126.1:0-7361 GCA_963559755.1 uncultured Slackia sp. | reverse complement strand
ATGAAATTGCAAAATATTTGTCTAACGCATGGATCGACCCCCTTCTGGAACTTTCCGTCGACTATTCCAAGACGTTCCTGGGGTCAGGAATTGACTCCTATTCAGCGGCTTATCCTTACGAGTCGGTCTACACATCAGAAAAGCGCCTCCTCATGCAGGATGCGCGCGACGAGGTGCTTGCCATTTACCGCGCAAACGGCTTGGACAAATCAGAATCTTGGACTGTTGGCGAGGACCACATTGCCGTCGAGCTTGAATTCATGCGAATCTTGAACAGGCGCGCCGCCCAAGCCCTTGAGAAGGGCGAGATGGAACGGGCGTTTTCATGCATCAACATCCAGCATAATTTCATGGACGATCATATTTCCACCTGGGTCCCCGTCTTCGCGAATGACATGCGCACTTTCGCATCCACCATGTTCTACCGCGGCATAGCCGATTTGACAGAGGGATTCCTGGCGGAGGATGCCCTCCTTCTTGCCGGCCTTGTCGATGAGGGCGCAAAGCCAGGACGATGACGCCCTGAACGCACATGAGCAATAACACGAGGAGGCACTCATGGACGTTTCGCCTTATACCGTTTCAGCTCCTGCGGTCATCGTCAAAGGGCCTGCGGGAACCGGAAAAACAGAGGCTCTCGTGCGAGAAGCGGCTCGCCTGTTGAACGAAGGCATCCCTGACCAAAATCTGATGGTGTTTGCCGCCTCCCCGCTCGCCTGCCAAGCATTCAGGAAGCGTCTCGCAGAGCATGCTGAAGGCAAAGCCCAAAACGTACGGATTCTCACCGTAAAAGAGTTCGCCCTCAAGGTGCTCGCAGATCAAAAAACCGTAGCGGAAACGGGACGCGAAGGCACCATCTTGCTCAAATTCGAAGAGCACATGCTGATGGAAGACATGAAGACGAGCAAAGTCCACCCCAAACGCCTAAGGGAGATGCTCAAGTTCTTCTATCGCAGCTGGGGCGACCTCGAACCCATGGATAGTCCGTGGTTCTATAGCAATGAGGAGGAAGACACCTACAATTTGCTCGCATGCCATCTTGCCCACCGCAAGGCATACCTACCCCAGGAACTCTCTCGCGCGGCATACGATTATCTGATTTCACACGCCGATGCGCTCGAAGCCGTGACGGTCCCCCATGTATTTGTGGATGACTACCAAACGCTCTCGAGGGCATCGCAATGCCTTGCCGGGTTGATATGCGGCTCAACGCTTTGGGCGGCAGGCGATTCCGATGCGCGTATTGCAGTATTGGATGAATACCCCGATTACGAGGGCCTTTCGAAACTTGCCGAAGCAAACCCCTCGCACCGCCTCGTCTCACTATCGGCAAGCCGCAGCAGCCCCTGCATCGCTTCCGCCGTTGAAGCGCTGCGCAGCAATATGCCCTTTTCCGAAGCGATACATGAGAATTCGTTCAAAAGCGATGCCTGCACCCTGCTTGATGCAAACCGACCTGAAGACGAGATCGAGCGCATCGTACGCTATGTAAAAAGCGCTCTTGATTCCGGAATCGACCCCGAGGATATCGCCATAGCAACGCCTCATTCTATTTGGGAAAAGCGAATCGCTCACACCCTGCACCAAGAAGGCATCGAATCGAGCTACGCTTGCGCTCCCTCCTTTGGGGGCGACATACGAGCCATTGAACTCTGCGGCGAAGCGCAGGCCATCACGCTCTTGCGCCTTATCGCCAACCGCAATAGCCAAACAGCGCTAAGAAGCTGGTGCGGATTCGGAGACCACCTGGCAAACAGCGGCGTTATTTCACATGCAGTGCAGCAGAATGCCATGCTCTCGATTGAGGCGGGCATTTGCTGGCAACCGGGCAGCCACCCGACCGACGCCCTCGCACGCCAGGGAGAGGCTCGCATCAATAAAGCGATGCGCCAAGCCTCCTTTGCCCTCGATGCCATAGGGCAGGCAACCGGCTCCGAGCTCCTTTCGCGCATCGAGGCAATCGTTGGGGACGGGAGCACAAAGAGAATCGCCCTGATGGCTCAGGAAATCGGACCGGACGCAACTGCCGCAGATATCGTGCGCGAAATCCAGAATCGTTCCCTTTTCCCGAACGCCATCGGACACGGCGTACGTTTAGGCTCGCTCAACCAATTTGTGGGACAAAACGTGGACGTCATGATCCTGGCGGGCATGGTGAACGGATTCATCCCAGAGCGCGAATGTTTCGACCCTACCGTCGTCGAGCTTGACAAACGTCCGACGCTTATAGCCAACGCGCGTTCGCAGATATACGCCTGTGCGGGAAAGGCACGGCATGCATTAGTATTCTCACTGTTCAGAGAGGCCGGTCTGTCCGAAGCTGAAAGTTTGAAACTCAAGGTATATCGAGTGCGCCTGCGTGGGAAAGAGCGCCTGTGCGAAATCCATCCGAGTGACGCCCTATGCCCCATCACGGGAGAAGGTAGCGATGAATAGCATGAATGCCGATGTCACGATGCAAGCCCTATCGGACATGCAGAGCCCCTTGCTCAACGTCCATCCTCAACGATGCATCCTGGTGCGCAACCGCAATGCCAGCTGTTTGAAATGCGCCGAAGTTTGCACCACGGGAGCCATCTCGCGCAGCGAAGACGGAATCGTAGTTGATCCCGGGCTTTGCATCGGTTGCGGAACCTGCGCGACAGCCTGCCCCACTTGCTGCCTCGAGGCGATAAACCCAACCGACGACGAATTATCTCACCGGGTGGCAGAGGCGGTTGCCAACACCCGCCGAGTCGCCTTTGCGTGCGAAACAGCCCTGAGCAGCCTCGGCCAGAATCGGCCTACCCAATTTTGGAAGCTCGAAGACGAAACCGGAATCATTCCGATCGCCTGCCTCGGAAGAATCGACGAATCGATACTCGTTGAGGCCGCAGCGCGCGGCGCCGAAAGCGTTTCGCTTATATCCGCGTCATGTCAAACCTGCGCCCATTCTCACGGGGGCGAACTCTGCGACCAAGTATGCCATTCCGCCTCGGCGCTGCTTCATGCAGCGAAATCCCATACAACCATTGAACGTGTGCATGTCAAAGACACGCAAATCCTTCCTGCCGAAAGCAATGCCGGCACACCATCGCCTACGCCTAAGACGCAACCCGAACAACCGAACGATAAACGTCGGCTTGCTCCCGTCCAATCTGATGGCACGTTGCCCCATCATCTTCCTTCGCGAAGAAAGCGTCTCTTCAATAGCTTAAGGCAGTTAGGGGCGTCGAGCAGCAATCCTGTCGGCTCACGCCTTTGGGGCAGTGTGGATATCGATGTCGACCTCTGCCGCTCTTGCCGCATGTGCACCGTGTTCTGCCCCACAGGAGCTCTCTCGCGCTTCGATTCAAAAGATGGAACGTTCGGCGTCGAGCACCGTCCCACCCTCTGCGTGCAATGTCGCGCATGCGAAACCATCTGTCCGGAACATGCTATTTCGGTTTCCGAATCGGTCGACCTCGATTCGTTCCTCACGGGCAAGAAGCGCCATTTTGTCATGAAGCCCTTGGATTGGAACCCGAGCAGCCCCGATGCTATCGCGACGCGAATGGCCCGCTTCATCAAGACCGATACATTCCAAGACCCGCAAGGCAAACTGAAGCCCAATGAAATCGCGGAAAAGAGACAGTACGCAATAGAGCGCGAGCATCGCAGAGAAAGCATTCGCAGCGAGAAGACCTCACGACAGGATCCGAATTCTTAGTCGCTTTCCACAAGCAAGCTGTCTTTCCCGTGATTGATGATCACCTTGCGTGCACGAGTATAGGCGTCAAGCACAGGTTTCACCCGGTCGAGGTTCGATTTCTTGTAGAGGGCATACACGTGAAACGCTGCATCATCGTCGGTAACGGGAAGAATCTTGACGCGGGAGAAATCACTGAGGTATTTGAGTTGAGGCATACTTGCCTGAAGAATGGCCACATCATCGGTCCCTAGGGAGATGGCGCAATAGTTCATGCTTGAACGACCGACTATGGCACGCGTATGCGGAACAAATCCGTGCTCGTGGCACACATGCTCGATATTGCGCCAACCGCCCTCTGCATAACGATCGACGTACTTCACGAAACGATACGTGCGCAGATCGTCCATCGACACATCCTTGCGATGCGCAAGCGGAGAATCGAGGCTCACGAGGGCAACAAAACGCGACCTCAAAAGCGGGACGTAGGTCAAACCAAACTCGTCAAGCCTCTCCAAATCGGCAAAGCCCAAAGCAATATCAATATCGCCATCGATCAATTCCTCGAAGGGATACTTGTCTGAAGTGTCGCCATACACCACGGGCGAATGTCCCTCACCGCTCAAAAACGTAGCAGCAATGGAGATAATCGAAGCAATCGAGTTATCAAAAAGGATGCCGTTGACCCTAATGGGATCCGCCGTTTTTATATCCTCTATCTTGCGGCATGCGTCATCATACGCATCGGTGATCTGAACCGCAGCAGTAGCAAAAACGTTGCCGGCATCCGTGAGCTCGACCCTTCTGCGATCGCGCTCGAACAGGCTGCATCCCAGCTCCCGCTCCATCGCCACAATATGCTTGCTCAGCGTGGGCTGCGTTACGTGAAGGATATCCGCCGCCTTCGCGTAATTGAGCGTCTGCGCTAAGACAATGAACTCCCGTATCAGACTGATCTCCATAGTTCCCCCACCTGCAACACGATACGGCCCAGAAGCCGTATCATCCCCCTTATGCCGACGTGACAAACGTTCCCTTACTTTTCATCTGTCCACGAATTGACGTTTGCATGGTATCGTGCGTCGTATCCATCTTCGCATCAGCCATCAAAAACCGTTCGACGGCATTTTCTGAAATATCGCGAGCGAAGACTTCGGAAGAATACGACAATGCTCCAGTTGGACATATGTCAGCGCACAAGCCACAATTAACACATTTGCTCACCTGGTGCTTCACGCCAATTTTCCCACTGGTGGTCTTGAATTTGAAATTTGCCCCCGTGGGGCAAAACGTAGCACACATTCGACAAGCATTGCACGTATCCAGGTCGATTAAAACCTCTCTCCAAAGCGACACATCGATCATTACGTCCTCTGGATTCCCGCAGCGTCGCTCAAGAACATCGAGTGATGCAAGCAGAATCTCTCTTCTTTGAGAGACTGAATGCGGGAGAGTTCCGTTCGCATCCACGTGGGCAAGTCCGGGCTGATGCTCGGCTTCCTCGCCCAACACGTCCTTCATGGCAACATCCGCCATGACTATCGCCGCGCTTTTTGCCTCCTCTTTTGCGGAGAATAAGAACGCACGTCTTCCCCGATCGAAGCCCTCATCCCTTCTCGCACGCGTATAGCCAGGAAGATGGGTCTTCATCTCAACGCGAACAGGGCAGTTCCACGTTTCGAAGAGCGTATTGGCGACATCTATCGTGTTCGCGCATATTTGTACGCCGCGAGAGTTTTCGCAACGATCGCAAGCCCCTTGAACAAGGATGATTTTTGCGGCGCCGTCAGCCGCAAGTCGCAGCAGAAGGCTGCAATCGACACGACCGAGACACGGGACGGACGCAACTCGAGCCGAATCATAGAGGCCATCCGCCGCATTGAGCATATCTTGGCAAGCAATGACAACACGCCCATCGTTTGCTTCTCCAACCGCAAGGCAATCTGCATGCAACTTTTCATCGCTGATTTTCTTCGGAAAGAGAGCATCCGCAGGGCAGACGGATGCGCATGTCGCGCAGCCAATGCATTTTCCCGGTTCTATTCGAAGTTGGTTATCCTCGTACGAGATGCAGCCAGACACGCACGCGTCCGCGCAGCGACGGCAAGAGGCATTGCGATTCCTCACCCTCACGCATCGCTGCTGATCTATATTGATATCGGCTGAATTCAATTGCGAAAGCACGTCAAGAATAAACGCCACGGTCCCTCCCTTCCTCATCTGAGACCGCAAACGATAATTCTTAATTATATCGCTTTGTGGCTAGGAGCCGGCAAACAACCACGCGCATTCGCTGCACTAGGATTTCTTTTCCGTCCATGCCCCCATCAGGCAAATCCGGCCAAACGCCAGCCGGACGCCCATGATGCGACTAAACGACTTAACACGAACGAATAGCGAAACCGCCAGGTTTACGCGCCACCAGCACGCGGGGGCGGTTGGCGAGGTCGTTCACTATGCGCACGTCGACGAATCCTGCTTCGCGAGCAATGGCGGCTGCAGCTTCGAGGCATGTTTCATGGAGCTCCACCGCATACCCGCCGCCCGGCCTGAGGGCACGCATCGCCCATGCGGTGAGCGGGCGGAAGAGATCCAGGCCATCGGCTCCGCCGTCGAGCGCGAGGCTGGGTTCGAACGCACCCACTTCGCGCGGCAGCTGTTCCATCACGCTCGAAGGGATATAGGGCGGATTCGATACCACCAGGTCGAGCTTTCCCATGAAGCGCAGCGGGATGGCATCGCCCAAATTGCTGTTCAGCACATAAACGCGTTCTTTGAGGCCCAGAGCTTCCACGTTCTCGCGAGCGAGGGCGAGAGCCTCAGGCGCTAAGTCGGTTGCCAGCACGCGCGTATCAGGGTGCTCGTAGGCGATAGAGCAGGCGATGCATCCTGAGCCGGTGCATATATCGGCAACGTAGAGCGGAGTATGCTCTGAAGTCGACGAATCGGAGTTTGCCACCTGATGATCGGCGGCGCCTGGGTGCTCGTTAGCCACACCCGCAGCAGCCGCGACCGCATCCATGCCGACGTCGCTTGCATCATCAACGACAGCTTCAGCATCTTCCACAGCCGCTGCAACGCCCTCCCCCAACGTAGCTGGAGCAGCGCTGTCGAGATGTTCAGTCGCAGCTTCCTGCGCCGCCTCTTTCAGTAACAACTCCTGCGCCTCATCCTCGGTCAGGCTCGAATCGGTGGCATGGCGCCTATGGGGCGCAGGCAGAAGCGAAAGCGCCTCGCTCACCAGCACCTCGGTCTCTGGGCGCGGGATGAGCACGCCGGGGCGCACCTTCACGGCGATATGCCGAAACGCCACCTCGCCCGTGATGTATTGGAGCGGCTCCCCCACCCCGCGACGCGCCACGTAATCGCGCAGCACATCGCGCTCCTCAGGCGTGAGCGGACGGTCAAAGTTCACGTACAGCTCGACGCGGCGGAGGCCGGTTGCCTCAGCAAGCAGCCACTCGGCGGAAAGGCGCGGGTTCTCATCGCCCTTACGTTCCAGATACCCCCGGCACCAATCCAGCGCCGCCTTAATGGTCCACATCTCAGCCATTACTTTTCCTCCATGGTGAAAGCGAGAAAGCGCCTCTTCTTCGTTGCGAAACAAACACCCCATCGCGTATAATGCAGGCAACCGGCAAAGCCCGTTCCTTGGTCTGGTTAACTTTCGGAATTACGGGCGGCGCAGGTTAAC
>CAUWMI010000125.1:0-7466 GCA_963559755.1 uncultured Slackia sp. | reverse complement strand
TAGGACTAGCATGATCACTGATCTGAAAATCAATGCCGAAGCAAAGCAGCGCTACTATCGGCTCGGATACTGGGGGACAAAAACCCTGTGCGACGTATGGAACGAGCAATCTGCCCGCTTCGCCAACCGCACCTACGTCAAAGACGATTTAGGCGGAAGCCTCACCTATGGCCAGGTGGACCGCCTTGCATCGCGCCTCGCTACCTGGCTTAAATCAGAGGCCGGCGTCAAAAACGGCGACGTGGTGACGTTCCAAGTGCCCAAATGGGTCGAATTCTGCATCATCTACGTGGCGTGCCTCAAGGTAGGCGCCGTCATGCACCCCATCGCAACCAACTTCAACGCAGACGACCTCAACTATGCGTTCGGTCTCGTGAAACCGCGCGTCTACATTTGCCCCACCAAATACAAGGCGGTGGATTACGAAGCGCAGTTCCGCGAGCTCGGATGCGATGTCACGCGCGACATGACGGTCCTGCTGATCGACCAGCACGATGCCCCGCGCGACGATTCCACCTGCGCGGCGCTCACTGACGTGCTTGCCCGCTGCGCGCCCCTCGATGAGCCGTCGCCTTCGTCTTCGGACGAGGTCGCATGCATTCTCTCAACCTCCGGCACCACCGGGCGCCCCAAGGCCGTCCTGCTCACGCACAACAATATCCTGTTCTCGGAGCGCGCCTATGTGTCGGTGCTCGACATGACGCCCGACGACGTGTGTTGGATGCCATCGCCTCTGAACCATGCCACCGGCTTCTTCCACGGCCTCATCGCTACCATGCTCGTGGGCGCATCCACTGTGCTCGAGCTCAAGTTCAGCGCCGAGGATGCCGTGGATTTGATCAACCGCGAAGGCTGCACCTGGTCGCATGGCGCCACGCCCTTCGTGCACGACATCGTTGCCTACATGGAAAAGACCGGCAAGCGCGCCGATTCCCTGCGCTTCTACCTCTGCGGTGGGGCCCCCGTGCCTAGCATCATGGTGGACCGCGCCTACGCGCTCGGGTTCCTGCTGTGCGAATCGTACGGCTCCACCGAAAGCTGCCCACATGTCTACGTGCCGCTCGATAAGTGCCTACGTTGGGACGGCAACTGGTCGGGCGTTGCCTACAAGGGCATCGAGGTGCGCGTGGTGGATGACAAGCGCAACCCCGTACCCGTAGGCGTGCAGGGCGAGGAATGCTCGCGCGGGCCGCACCAATTCGTGGGCTACCTGAACGACCCCGAGAACACCGCCAAAGCGCTTGACGACGAAGGATGGTTCTACAGCGGCGACCTATGCGTGATGGACGAGGAGGGGCGCATCCGCATCACCGGCCGCAAGAAGGAGATTCTTATCCGCGGCGGCGAGAACATCTCGGTGAGCGAGGTTGACGCGAACGTGTCCGGCTGCCCCGGCATCGGCAATCACGCCACCATCGGTATGCCTGACCAGCGCCTAGGCGAGCGCATCTGCACGTTTGTCGTGCCCAAGGGCGATGCGCGCCCCACGGTGCCCGATGTCCAGGATTACCTGCGCTCCAAGGGCGTGCCCAAGCGCCTGTGGCCCGAGCGCATCGAGTACATCGACGCCATCCCTTACACCAAGACGGGCAAGATCAGGCGATTCGTTCTCCAACAGGAGCTCGAGCGCCGCATGAAGGCGGAGCAAGAAGAAAAGTGACGCTCCCCTGCCGCCCGCCAACGTATTCGCCCCACCGAACCGCACCGCACAAGAGAGGACCGACATGACCGCCCAGGAATTCCGCATCACCCGCACCCATGCCACGTGGAAGCCCCGCGTGACCGCCGAAGACATCCCGTTTTTCGAGGTCGAAGGCACGGGCGACGTGCTCATGGGCCTCGGCGGCGAGGTGGAGGCCCATACCTCCGGATCGGGCCGCTCGCTCGTCCACGAGCTCCCCTATGCATCCGCCCACACCGATACGGTGACCGCCACGCACGCGCCGCTCGTAACGCTCGCCGATTTGCCCGAGGGCGTCACGCTCAACTACCGCATCGACGGCGGGTTCAACAACAACTGCATCGTGTTCTCATGGTCGATCGATGACCCGGAGGCCCATGCGCTCAAGTGGGTGTGCGTCAAAACCTTCACGGGCATGCAGATCAAGTACGTGACCGAAAAGAAGCGTTCGCCGCTCATCTTCGCCTTCGCCGATGAGGATGCATTCGCCTACTGCGACAAGATGCCGTGCGAGGAATGTGCCTTCCGATGCAAGAGCGGCTTCTATGCCTATGCGTGCATCAGCGGCGTTGGCATCGTCAAGATTCCCATCGACCGCGTGAGCATGATCACGTTCGGCAAGTTCGACGAATAGCCCGAGATGGCTTGGCGGAGCCTCATCCCCCACCAACCCGAGCACAACGTTAAAGAAGGCAGCCACATGGCTGCCTTCTTTTGTTTCGCAGGTTGACGAATACGACTCGGTAAGCCTAAGCCGTCCTTAAGCCTCACGGCCATGCGGAAACGCCGCACCGGAATCCAGGCCCATCACGAACTCGATGAAGCTCTCAAGCGCCAGGTTCTTGAATTCGGCCTTCTTGTACACCATGTATACCTGGTGGAAATCGTACGGCACCTCGTTCTCGTCGATGGGAACCACCGCTACCTTGGTAAAGGGCTTCAGGCCGATGGTGTTGAGCACGAGCGCGCACGTATCGTCCTTGATAGCGGAGAGCATGCCGCCCACCGTGATCTCGTCATCGAACTCGTAGTTCGCGGGAATGTGATGCTCAGCCAGAAGCTCGGCCATCTCATCGCCCACCGGCGTGCCGCGACGATAGGTGATCACATTGTGACCCACCAGATCCTCAAGCTTGATCCTGTCCTTGGATGCCAGCGGATGCTCCTCGTTCACGGCTACGACCACTTCCTGCACCGATACGGGCTCGAAGCACAGCGCGGGCTCTTCCTCGAAGCCCTTCGCAGCGAACACGATGTCATAGCGATCATCCTTGAGGCCCTGAATCAGCGGGTTCGAAAAGCCTTGCATGATCTCGAAGTGCACCTCAGCGCTGTACTTCTCGTGGAACGACTCGATGAGCGAGGGCAGATAGTCACCCGTTACCGTATAGAGGGCACCCACCTTGAGCGTGCCGGAAAGCTTGCCGGTGTATTCATGCATGACCTCCACGCCGCGGTCAAGCTCGCGCAGCGCACGGCCCACATAGTCGGCGAACTCGCGGCCGTAGCGCGTAAGGCGCACGTTGCGACCCTCACGCTTGAACAGCGGCACGCCCAGCTCGCGTTCGAGCGACTTGATGGCGTCGGAGAGCGCCGGCTGACTAATATAGAGCTCCTTGGCAGCCTTGGTGTAGTGCTGGAGCTCCGCAAGTTTACGGAAGTAATAGAGCTGGGACAGATTCATGCTGGAATCACCCTGTTCTTGTATGCAAGGGCCAATACGCGCTTCTCAATCAGGCATGCTTCCATAAGCGGGGGTTATGCATTCAGCCAATCAATAAGCCGTGCCTATTATACGAGAAATCACTTCCACGCCTACGCGTTTGCTCATTATTTTCAAAAAGATTGACGTGCGTATGCATTCTGACGGTCTGTGGACTACGGGGTGCGCAATCGACCGCCTCCTCCCCCGCCTCAATCTTCCGAAACGTGGCCCAAACACGCATTTCTTTACACATATTTCTCATTGTGTCCGGTAAAAATCATAATCATTAGTTTTATATATTATTAATAAGGAAATCTTGTAGTGTTACGGATTTGTATTTCCCACAAAAAGCCCGGATAATGTGAATCAGCAAGAGCAAGGAAGCTCAAGCAAGGATCCATTGGACAAAGGAGGTTTGAATGAATCCTAACGCTAAGATCACCGACGAGCAGTTTGAGGCGTACCTCAAGCAGATTCGCGAGCTGGTGGAGGGTCCCTTCGACGAGATGCAGAAGGAGATCGAGGTCACGAACACCTTCCCCGAGGAGTTCTACGAGCTCGCCAAGAAGAACGACCTGTATCGTTTCTACCTGCCCTCTGAGTACGGCGGATGGGACCTCAACGAGCTCGAGATCCTGCGCGTCCAGGAAGAGTTCTCCCGTGGCCCTGGCGGAATGCGCATGCACCTGCATCATGCCGCTGACATGAACTGGCGTATCCTTGACGACTACGGCAAGCCGGAGCTCAAGGCCAAGTACATGGACAAGTTCCAGGACAAGACCATCTACTGCAACTTCGCCATCACCGAACAGAACGGCGGCACCGGTGCTGACCTGCACACCACCGCTCTGAAGGACGAGAACGGCAACTACGTCCTCAACGGCGAGAAGTGGCTGATCTCCCACACCGACTGCTCTGACTTCACCTACGTTATCGCTGTGACCGACCCCGAGAAGTCCGGCAACGAGCGTCTGTCCGCCTTCTTCGTGCCCAACGATGCTCCTGGCTTCGAGATTGTTCCTATGCCCCACATGATGGGCTGCCGCGGCGCTGGCCATGCTGGTCTGAAGTTCACCAACCTGGTGCTGTCCCCCGAGTACCTGCTCGGCGAAGAGGGCCAGGGCATGGAGATCGCCATCCACTCCCTGTCTGTCTCCCGCGTGCACATCGCTATGTCCAACCTGGGTATGGCTCAGCGCATGCTCGAGATCTCCATCAAGCGCGCTCAGGATCGCGTGACCTTCGGCAAGCCGATCGCCAAGCGCCAGATGATCAAGGCCAAGATCGCCGACATGGACATGATGATTCATGTGCTCCGTTGCGCCATCTACGACTTCGCTCGTGACTTCGACCTGGATCCCCACAACGAGTACGTCACCGAGAAGGCCGCTATCTGCAAGCTCTTCTCCATCAACACCGTCAAGCTCGTCTCCGACGAGATGCTGGAGATCTTTGGTGGCGACGGCTACTTCGAGGATTCCCCCTATGGCCCGACCGAGCGTCTGTACCGCGACTGCCGTGCTATGTGGCTGGAAGAGGGCGCTCCCTGCGTCCAGCGCATCACCATCGCCCGCGAGTGCGAGAAGCATGCCGGCCGCATCAAGTACAACTTCTAAGTCGTTGCTTGAATCGGCTGTGCGTTGCGCAGCTTGAATTAAGGCGGTATGCCCCTGGCGTGCCGCCTTTTTCTTTTGTCGGCCTACGCACGGATTCGAAAGAAGGAGCTCCATGCAGCCACTATCAATCAGAAACGTATCCATCGGAGAGGGCTCGCCAAAAATCATCGTATCGCTCATGGGTAAAAACGCAGCGGAAGCAATCGCCCAGGGCCTTGCCGCCCTTGAAGCGGGCGCCGATTGCCTTGAATGGCGCGCCGATTTCTGCGAGAACGTCCACGACGTGCGGTCCATGGCGCTCGATGCTGCATCGTTGCGTAGCGCCTTCGGTGATGCCCTGCTCCTCTTCACCTTCCGCTCCACGCCTCAAGGCGGACAGATGGAGCTTCCCGTTCCCGAATACGCAGAGCTTACCGAGGCCATGATTCGCACGGGTGCATTCGACATCGTAGACGTCGAGTCATGGATCGGCGACGACCAGGTGCGCGCGCTTACGGCTGCCGCTCACGAATGCGGCGTGGCCGTGATCATCTCGCACCACGATTTCGAAAAGACGCCGAACGTGGATTGGATGGTCTCCGAGATGCGGCGTTTCCAGGCTTTAGGAGCCGACATCCCCAAGATTGCCGTGATGGCGCACGACGCATCCGACACGCTGCGCCTGCTGCAGGCTACCGAGGAAATGCACCGACTCTACGCGAACGGCCCGCTCATCACCATGGCCATGGGGCGCTACGGCGCGCTCTCGCGCCTTTGCGGCGAGGTTTTCGGCTCCGCGATGACGTTCTGCGCCGTGAAGGAGGCATCTGCTCCTGGCCAGGTGGACATCGCTCCTGCACGCACGCTCATGGAGGGCATCCACACCATCCACGCCCGCTAAGAGTCAAACGAAACGCATATCAACATGCGAGTTCCTTCGTCCCAAATAGTCTATTTTATGGGGCGAAATGTTCGCGCAAACCGAGTACTATGGCGGAAGGACGAAAAGAGCCACAACGGCCGTCCAACCCGTGTATCAGGAGGTATAACCCATGGGTGAAAAAGAACGCATCTCCGGCCACACTCATCTCATTTCGCTGATCGGCAGCCCCGTGGAGCACTCCGGCTCCCCTGCCACCCACAACCTCTCATTCGAGAAGCTTGGCATCGACTCGGCCTACCTCGTATTCGATGTCAAGGAGGACGGCGTTGAGACCGCCCTCGCCGCTATGCGCACGCTCGAAGGCTGGGACGGATCCAACGTCACCATGCCCTGCAAGCGCGCCGTCATCCCCTACCTCGATGAGCTTGACCCCGCGGCTGAGCTCATGGGCGCCGTCAACGTTATCGAGAAGAAGGACGGCAAGCTCAAGGGCTACAACACCGACGGCGTGGGCTTCATGACCAACCTGCGCAAGCACGGCGTGACTGATAAGGGCGCAACCATGACGCTCGTAGGCATCGGCGGCGCCGGTTCGGCCGTGCTCACCCAGGCAGCGCTCGACGGCGTGAAGACCATCCACGCATTCGCACGCGCCAACTTCGACGGCACCTATGAGCGCGTCGCCGAAGGCCTCGTGCCTGCCGTGAACGCCAAGACCGAGTGCGACGTTCAGCTGCACGACCTCGCCGACATGGAGCTGCTCAAGAAGTGCATCGAGGAATCCGACATCCTGGTGAACGCCACCAACGTAGGCATGGGCGAAGGCTGCGAGGATTCGCTGATTCCCGTCGATTACCTGCGCCCCGACCTTGCCGTGGCCGACATCATCTACTTCCCGCGCGAGACGCGCCTGATTCGCGACGCCAAGGCCTTGGGCTGCGTCACGGTGCCCGGCATCGGCATGATGCTCGAGCAGGCGGCCGCCGGCGAGAAGATCTGGTACGACGCCGAGATGCCCACCGAGGAAATTGCCGAGGCTTTGTTCTCCGAGTAGGATTGTTTTACACGATTCGCGGCAATGTCGGTATCGTTGCCGTACAAGAGATGCAGTAGAGCCTTCATCGCATAAGGCAAGTCTTTTCCAAAACGCAGGACAACTATTTTGGGCGCAGAGGGAAGAGGTAATCCTCTTCCCTCTCGTTTTATCCTTTCCTTTCCTCGTTTTGCCTCTGCCTTCCCTCCTTGCCCTAACCCTTATCCTCTGTCGCTCATTCCTTTTCTTACATCAGCCCCTTATCTCTGACACCCGTCTCCACTTGCCCGACTCCCCTAAGATATCGCACAAGCGCGCTGAGGAGTTGGCACCGCCCCTTCTGCCCAACGCCTTACTTTTTGCGTGTACCTACTTCCTCGCTCAACCCCGCTGCGCAGAACGCTCTATTGTCCAAGATGCATCCCAACCGAACTAAATCTACTGGTCAATAGTTCAGTCGGATACATTCCTCTATCTCCGTAGCCGAACTTCGGACCTAAACCAGACCTAGCTTTACACCCAGACTCCATCTCAAAAGCGGGAACGTTCTTGTATTCGGAGTGATTCCC
>CAUWMI010000124.1:0-7473 GCA_963559755.1 uncultured Slackia sp. | reverse complement strand
CCCACAGGATCAATGCGGACGGCTCGAAATGGGCCGTCCGCTTTTTGTGGCCCGACCGGAAGAGGAAGACTTACTTTTTGCCCTGCGTCATTGCTTTATTTGACTTCACCTTCTTCGGCCATTCCAGCTCCACCAAACGCACCCTCCGATTTTCCCTCGATCTGCCTAATTTGTTACTCAGGCTTTATTCGTTCCGCCACGTGACATCAAATTCAGTGATTAATGCAATATATAGTTGACATTTTTGATTTCATGCAATATAGATATTGCATACTTCAATGTATATATTGCTTGGAGGAGGAAAGATGGTAGCCGATAGCGTACTTGGGTCGATTCCCGGCAACTGGGGAGGCCAGAAGAAATCGCTTTCTCATCGGGGAGCAGCAGTCTCTTCGCTCTCCCAGAAATCGCGCGGGAGCGACGCGGCTAACGAACCCGCCGTCGCGGGCAAATCCGTTGCAGCAGTCAAATCTGCCGCGGCAAACAATCCCGCCGCACCGCACAAGAACCTGCGCATGAAGGCTGCGCGCGTTGCGCGCGGCATGTCGCAATCCGATTTGGCGGAGGCCGTGGGCGTCACGCGGCAAACCATCGGACTCATCGAGACCGGCGGCTACAACCCCACGCTCAACCTGTGCTGCAGCATCTGCAAGGCGCTCGGTGTCACGCTTAACGATCTGTTCTGGGAAGAATAGCCCATACCCCTGGGCATCAGGCTCGGTAGAACCAGTTTTGGGAGGAGTAACCATGGCACTCAATGAACATGGAGCCCCATACGTATCATCCATCCGCGATTTCCTTTTTCCCCGCCACGACGAGCGCGTCGAGGCCGAGCTGGGCCGTTCCTACCGCATCGCGTTCTGCGTGCTCGCAGGAATCATTTTTATCCATATCGTGTTGAACATGTTCTTGGCGATGTGGGAAAGGCAGTTCGTGGAGCCCGGCGGCCCAATGCCAGTTTCGGGAGGCGTGGTTTCATGGGTGGAGTACCTCGCGTTGATGGTCGCCCTCATCCTGATTACCGTCATTCAAATCAGGAAAGGCGTGTACATCACGGGAAGATGGTGCACTCCTGACGGCAATTTCCCCATCGCATACGCCTGCGCGATCGCCGCTTTTTCAGGCGCTCTCGTGGGGGTGACGGCCATGTTGACGCGCGTGTACGTCGAGGTGCGTTACGTTGGCTGGGAGCACGTCACCTGGGCAGGCGATGTCGCAATCATGGCGATCGACGCGATCATGATCTTCGGCGCCGTGATGCTTGCTTTATACGCCTCGTTCAGGGCGGCGCAGAAGCGCGAGGCGAAGCTGCTCGAAGAGTTGGAATCCGACAACTAAACAAGATTTTGCTGGCTTAGAAGCTTCCTTTGCAGCTTTGGTCATCAAAGGGCCAGCTGCACTGAATCCTGCGCAGAGAAGCATGGAACGAAACAGAGGCCTCAGGCTGCACCAGTTCGCGCAACCTGAGGCCTAGCAATGCGCCCCGATTCTGCAGCCCTCTTTCCTGTTTGGACCGGGCTAACGACCTCTTCTCAACCGAACAAGGGGCGTGATGGCGAATGGCTTATGCCAGACGGCTGCCCACTTCCTTGGCGGCTGCCGCCTTATCAAAGTTCCCGCCGGTGGCGGCATTGAGCGCGCCCATGACTTTGCCCATGTCGCGCTTGGTGGTAGCGCCCACCTCGGCGATGGTTTTTTCTACCAGGGCAATCAGCTCATCGCCGGAAATCTGCTTGGGCAGATACTCCTCCAGGATGGCCACCTGTGCACGCAGCGTTTCCGTGCGCTCCTCGTTGTTACCGGCCTTGATGGAGCCTTCCAGCGTTTCGCTCGTCTGCTTGATCAGACGCTTGAGCATGGCGTCCACATCGGAATCGGTGATTTCGCGGCGCTCGTTGACCTCGATGTTCTTGATCTCGCCATGCACCTGACGAAGGATAGACAGACGCACCTTGTCATGCGCCTTCATCGCCTTTTTGATTTCTTCCTTGAGCTCGTCGTATTGCATGCTTCCTCCCAACGAAACTGACCCTTGGCTATCCAGCGTTGAACGTCCTCCAGTATACCCCTGCGCAAAAACGGAGGTCGCCCGCGTTGGACGACCTCCGTCGAAAGCATGCATGATGCAGAAACAGTTTAGTAGTGCAGATCCTCCACCTTCACGCGTCCGCGGAACGTACGGTAGATGATGAAGTGATAGATGAGTACCAGCGGCAGACCCACGCACGTGATACCCAGCATCCAGGTGAGCGTCAGGTTGCTGGAAGCCGCTGTGGCGATGGTGATGTTCTCGCCGGAAGCGGCAGTGGGGAACAGCGTGATGGGATCGCCTGCGCCCGCAACCACCAGGTTGGGGAACATGCTCGCGCCCCATAGCGCCACCAACAGCACGCACACGGCGGAAGAGGCGATGAATCCGGCCAGGTCGCTGCCGTCGCCCTTCGCCTTGGCGATGCAGAACACCATGGCGAGCACGGCAACGATGGCAATAACAATGCCCAGAACGGTCTGCACGCCGGTCAGCTCCGGCGCGATCACGAAGTGCCCATACACCGACACCAGCGCGAAGAGCACCAGCGCCGCGATGCCGGCAACCTTGGCGGCACCCTTGGCGCGAGCGCGCACGGGGGAATCCAGCGGGGCCTTGAGCATGAGCCAGCTGGCCCCCTGCAGAATGAAAGCAGACAGGCCGAGCAAGCCCGTGAGCAGGGTGAACGGAGTCACCAGACCCAGCAGGGGCACGCCGATGTAGTCGCCGTTTGCATCCATGGGAATGCCGGCGTACACGTTGCCCACGGCCACGCCCAGAAGCAGCGCCGGGAGCAGCGAGCCCACGAAGAACAGGATGTTCCACAGCTTGGACCACGCCTTGTCGTGGCCGGCGAACTCAATGGCTGCGGCGCGCACGATAAGGCCCATGAGCACCAGCATCACGGCCAGATAGAAGCCGGAGAACGTGGTGGCATACGCCGCCGGGAATGCCGCGAACAGCGCGCCACCCGCGGTGAGCAGCCACACCTCATTGCCATCCCACACCGGGCCGATACTCTGGCGCACGATGGCGCGCTCTTGATCGGTTTTAGCGACGAACGGGCTCAGCACGCCTGCGCCCAGATCGAAGCCGTCGAGCACGAAGTAGCCCGCAATCAGCACGAATATGAGGCAGAACCAGACGATACCCAGGATCTCCATGTTAGTTCGCCTCCTTCTTGGAATCGGATGCGGCGCCCGTTGCAGCGGCGCCCGCGATGGCAGCGGCGCCATCCTGGTCGACGATACCGCCTTCCAGATCCTCTACGGGGCCCTTCTTGATAAAGCCGCTGATCAGACGCGCCCATGCAACCAGGATGATTGCATACACGGCAATGAACAGCACGATGGTGATCAGCAGCTCGACCGACGAGACCGACGCCGAAACGCCATTGTTGGTCAGAAGCTGCACGCCATCAGGCGAGCTCGTAGCGGGGTACACCACGTAGGGCTGGCGGCCGACTTCGGCCGTAATCCAACCAGCCTGGATAGCAAGAATCGGGAAGATGGGGCACACGACCATGATCCATTGCGCCCACTTCTTTTGCCCCAGCTTGCCGTTCTTCTTGAACGCGGCGATGGCGGCGATCAGAATGACCACGCAAATCAGGCCGAAGAGGGCAACCATCAGGTGATAGCTCTGGAACACGAGGTTAACCGGGAGATCCTCCACCACGATATCGGGGTTCTCGGCGGCAAGATCGTTCAGACCGGGGTATTCCTTGCTGAAATCGCCGGAAGCCAAGAAGCTCGTGAAGCCGGGCAGCTCGATGGGAGCGATCACGCTCTGGCCTTCCTCATCGACAAGGCCCACCGCATACAGCGGAAGCGTGCCCGTTTCGTAGTGGCCTTCCATCATGGCGATCTTGGTGGGCTGCTCCTCGGTAACCACGGCGGCAGAGGAGTGCGCCGAAACCAGCAGGCAGCAGGTGGCCACGAGCGAAACGGCAACGCCGGTGCGCAGCGTCTTGCGCGCGAACTCGGCATGCTTGCCCTTGTGCATATACCAAGCCGAAACCGCGATGGCAACGAACGCGCCCATAACCAGCAGGGCCAGCACGGTGTGGCTGTAGCGCGGCAGCGTTGTGGCGTTGAACGCCGCAGCGAAGAAATCGGTCAGCACAGCCTTGGAGCCGTCGGCGGAAAGCTCAGCGCCGCCGGGCGTTTGCATCCAGGAGTTGGCGATGATGATCCACAGGGCAGAAAGGCAGCTGCCCAGCCATACCAGCCAGGCGCTGGCCAGGTAGAACTTGGGGCCGACCTTACCGCGACCGAAGAGCACGATGCCCAAGAACACCGACTCAAGGAAGAACGCGAGCAGGGCCTCGGCGGCCAGCGGCGCGCCGAAGATGTCGCCCACGAAGCGACTGTAATCAGCCCAGTTGGTGCCAAACGAGAACTCCATGGTGATGCCTGACGCCACACCCACGGCAAACGTGGTGGTGAAGATCTTGGCCCAGAACTTCGTAGCGGCTGCATCTTTCGGGTCGCGCGACTTGTAGTAGCGCGTTTCGTTGATGGCCAGAATCAATCCCATGCCGATAGAAAGCGGCACATACATGAAGTGGAAGATAACTACCAGGGCGAACTGAATACGCGCAAGCAGTGCCGGATCGAGGAATTGCTCCATAGCACACCCCCTTTGCTTGATCGGCGCCCGCAGGCGCTCCCTTGGACATGCGCAGAAACCGACCCTTGCCAATATGGACAATTGGAGATTGTGCTGCATGACCCCTTTTTGTGCTTTCGGGAGCCTGCACCCCTGCGCCGCAACCGAAGGTCAAGGCCCGCATGCAGTATCCCGAAAATACTTCGTCATCATACCATAAAAAGGAGGTTCTATGGATTAATTGCTATTATTTTAGTAACATTTTTCGAACAGTTTGCAGGGCTGCCCCAGACAGGCGGAGCAGGCACGCTCATCGAATTCGATGTGAACCACGGCGAGCGGGCTATCGCAGGCGGATAGCGCAGGCGCTTAGACCGCAACAAAGCGCGTCGGTCCCGCGTTATGCCGCATGTCTGGACGGGCGACGCAGACGCTTAGACCGCAACAAAGCCTTTGGCTATTTGCGATGAGCGGCCCGCAGGCGACTCGACACAAACAGCGCCGCTACTATTGCCGCAACCGCCACGATTGCCGTTCCCACCGCGCATACGGCCTGCAGGTGAATCGCGGGGATGCCAACCAGCATGCCGATGATATACGGCACGAGCCACACCAGCCACACGAACGTGCTGAACGTATGGAATGACACCTGCATCGCCTCATCGCGACGGATGTACGTGACGGTCGCCCATGTCGCGTGCGCGAGCATGAGCACAATGGCGAGCGTGCCGGAAACTCCATGGATGCTAGCGCCCTGCATAACGGCTCCCTGATTTGCGATCGAGGTCATAATCAGGGTGCCCGTCGTGTCGCATGCGAGCCCCATCCAAAACAAAACCACGTGGCGCAGCGAAAGCGATCCGGCCCTTCTCTCCGAAAACACCCCCACCGTATAAAACACGAGCGCCATCGAGATGGCCGCCGTGGCCAAAACCAGTTCCAAACTCATGCCTTCTTACCCTCTTTTCGTTTCGACTGCTTATTTCTGAACACTCGCTGTCTCTTCATGTCGCCATTTCGTTTCGATCGGCTATTTATGAACTATGTTCATTAATGAACGCTGTTCATTATATCCGCCTTGCATTACAATGCAAGCCATACACAACCGATTCACATCTGCTGGCATACATGCACCGCGGGCAAGCTCTTCGACATCTGTGCGATGCGGTATGCGAAGATGTTGGGCAAGCGCCGCGCGGACGAACCCCGCAAACGAAAGGGAGCCATGGGAAACAAGCCCACCATATCCAAGGAAATCATTCTCGATGCCGCCTGCCAGCTTGCAAGCGAGAAAGGCGCCGGAGCGTTGAACATTCGCTCCGTGGCCTCGCGATGCGGCGTTGCAGTAGGGTCGGTATACAACTACTATCCGAACAAATCCGAGCTCGTGGCCGATGCCGTCGAAAAGTTCTGGCGCAATTCCATCCCCCACGACCAGCTTGCACGCGCCGAGGAAGTCGTAGATGGCGGTTTCGTCGACTTTTGCCGCGACGCAATGGAAAGCCTGCGGGAGCCCTTAGCGGTATTCCGCGAAACCTGGCTGTCCAACCAGGGAAAACTCGATGTTCGCGACATAAAGACGAGCCGCGAACGCGAAGACGCCTGCTTCAGGCACATTCGTGCAGGCATACTCTGCGCGCTTCAGCGCGACCGGGCCGTCGATCGGTCTATCTTCGGAAGCGCGTTAAGCGAGGAGCAGCTCTGCGACTGGATATGGGACTCGATATTCGAAGGGTTGCGACGCGGCGACACGGCCAACGAGGCTCTCTTTGCAGTGCTCGAGCGCGCTCTTTATGGCAAAACCCGAGTCGAGTAAGCGGGCCGAGCCGTTCGCGCGGGAGACGGCCATCCCGCACGACCTTCTTCGCTCATTTAACCGGGCCAAGCGTTCGCGCGCGAAGGCGGCGGCATCGTGGGCCGCGCGTTCGATTTCGAGTCGTCCAAGCAGTTCGCGCGCGGGGCCGGCGAGCCCACATTCATCGCTCGAATACCCGACTCCCGCGGGCATCACATTCGTCGCTCGAGCACCCGATTCTCGTCGGCATCACATCCGCCGCTCGACCTTCCGAAGGGCACCGGAAACGAAAACGCGGACGCGGGGCACCCGACGTCCGCATTCATGTTTCTGGAAAACCTCGTACGCATCAATGCCACGGGGTCGCGCTGGTCAAGGCGTTCGGCTTTGCGACCCGGCGCCCGCGCCGCATCCCCTATCACACGCCAGACGGCCGCGCGCTACGCGATGCGCTCGCCGCGCAGAATAACGGCGCGAATCTCAAGCGTCTTCATATCGAGCAGCACCAGGTCAGCCACCTTGCCGGCCTCAAGCGACCCGCGATCGGAATCCACTCCGATTGCACGGGCAGGGTTGATCGTAGCTGCGCGCACAGCCATCTCAAGCGGCACGCCCATATCGCGCACGGCCGTGACCAGACATCCCATAAGATCGGTGGCGCTGCCGGCGATGGTGCCGTCATGAAGCGTCGCACGGTTACCGTGCACCGTGACAGCCTGACCGCCCAGACTGTACTCGCCGTCGGGCATGCCGGTCGCCTCCATGGAATCGCTAATAAGGATCATATGGTCGGACCCGAACAGCTTGAACGCGCTGCGCACCGAAGATGGATGGATATGCACACCATCGGCGATGATTTCGGGCGTGGCGCCCGCATCAGCAGCGGCACCGATCACGCCCGGCTCGCGATGATGAAGCGGCGGCATGGCGTTGAACAGGTGCGTCAGATGCTTGGCGCCGCGGCGGTATGCCTCACGCGCGATGTCGTAATCCGCACACGTATGTGCGATGGACACACGCACCTCATCGGCCACTTCGT
>CAUWMI010000123.1:0-7493 GCA_963559755.1 uncultured Slackia sp. | reverse complement strand
TGTGCGTGGAGTTCGCAACTCGAAAATAATGGCATTTTTCACCAAATATGTTGTACATGGAGTTCGTAATTCGATAAATTTGGCGTGTTATGCGAGGAGCGATTCGAAGGGAGGTGGGGTCATGTCTAAGAAAGCGAAACGCGTGCCTAAGCGCGGTGCGGTGTGGCACTTGTCTGCCGAGGAGGCGACGCTGGCCAAAAAGCCGCACTACAACGGGTTCGCGTGCGGGCACGGCGCTCATGGCGATGTCAAGTACAATCGAGCACGCGCCAACCGCGCGTGGAAACGCGACATGCAGAAGGGGCCTCACAGCCCCTTCTTTGTTATGGATGTTATTGCTCGAGCTTCCTCGCGCGCACGAGCTCGATGGCTTCCTTGCCGGTGAGGTGTTCGATGCGCAGCTCGAACATGCGTAACGCTTTCCAGAATCGTTCGATTTCGGCGGTTTCGCTCTCAAGGGGCATGTCGGGAGCGTATCGACGGCTGAGCAGCTGGGCGGCCTCGCGTTTCTCGTCATCATCCTCGAGCATGCGCACCTGTCCAAATGCGATTGCGCTGCGGAAGTACGTGGTGAATTCCTCGGGCTTTACGTCATCGTGGTCGATGACGCAAAACGAGGCCTTGGGTTCGCGCAGCAGCGCATCGATCTTGTGACCCTTGGTGGCGCTGTGGAAAATAAAGCGATTGCCATCCTCGTCGTAGGCGTAGCTAAGCGGCACGGCATACGGGTATCCATCGTCGCCCGCCACCGCCAGCACGCCCGACGTTCCTCGCTTAAGGATTTCCGCGGTCGATTCGTGGTCAAGTTCTTGCGTCTTGCGCCGCATGGCTCTGAATTCCATGGGGTCTCCTTTCGGCGCCATTGCGCTGCGATCCGGGTGTTGTTGCCGATTGTAACGTACGGGGCTTGATGGGGAAGGGTGCGATTTGAGCAATCGGGTGGTCAAGAGGGGGTGGCTGGAGGGGAGGCCATAGCCAGGGAGAATGGTCTGGCTAGAGAGAAGTGTCTGGCTAGGGGAAGGCGTGGCCACAGAGAAAGGTCGGGCCAAGGAGAGGGGTTGGGTCAGGGAGAAAGGCTGGGCCACGGAGAAAAGCCTGGCTAGAGGGCGTGAGCCAAGACACCCACGTTGCTCGCCGTGGCCATTTCGCGGCGGAACCATACCCGAATATCAAATGAGGGTGATGGAACATGGGAAGGGCGGTCTTGCAAGGGTATACTAAGGATTGTGGTTCAACACTGCGTGGCGCGTCACCATTCGTCAGCGCTATGAGAGGGGGCGGCTATGACCGACAAGCCTGTTAATCCGGCGAATCCCGACAACGGCGGAGCACCCAACCAGCCTCTGCAACCTATGCAGCCCACGGAAGATGTGCGGCCTGGGCAAGGCCAGCAACCGGCGGCACCACAACCCAACCAATCTCAGCAGCCCAAGCAGCCCGCGGAAGGTTTGCAGTCTGGACGGGGCCAACAGCCGGCCCCACAGTCCAGCCAGCCGCAGCAGCCCGTGCAGCCCCAAGGGGCTCCTCAGCCCGCTCAACCCGTGCAACCGGTTCAACCCCAGCAGCCGGTTCAGCCGCAACAGCCTATGCAACCGGTCCCGCAACCGCAGCCTGCTCAGTCCTATGGCTCCCAGCCTGGCCAGGGCCAACCTTCGCAACCGAGCCAATCTCGGCAGCCGGTTCAGCCTCAGCAACCGACTCAACCCCAGCAGCCGTGGCAGGCGAACGGTGCGCAGCCTCAACCCTATGCGCCCCAGCCCGGTCAGCCGTATGCGCCCCAGCCCGGGCAACCCTACGCACCGCAGCAACCTCGCAGCGAGGGCAAGGCCATCGGCGCACTCGTGTGCGGCATCCTATCCATCGTGTTCTGCGCCGGCACGCTTTTCGGACTTGCACTCGGCATCGTCGCCATCGTCCTTGCGTCGTCTTATGTGAAACAGAACGGCCCGAACACCAAGGCCAAAATCGGCAAGATCTGCGGCATCATCGGCTCGATTCTCTCGGCGCTCGCGTTCGTGTTCACGATGTTCGTCGGCTGTTCGCTGCTTGCCGCGGTGGGCGGGGCGTCGATTGCCGACTCCACATCGAGCCCCTCCACCTCTTCGACATATGACGATTCCGCAAGCGATTCCTCTAACGACGCTCCCTCCAGCGAGTCCTGGGCGGCCGACGCCGAAACCGAGGAGGCGATAACGCAGGATCTCGAGCCGCGTCTTGACGCATGGGTCAACCAAACGCCTGAAGGTCTTGCCGAAATCGCCCAGATGTCTAACGAGGAATTCCAGGCATCAACCGGTTTCCAGCTGTCCGATATCGGCATCGATCCGGAGGAATACGCCATGTGGCAGCTCGAAGGCGTTACCTATGAAATCGAGGGGGTCTATGTCTGGGACGACGGATCGATCGAGGTCGGCGTAGGGTTCCAGAGCATCGGCGGCCTGCCGTTCCAGACCGCGTACGAATACCTCGTACAGGAATACATTGCGGGCGGCGGCGATCGCAACGACACCCAAAAACTGCATGACCTCTTCTTTGAGGCGCAGGACATGGTGTATATGAACGAAGTGCCCGGCGGCGTGACCGTGGGCTACCAACACGCGGTGTTCTATTACACCCAGGGCGCAGACGGCTCCTGGCAGCTCGATGCTGATCGCTGGCGTTACGAGATGGAAAACCTGTTCGCGCCCACGCGTGATTACGTGATGCCCGCTATCCTGAACGGGGAATAGAGGCCGGAGGTGTGGCTGGATGAAGGCGTGGGCTGCCATTTTGGTCCGCGACCATTGGGGGCATCTGTCCTTTGCCTCCCGCTGCGCACGGCGAATCACATTTACGTCGGATGGTTCGTTTGCAGCAGGAGGCTCGTTGGCGTCGAGCATGGACGGCCTTCACGATGGCGCGGTTATTTCGCCCTATGATTTTGGAGGAGGTTGGCCCTCAGGGGTTCAACCTCCTTTTCTTTTTTGGGAGAATAGCGAACGGTCTGCAATGCGGCTGAGTGCCGCCTTTCATGTAAAGGGGATTCCCAATGGCCAAAGAGATGATTGTCGTCGAGGGCGGCACCCCGCTCACCGGCGAAGTGAAGATTTCCGGCGCGAAGAACTCCGCGCTCAAGCTGATCGCCGCCTCCATTCTGGGGCAGGGCGAAACAACGCTGCATAATGTTCCGCTGATTTCCGACATCACCGTGATGTCCAAGGTGCTCGAGAAGCTGGGCGCGCGCGTGTCGCGCGAAGGCCACACGCTGACCGTTGACACCAAAGATCTCGACACCTGGGAGACGCCCTACGAGCTGGTGTCCAAGATGCGCGCGTCCATCGCCGTGCTGGGGCCGCTCGTGGCGCGCTTCGGCCAGGCGCGCGTCGCCATGCCGGGCGGCTGCAACCTGGGCGCTCGCAAGATCGACATGCATATGATTGGCATGCACGCCCTGGGCGTGAACTTCGAGACCGACCACGGCTACATCAACGCCAGCACGCCCAACGGCCTGCACGGCGCTTATGTGGCGCTGGACTTTCCCAGCGTGGGCGCCACCGAGAACACCATGATGTGCGCCGTCACCGCCAAGGGTCAGACCGTCATCGAGAACGCTGCGCGCGAGCCCGAGATCGAGGATCTGGCCGACATGCTCAACGCCATGGGAGCCAAGGTGTCGGGCGCCGGTTCGCCCACCATCATCGTGGAGGGCGTGAACCTGGAGGATCTGCATCCGTGCGAGCACACCACGGTGGGCGACCGCATCGAGGCGGGCACGTTCCTCGTGGGCGGCGCGATGATGGGCGGCCCGGTCACGGTGCGCGGCATCGAGCCGAGCTTTCTGCGTATGGCGCTCATGAAGCTTTCCGCCATGGGCTGCTCGGTGGAAATCGGCGAGGATTGGATCACCGTGGCCCGCAAGGGGCCGCTGCACGCCATCGATATCCAAACGCTTCCGCATCCTGGCTTTCCCACCGACCTCCAGGCTCAGTTCATGCTGCTCGCGGCGGTGGCCCAGGGCAACTCCGTCATCACTGAGAACGTGTTCGAGAACCGCTTCATGTTTGCCGACGAGATCGGCCGCATGGGCGCCGAAGTGACCATCGAAGACCACCATGCCATCGTGAGCGGCGTTGAGAAGCTCCAGGGCACCGATGTCAAGGCCACCGACCTGCGCTGCGGCGCGGCGCTCGTGCTGGCGGGCATCTTCGCGGAGGGCATCACGCGCGTGCATAAGATCCACCACATCGATCGCGGCTACGAGGACTACGTGGGCAAGCTGACTGGCCTGGGCGCGCGCCTGCATCGCGAGCCCGACGAGGACATCGACTGGTAGGCGTTGCCCATGGTGACACGCCGACCGTCCAGTTCACAATTCAAGCGCACCTCGCGCCAGGTGCGCCAGGCTACGATCAAAAGCCAGCTTCCCAGCGAGCCTTCTCCCTTGTCCTCGCGCAAGGGCTTTTCCAACACGCGCCGCGCCCGCACCGCGCAGCGCGGCGAGATCCATCAGGTGCTGCCTCATACCTCGACGCGCGAAAGCCGTCGCGCCTATGAGAACCGCATCGGGCAGCGTGACTACCTGAAGCGCTCGGTCGATGCCGGCAGGCGCCGTAAGGCTGTCATCGGCATCGCGCTGGCGATCGTCGTGCTGGTTGTGGCGGGCGTCGCTGCGAGCTTCGTCTACATCGGCAATATCGACTCGCGCCTTTGCATCTCGGATGGGGGAGCGCTTTCCGAAGTGCTCGCTCCCGCCGAAGATGGCCAGACAGATGCGGCGGACGGCGTCCAAGACGCCGGGGAATACACCATACTCGCCGCAAGCTACGATGACCCCGGTGCGATTGAAGCCGTCGCGCTCGTGCGCACCGACGCTTCAAGCGGTCAGGCGACCGTGGTGACCATGCCGGGCGCTGTGCAGCTGCCCGACGGATCGCAGACCCTTTCCGATGCGTACGCCCAGGGCGGCGACGCTGCACTCGCCCAGGCGGTGGAAGGGATCGCAGGCGTTCAGGCGGTTCATTACGCGCACACCGATGCTGCGGGCCTCGAGGGGCTGGTGGATGCGCTCGGCGGCATATCCGTGACGCTTCCCGCCGAGGTGTCCGACCCCGATGCGGGCGATATGACGCTTCCCTCCGGCTTCCAGACCATCAACGGCCAGCAGGCGTTGTTCCTGTGCCGCGCCAACGATTTCGACCAGCCCGACGACGGCAGGGCCGCGCATATGGCCCAGGTGGCGGCGGGGATGCTGTCCAAGGCGTCGGCGCTCGACGGCATCGGCTACTACCTGGATATGGACAAGATCGCCAATTGCCTGAAGACTGATATGGACGTGCGTGCGCTCGGCTCCTTTGTGAAGTCGCTGCGCGGGCTTGAGCTTGGTTCGGTCATGTCGGGTGCCATGCCCGTGCAGTCCTACACCTCGGACGGCGCTCGCGTCGTGACCATGGACGAAGACGCATGGACCACGATGATGGAGCGCGTCAAGCAGGGGCAGACTCCCAAGGAGTCCCTTGAGGACGTTGTGGCGTCGGTCGACGGCGATTCGTTCAGCATCACCGTCAACAACGGCGGCGGCGTCGAGGGCGCGGCTGCCGAGGCGGCGAATCTGCTTGAAGAAGGCGGGCTCAAGGTTTCCTCCGTGGGCAACGCCAACATGCAGGTCTACGACGAGACGCTGGTCATCTACAAGGAAGAGAAGTTCGAGCAGCAGGCGAATGCCGTGGTTGCTTTGCTGGGGCATGGCCGCGCCGTATGGGATTCCATCCACTACACGTTTGACACCGATATCCTCGTGGTCGTCGGCTCCGACTGGGGCGCCGATGAAGAGGGCGTGACGGATGCCGCGGAGGGCGATCAGGGCGATACTGCGGCCAGCGGAACCGACAGCGGAGCCACCGATGGCTCAACGGGCGACGGCCTGGCTGAGGGCGCGGAAACGTCTGATGTCGGTGCTGTCGAATAAGGTGCGACTGGAAACCGGCGGGCCATCCGCCGGCTTTTCTTGATGAAGAGCGAATTGTGCGCCGCGTGAACGGGGCGCTAGGAAGGGTTTCGATGCTCAACGAGATCTATCAGATGTTGGATCCCATCGCGTTTCAGGTGGGGCCGTTTGCGGTGCGCTGGTACGGGCTTGCCTATATCGCGGGATTCATCTGCGCGTTTCTGGTGATGGCGAACCTTGCCAAGCGCTGGAAGGTGCGCGTCGACGAGGATTCGTTTTTCACCATCGTGTTCGCCGTCATCATCGGCGTCATCCTGGGCGGTCGCCTGGGATATGTGCTGTTTTACGGCGACGGGTTCTATCTCGAGCATCCGGAAAAGATTCTTGCGTTCAACGAGGGCGGCATGAGCTTCCACGGCGGACTCATCGGCGTGCTCGTGGGCGGCATGGTGGCGGCAAAGATCACGCGCATGCCGTTTCTCACGCTTGCCGACATGGGGTGCATCGGGGCCGCCATCGGGCTCTTCTTCGGACGCTGCGCCAATTTCGTCAACGGCGAGCTGTGGGGCGCTCCCACCGATTTGCCGTGGGGCGTGGTGTTCGGTGGCGCGGCGGGCGAGGTGGCACGCCATCCTTCGCAGCTCTACGAGGCGCTGCTCGAGGGCGTGGTCATCTTCATCGTGCTGTTCGCGCTTTCGCGCAAGAAGCCGCCTCTGCCGCGCGGTACGCACTTCGGCCTCTTCCTTATCATGTACGGCATGTTCCGCTTCCTGATCGAGTTCATCCGCGAGCCCGACGTGCAGTTGGGCTATCTGTGGGGCGACTGGCTCACCATGGGGCAGCTTCTGTCGCTGCCGCTCGTGTTTGCCGGCATCGTCATCCTGATTTATGCCCTTAAGATGAAGCTTCCTCAGCAGGGCGTTCCGGAAATGGAACAAAAATAGTAACATATACGTTGTCGCGAAAAGGAAATTGCGAGGCGGGTTCGTTACGGAAGCGCGACATTTCCTGCGAACTGCTTGAGCTTACGTCGCGGCGCGATAGTATGGTACCAATCGGCAAGATCGCCGAAAACAAAGGAGGGCACAGCCTTCCGAACCGTCCTTCAGAGGGGGATATCATGGAAATCAAGTTCTACAAGTGCGAGCACTGCGGAAACATCGCCATCAAGGTCGTCGATTCGGGCGTCCCCATGATTTGCTGCGGCGAGCCCATGGTCGAGCTGGTGGCCGGCGCCACCGACGGCGCGCTGGAGAAGCACGTTCCCGCCGTTTCCGTCGAGGGCTCTCACGTGCATGTCCAGGTGGGCGAGGTCGCTCATCCCATGACCGAGGCCCATCTCATCCAGTTCATCGTCCTGGTGACCGACAAGGGCTACCAGGTCGCCACCCTGACCGCCGACGACGAGCCCGTTGCTGATTTCGAGCTTGCCGAGGGCGCGTCCGCCGTCAAGGTGTACGAGTACTGCAACCTGCATGGCCTCTGGGTGAAGGAGATTTAGTTACGACGGCTTGCCAGCCGTCGTAACTACTCGATGAGACGCTGCGACGCTGCGACGCGACGAGGCACC
>CAUWMI010000122.1:0-7502 GCA_963559755.1 uncultured Slackia sp. | reverse complement strand
TGCGGGCTGGAAGACCCCCGAAGAAGGTTTTGCGCTGTTAAAAGGGTTTTACGAGCATTACGGCGAGCATGATTCCACGATTCGACGCTACCTGAAGCGATGGATGGTGGATTTTGCTGTGTGGTATGGGGTAGGGGCGGAATGCCTCGACGGCCTTGTGGAATCAGGGCGTGAAGAGGCTATCGCCGTGCTTGATGGCGCGGGATTGATGGATGCATCGCGGATGGAGTTTGGGCGTGACTTACGCGCGGGGGCTTCCGGGCCCTTCAGTACCGCTGAGGCTCCCGTTTCTCTCGACATGCCGGGGTCGTCTGGTATATTCGGCTCCGCTCATACCCCCTGGGATGCGCTGTTCGACGCTATCGTGGCGCTCTCAACCTATCGCATTGGGTCATCGCGCCTGTTCAAAGAGCACCCAAGCGAGTTTCGCCGGGCGCTGTGCGGCACCTGCGTTGCCCTTGCGCGGCATTGTGCGACGCATCGGAAGACCTCGTTTTGCGAAGGGCTGTTCGGGACGTTTCGCGATGAGGACTATGTGATGTTCCAAAACGCAGTGTTCTATAACGATGGTCGCCACGCCGAGGTGTCGTATGCGCTTCCCGATGGCCGCGTGTTCATGTGCAAGAACGGCAGGTGGCGGCAGCGCAGACGCATTACCATGAATCGCGGTCCCAAGTTCGGTGCCATCGTGAAGGCGGTGGATGCGTGTGTGCGCGAGGAGCTTGGCACAGATGCGCCGCTCAAGTCGCCCGAACTCCCTAAATACATGGCGCGCATCGTGGCCGATGAGGCGCGTGCGGCTGTGGCATGGGAGCAGGCGCATAAGCCGTTCGAGCTCGATTTGGATGTGTCCAAACTTTCCGGCATCAGAAGCGCTGCGTCCGAGACATGCGAGGCGCTGCTCGTGGACGAAGAGCGCGATGCGGGAGCGGAATCGAGCGCGACTTTTGACGTCGCGATTCCGGGGCTTGGGGTGTATTCGCTCGAGCATTCGAGTGATTCCGGGCTCGAAAGGTTCGGTGATGGTTCAGCAGTATTGCTCGATGGGTATTGTGCCAGCACCGTGCGTGAAGCTGAATCCGCCTTGTCGAAGGAGGGGGTGGGTTGCTGCCCCCCGGAATCGACCGATTGCTCGGAGTCTTGCGGCTCTGCTGCGGAAGATGGAGAGTGTGGCGATTGCCCGCTGAATGAGCTCGAACGTCGCTGGGTTGCCGCACTGCTTGATGGCGATGTTGGCGCAGCGTACGGCGTGATTGCCGAATCGGGGCTTACCGAAGACCTGATGGCTGATGCCGTGAACGAGAAGCTGTTCGATTATCTGGGCGACACGGCGGTCGAGTCGTGCGGCGATGGGTATGCTGTGGTGGAGGATTACCGCGAGGATGTGGAGGGGTTGATTCGATGAACGAGACGAATGAGGCTCAACGAATGCTGCATTCGGGGGCTGCAGGCGCATCAGTGTCTCAGGCTGCGCCTAAAGTGCCCAAACGCATTGCTGCCACGCTGCTCAACTCGCTCAAGGGCGGTGTGGTGCCGCGCATCGGGCTCCCGTATGTGACGGTTGGTCGCAAAGATGAGATTGCGGCTCTGCTGCGCGATCTTGAATTGGTGGCCGACGGCGGCGCATCATTCCGCTTCATCGTGGGCGCGTATGGCAGCGGCAAAAGCTTTCTTCTGCAGACCATCCGCAACCACGCGATGGGCAACGGATTCGTGGTGGCTGATGCCGACCTTTCTCCCGAGCGACGCTTGCAGGGCACGCGCGGGCAGGGGCTTGCCACCTATCGCGAGCTCATCCGCAACCTGGCCACCAAAACCAAGCCTGAAGGCGGAGCGCTCACGCTCATCTTGGACCGGTGGGTATCGGGCGTGCGCGCCCAGGTGGTGGAGGAGGGTGCATCTCCCGATGCGCCGGATTTCTCCGAGTGCGTGGAGAGGCGCATCTACGCGCAGGTACAAGCGCTTGAGGAGATGGTTCACGGGTTCGATTTCGCGCGTCTGCTTGCGCTGTACTACCGCGCGCATGCCCAGAATGATGAGGAGACGAAGTCCCGCGTGGTCAAGTGGTTCCGCGGCGAGTACCGCACCAAGACCGAAGCACGGGCCGAGCTTGACGTGAGCATTTGCATCACCGACGATGATTGGTACGAATACCTCAAGCTCTTTGCAGCGTTTTTGCAGGGCGCGGGCTATGCGGGCCTCATCGTGTGCATCGACGAGCTGGTGAACTTGTGCAAGATCCCCAACGCGGTCACGCGCCAATACAACTACGAGAAAATCCTGGCCATGTATAACGATGCCATGCAGGGCAAGGCGCGCCACCTGGGCATCATCATGGGCGGCACGCCGCAATCCATCGAGGATCGCCGCCGCGGGGTATACAGCTATGAGGCGCTGCGTAGCCGCCTGTCCGAGGGTCGTTTCGCGCGCGAGGGCCTGCGTGACATGATGGCTCCGGTCATCAGGCTTGAGCCACTCACGCATGAAGAGCTGTTCGTGCTGGTTGAGAAGCTCGCGGCAATACACGCGGGGTATTTTGGCTATGAGCAGCGTTTGACCGGCGAGGATTTGACGGAGTTCTTGCGTATCGAACTGGGGCGCGTGGGCGCTTCGACGCTCATCACGCCGCGCGAGATCATCCGCGACTTCATCGAACTGCTTGACATTTTGTATCAGAATCCGGGTGTTGGTGTGGCGGAACTTTTGCGGTCCGACTCGTTCGCATTCGCGCAGGCCCCGGTGGGCGATGACGATTCGCCGGTCGATGAGAAATACGCAGAGTTCACTATTTAGAAGGTGAGTCAGGGGCTCAGATGGACGGGGTAAATGGACCCTAGTCTTTCCGGCCCGTGCCTCAAGAAAGGATTGCCGTGAGCGTATTCGATCGATATGCGCCGTTCGTACAGGAATTCATATTCCGGCACGATTGGCAGAGTCTGCGCGGCATCCAGGTGGCGGCGGGCGAGGCCATCTTCGATACGGATGCGAACGTGCTGCTTACGGCATCGACGGCCTCGGGCAAGACCGAGGCGGCGTTCTTTCCTACTCTGACCGAATTCTGGGAGAATCCGCCGCGCTCGGTGGGTGCGCTCTATATCGGTCCGCTGAAGGCGCTGATCAACGACCAGTTCTACCGCCTGAACGATCTCTGCGCCGAAGCGGATATTCCCGTGTGGCATTGGCACGGCGACGTGTCGAGCTCGCGCAAGGCTAAGCTGCTCAAAAAGCCGTCGGGCATCCTGCAGATCACGCCTGAATCGCTTGAGGCGCTGTTGATGCATCGGCATGCGGCCATCTCCAAGCTGTTCTGCGATCTGCGCTATATCGTGATTGACGAGGTACATTCGCTTTTGCGCGGCGATCGCGGCGGTCAAACGTTATGCCTGATAGAGCGTCTGTCGCGCATGGCAGGCGTGAATCCGCGTCGTATCGGGCTTTCCGCCACGCTGGGTCAGCCCGAGGCCGTGGGCGCGTTTCTCTCGGCCGGAACGGGGCGCGGCTGCATCATTCCGCGCGTGGAGGAGCCGGGTCGTGTGTGGCGCCTGTCCATGGAGCATTTCTATATTGGGGGTCCAACGGATGCGCCCAATGGGGCGACGCTCGATAGCGGGGGAATGATTCTGCCTCATGTGGTGTCGCATGATCGCGGGGGAGACGTGCGAGCGGAGGTATCGGCTGATGCGAAGTCTTCGGGCGCGATCAGGCCGGATATTGTGGAGGCTGACTCCATCGATATCGCCACAGTAACCCCGTTTGACGCACCCACCGATCAGGCTCCCAAAGGCGCTGACCCTGGCCTCGGCTACATTTTCGAGCACACGCGCGGCCGCAAGTGCCTGGTGTTCGCCAACTCGCGCGAAGAGGCCGAGGGCGTATGCACGTCGTTGCGCGCGTATTGCGAGGCACGGCACGAGCCCGATCGTTTTCTCATCCATCATGGCAACCTCTCGGCGAGCATCCGCGAGAGCGCAGAGGAAATCATGCGCGACGAGAGCGAGGTGCGCTCCATCGTAACCACGGCCACGCTCGAGTTGGGCATCGACATCGGCCGCATGGAACGCGCGTTCCAGATCGACGCGCCGTTCACGGTATCGGCGTTCCTGCAGCGTATGGGCCGCACGGGCAGACGCGACGTGCCACCCGAGATGTGGTTCGTGATGCGAGAGGAAAAAGCCGAGCCGCGCTCGCTTCTGCCCGAAACTCTGCCGTGGAAGCTTTTGCAGGGCATCGCGCTCGTGCAGCTGTATTGCGAGGAGCGCTGGGTAGAGCCGCCGCGTCTCGATCGCCTGCCGTACAGCCTGCTGTATCACCAGACCATGGCCACCCTTGCCTCCGAGGGTGAGATGACACCGGCACGCCTGGCGAGCAAGGTGCTGAGCCTCACGTTCTTCCACCGCGTGAGCCAGGACGACTTCCGCATGCTCCTGCTGCATCTGCTGGAGATGGATCATATTGAGCGCACGGAAGCCGGTGGCTTGATTGTGGGCATCGCGGGCGAGCGCGCGGTGAATTCGTTCAAGTTCTACGCCGTGTTCCAGGAGAACGAGGAATACACGGTGCGCAGCGATTCGCAGGAGATTGGCACCATCGTGAAGCCGCTCCCGCCAGGCGAGAAGATCGCTATCGCCGGGCACGTCTGGGTGGTCGAAGAGGTTGATCACAAGCGGCGCGTGCTGTACTGCACGCAGGTCAAAGGCCGGGTGCCGGCGTATTTCGGCGACTGCCCGGGCGATATCAACACGAAGATATTGGAGCGCATGAAGCATGTGCTTGAGGAGGGCTCTCAATACCCGTATGTGATGGACCATGCACAGGTGCGTCTGGCGGAGGCGCGCCATGTGGCGAGGGCGGCCGGCATCGTGGGGAAGACGGTGGCATGTTCTGCCGATGCGGCGGATGTGCGCGATATGCATGTAGAATCCACGCTCATCAATCTCGGTGGGAACATGTGGTGTTTGATGCCGTGGCTCGGAAGCTATGCGTTTCTGGCGCTTGAGCGCTTACTGAAAATCAAATGCGCGGCGCAACTTGGCTTGAAAGGCCTCAACGCTTCGCGCCCGTATTTCATGACGTTCATCATGGATGAAGCGGTGGATGAGAAGGCGTTTCGTAGCGTGGTTGCCAAGGAGGCCGCCGAGTTGCGCGACCCGCTCGGCCTGGTGTATCCCGGCGAGGTGCCGCGCTTCGAGAAGTACGACGAGTTCGTGCCGGAGGAATTGGTACGCAAGGGGTTCGCGTACGGCGTGCTGGATGTCGATGGCATGCGTGAGCGCATGGCATCCGGGTCCGAGGCCCCTCGACTAGAAGAGTCTGGTATCTAGTTGCCAGGCGGGTTTAGCCGTGGGTGGGGATGACTCAGTGAGGAGCCCAGGTTTCGTCCGTCGGGCAGGTTGCCAAGCCTCCTTTTGCAACGGGCGCTAATCGGACGCTTCTCCTTGGGTCCCAACGAAAAAGAGCCGACCTAAAAGGCCGGCTCAAATCGGGCGCGCGTTGGACGCTATTGGACGCTATTGGACGCGTAGGCTGTTTGACTAGTCGCGCGTGAGCTTGCGGTGCAGGCGATGGGGCTTGGCGGCCTCCTCGCCCAGGCGTGCCACGCGGTCTTTCTGGTACGACTCGAAGTTGCCCTCGAACCAGTGCCAACGGCCGGGGTTCTCGTCGTCGCCTTCCCATGCGAGCATGTGCGTGGCGATGCGGTCGAGGAACCAGCGGTCGTGGCTTACCACCACGGCGCATCCGGGGAATTCCAGCAGCGCGTTCTCGAGGCTTTCGAGCGTTTCCACATCGAGGTCGTTCGTGGGCTCGTCGAGCAGCAGGAGGTTGCCGCCCTGCTTGAGCGTGAGCGCCAAGTTCAGGCGGTTACGCTCGCCGCCGGACAGCACGCCGGCGGGTTTCTGCTGGTCGGGACCCTTGAATCCGAACGCGGCAACGTAGGCACGGCTGGGAACCTCGGTCTCGCCGACCTTCATGTAGTCCAGGCCGTCGGACACAACCTCCCATACAGTCTTGGATCCGTCGATGCCGGCTCGATTCTGATCGACGTAGCTAATCTTCACGGTCTCGCCGATTTCCAGCGTGCCGTCGGTTAGGTCTTCAAGCCCCACGATGGTCTTGAATAGCGTGGTTTTGCCTACGCCGTTGGGGCCAATCACGCCCACGATGCCGTTGCGGGGCAGCGTGAAGCTAAGGTCATCAATCAGCACGCGGTCGTCGAAGCACTTGCGCAGGTGGTTGGCCTCGATGACCTTGGCACCCAGACGCGGGCCTACGGGAATATGGATGTCGGCGAAGTCGGTTTTCTCGAATTTCTGCGACTCGGCCACCATCTGGTCGTAGCGCTCCAGACGAGCCTTGCTCTTGGCCTGTCGTGCCTTGGGCGAGCTGCGCACCCAGTCGAGTTCCTCCTTCAGGCGCTTGGCAAGTTTGGCCTCGCGCTGGCCCTGGGCTTCGAGGCGGGCAGCCTTCGTCTCCAGGTAGGTGGAGTAGTTGCCCTTGTAGGGGAACAGCTGCCCGCGGTCCACCTCGCAGATCCACTCGGCCACGTTGTCCAGGAAGTAGCGATCGTGCGTGACGGCCAGCACGGCGCCGGGGTAGCGCTTGAGGAACTGCTCGAGCCACAGCACGCTCTCGGCATCGAGGTGGTTGGTGGGCTCGTCGAGAAGCAGCAGGTCAGGGGCCTCAAGCAGCAGACGGCACAGCGCCACGCGACGGCGCTCGCCGCCGGAGAGCACGTTCACCGGCATGTCGGGGTCGGGGCACTGCAGCGCGTCCATGGCTTGGGAAAGCTGGCTGTCCAGATCCCAGCCGTTCGCAGCGTCGATGGCCTCCTGCAGCGTGCCCATCTCGGTCATGAGCGCATCGAAATCGGCATCGGGGTCGGCCATCTCGGCGCTGATCTGATTGAAGCGGTCGATTTTGGCCAGCACGTCGGAAAACGCCATGCGGATGTTCTCGATGACAGTCTTGTCCTCGTCCAGCGGCGGCTCCTGCTGCAGGATGCCCACGGTGTAGCCGGGCGTCAGGCGCGCCTCGCCGTTGGACACCTCTTCGAGACCGGCCATGACCTTGAGCAGCGTGGACTTGCCCATGCCGTTGGGGCCCACCACACCGATCTTGGCACCGGGGTAGAACGAGAGCGACACATCGTCCAGGATGACTTTGTCGCCGTGCGCCTTGCGCGCATGCATCATGGTGAAAATGAATTCGGCCATTTGATTCCTATCTCTTAACGGGGTGCGTGCCGCTCTGCCCGCGCCGCCTATGATGCGCGTGGCCCACGCTTCGCCTTGCGCACGCCTGCAGCGATGTAGCTGCTTGGCGCGCGGGCGGGGCTGCCACGTTCGATGTGCGCCGGGTGCGCAAGCTCGGCACATCGGGTGCTGCTGGGCGCGGCGATTTCCCTTTCTGAAATGGTCTTACACTTTCTATCGGGAAATGCGTGATAAGGCAACGTCGCGCACGCAAAATACCGAGAAAAGGCAGGGGCGGGTCTTGTGGGTTTT
>CAUWMI010000121.1:0-7519 GCA_963559755.1 uncultured Slackia sp. | reverse complement strand
GCTACAAATCAGTTAGTGCTGATGAATATCAATGGTTTCAGGGTCGTACGACACCTCGCCGCGCGCAATCTCCTTGAACGCCATGGAGAGCGGCTTCATGTTGTTCGCCTTGGCGATTTCCACCGCGCTCGAAAGCTCGATGGCGCGCTCGCGCTGGCCGCGCATCATGTCGTTAATGTCGTGGGCGCGCTTGGATGCCAGAGCGCACAGCAGGAAACGGTCGTTGTCGGTCTCGTCCAACAGAACGTCGATCTTCGGGTCGATGATGCTCATGCTTATCTATCCTCGTCTGTCTCAGCGGTTCGTTCGATGTAAGACACCAGTTCATCGGTGCATTCATCGAGGTTGTCGTTCACGAAACGGATATCATACTCCATTTTGTGACTCATCTCCAGCTTGGCATTGCTCATGCGCAGCGCGATGGACTCCTCGTCCTCGGTGCCGCGGCTGCGCAGGCGCCTCTCCAGCTCCTCGAGCGAAGGCGGCTCGATGAACACCAAGTGCGCCTCGGGAACACGCTTGCGAACCTGGAACGCCCCTTGAACGTCGATCTCAAGAATGACCTGGCATCCTGCTTCCAGATGCTCCCTCACCAGCTGCGCCGGCGTGCCGTATTTATGATCGTGGACCTGCGCCCACTCAAGAAAGCCGTCCTGGGCGGCGAGCTCGTCGAAGCGCGCGTCATCATAGAACAGATAGTGCACGCCATCGATCTCGCCCTCGCGCGGGTCGCGCGTGGTCACCGAAATGGAAAGCCATGCGTCGGGCACCCTCTCCATGATTCGGGACACAAGCGTTCCTTTGCCGGCACCCGAAGGGCCGGAAATAACGAAGAGGTTTCCGCGGCGCATGGTAACGACAGCCTTCTACTAGCCCAGACGCTCGAGCAGAGCGGCTTCCTGGCGCTCGCCCAGACCCTTGAGGCGGCGGCTCTCGGCGATCTTGAGCTCGCCCATGATCTTCTCGGCCTTGGCTTTGCCATAGCCGGGCATGGTCTCGATCAGCGTGGAAACCTTCATACGGCCTACCACGGGATCGTCCTTCATGTCGAGGACTTCCTTGAGAGAAAGCTTGCCGGACTTGAGGTCATCGCGGACCTGCGCGCGCTTGATGCGGGCGGCCTTGGCCTTCTCGAGGGCGGCCTGACGTTCTTCAGCACTCAGTTGAGGGATAGCCATCGGTAGTTCACTCCTTCATAGTTCAGCCGCCTCATCTAGACGGCGATTGGCGATAATACCACACCAGACGCGTGTTTCAAGATTTTCATCCAGTTTGCGCGCGCCGCTTTCAAAGATTGCGCAAAAATGCGCTTCAATGCCTATGACCTGTGAATTTTCCGTGGTCAGAGCGGCGGCGCGGCTCGCGTCCTACAGCTCGGCGGCAATGCGCTCGAACGCGGCCACCGGGTCGTCGGCCTGCGTGATGGGGCGGCCCACCACGATATGCGACGCGCCCGCGTCGAATGCGGCTTTGGGAGTAGCAACGCGGCTCTGGTCACCCAAATCGGCGCCGGCGGGGCGCACGCCCGGAGTGACGATGAGCGCATCGGGGCCCAGAAGTTCGCGCAGCATGGCGGCCTCCTGAGGCGATGCGACCACGCCCGAAAGGCCCGCCTCCTGCGCGCACAGCGCAAGCTGCTTGACCTGATCCTGCATGCCGCGCGTCACGCCGGTAGCGGCAAGGGTCGCGTCGTCCATGCTCGTGAGAACCGTGATGGCAAGCGTGTCGGCATCGGTGCCCGACTCGTCGACCGCGTTCTGGGCGGCCTCCATCATCGGCACGCCTCCCACCGCATGCATGGTGATCATGTCGGCGCCCGCCTCTACGGCCGACGCCGCAGCGCCCGCGACCTGGTGCGGAATGTCATGGAACTTAAGGTCGAGGAACACCTTGTAGCCCAAAAGCTTGAAGATCTCGACGATGGCGGGGCCCTCCGCATAGTAGAGCGTCATGCCCACCTTGAGCCACTTGGCCTTGCCCTGGAGCTTTTTCGCCAGGTCGAGCGCCGTGGCGCGGTCGCAGTCGAGCGCCACGATCACGCGGTCGGCGCGCGGGGCGCTCTCGTATGCTGCTAGCATTGCAGTCCTCCGATCAGTTCGTTCACGTCGCTCACGCCGGAGCGCTCGCAGTATTCAATCATGCCGTCGAGCACGTCGTTGACGGCGTGGGGGCTCACGAAGTTCGCCGTGCCCACCGCCACCGCCGTGGCGCCGGCCAGCATGAATTCGATGGCATCCTCCCCCGTCATGATGCCGCCCATGCCGAGGATGGGAATCTTGACGGCATTGTGGCACTGCCACACCATGCGCAGGGCCACGGGCTTGACCGCCGGGCCCGAAAGGCCGCCCACCACGCGCGCCAGCTTGGGGCGGCGCGTCTTGGCGTCGATCGCCATGCCCAGAAGCGTGTTGATCAGCGAGATGGCATCGGCGCCCGAGGCCTCGGCCGCGCGCGCGATCTCGGTGATGTCGGTCACGTTGGGCGAGAGCTTGACGATCATGGGCTTGGTGGCGGCGGCACGACATGCGCTCACCACGGCCTCCACGCTGGGCACGTGCGTGCCGAAGGTGAGGCCGCCCGCATCCACGTTGGGGCAGCTGATGTTGATCTCGTAGGCATCAGCCTGGCCGTCGACCTCGAGCGCCTCCACCACGGCCACATACTCCTCGAGGCTGTGCCCCGACACGTTGACGATGGCCGGCACGCCCTGCGACTTGATCCACGGCAGATCGACCTCGCACAGATGCTTCACGCCGGGATTCTGCAGGCCGATGGAGTTCAGCATGCCGCTCGGCGTCTCTGCGATGCGGGGAGCGTCGTTGCCCTCCCACCCGTTGAGCGACACGCCCTTGGTGGTCACCGCGCCCATGCGCGACACGTCGCAGTACGCGGCATACTCGCGTCCCGCGGCGAAGGTGCCCGAGGCATCGGTCACGGGGTTGGGCATGATCAGGCCGCCCAGATTCACCTGCATGTTCACAGCCATTACCACACCACATCCTTCGCATTGAACACGGGGCCGTCCACGCACGAGCGACGCTTGCCCTCGTGCGTTTCCACCACGCAGGAAAGGCACGCGCCCACGCCGCACGCCATACGCTTCTCCATGGAAACCCAGCAGGCCACGCCCGCCTCCTCGGCGATCTTGGCGACGATGCGCATCAACGGCTCGGGGCCGCAGCAGAACACGCCCGCGTATTCGCCGGTCGCGAGCTCCTTTTGCACGGGCTCGGTGCAGAATCCCGCATGGCCCAGGCTGCCGTCATCGGTGGCAAGAATCGCGTCGCGGCCCAGCAGCTGCGCGTAATCGTCGCGCGTCACCAGCATGTCGGCGGTCTGCGCGCCCAGCACCACCTCGAACGGATGGCCGGCCGCCGCGAGCTCTTCGGCAAACATGAACAGGGGCGCCGCGCCCACGCCGCCGCCCACGATGAGCAGCTTGCCGTCGCAGGGCTGCCAGCCGTGGCCGAGCGGCCCCATGATGGAGCACTCGACGCCGGGCTCGTAGCCGGTCATGTAGTTTGTACCCTCGCCCACCGTCTGGTAGATGATCTCGACGGCGCCCGACTCAGGCAGCACGCGGTACACCGAGAAGGGGCGGCGCAGGATATGCGCCTCGAAGCCGGTCAGCTGCATGTGGACGAACTGCCCGGGGCGAACGGCGCGCGCCATGCGGGGCGCGTCGAGCGTTATCTTGTAGAGACGCGGACCCACCTGCTCGTTTCCCAGCACGCGGGCACGCTCGTCGAAGGCCACAGCCTCGTCGGTCGTGCACATAGGCAACCACTCTCTTTCGTCACTTCGTCTTGCGCGCGACGCCACGCCGCACGCCCGGCACGCGCCGGATACTGGCTATTGTACGCAAAAGGCGCCCAGATTACGGGCGCAGGCGCAAAAAACGGGCCGTACGCCAAGCATACGGCCCGTATCAGGAGCGTTGCGGCTCGGGCGCTAGTCGACGACCGCGCCGTCCACCATCGTGGCAACGCCGTCCACGTACACATCGGTGGCGCGGCCGGTGAGCTCGGCCCCGATGAAGCCGGAGTTGTGCGCCTTGGACTCGAAGTCCTCGCCGTCCACAGTCCACTCGATCGTCGGGTCGAACACCGTGATGTCGGCCACAGAGCCCTCGGCGATCTTGACGGGCTCGATGCCCAGGATCTCGCGCGGGGCGATAGCCATGACGTCCACCATCTTGCCGTAGTCGATGACGCCCTTGCCCACCAGGTTGGTGAGCACGAGCGCGAGGCTGGTCTCAAGGCCGGTCATGCCGAAGGGGGCATACTCGAACTCGTGCGCCTTCTCCCAATCGGCGTGCGGCGCGTGGTCGGTCACGATGCAGTCGATCGAGCCGTCGGCCACGCCCTCGATGAGCGCATCGCAGTCGGCCTGGGTGCGCAGCGGCGGATTCACCTTGAGCGCGGTGTTGTAGGTGCCGTCCAGCGCGTCTTCGGAGAGGAACAGGTGGTGCGGCGTAACCTCGCAGGTCACGGGCAGGCCCTCCTCCTTGGCGGCGCGCACCATGTCGAGGCCGCGAGCCGTGGTGATGTGCTGGATGTGCAGCGGGCAGCCGGTGAGGCGGCACAGCGCGATATCGCGCGCGATCTCGATCTCCTCGCCCTCGGCAGGCCAGCCGAGAAGGCCCAGGCGCGTGGACACGACGCCCTCGTTCACCTGGCCGGCGCCCACCAGGCCGTCGTCCTGGCAGTGCACCATCATGACCTTGCCGAACATCTTGCCGTAGTCCATGACGCGGCGCATCATGCCGCTGTCCTGCACGCCGCGGCCGTCGTCGGTAAAGGCCACCGCACCCTGGGCCACCATGTCGCCCATCTCGGAGAGGATCTCGCCCTTGAGGCCCTTGCTCATGGCGCCGGCAGGGTACACGCGGCACTTGCCCACCTCGGCGGCACGGGCGCGCACGTAGCCCACGGCCACGCCGTTGTCGGTCACGGGATCGGTGTTGGGCATCGCGCACACACCGGTGAATCCGCCGTGGGCCGCGGCGCGGGTGCCGCTTTCGATGTCTTCCTTGTGCTCGAAGCCAGGCTCGCGCAGATGCACGTGCATATCCACCAGGCCGGGCACGAGGTACTTGCCGGTCAGGTCGCGAACCTCGGCATCGGGCGCCTCGAGGCCCTCGCCCACGGCCGCGATCTTGCCGTCTTCGATCAGAACGTCGGCCACGCCGTCCAGCTCAACCTGCGGGTCAACGATGTGGGCGTTTTTAAGAAGCAAGGCCATTGTCGGCACCTCCCAAGAGCAGATACATCACGGCCATACGCACGCAGATACCGGCGTAGACCTGTTCCAGAATGACCGAGCGCTGCGGGTGGTCGGCCATGTAGCTGTCAAATTCCACGCCGCGGTTGATGGGGCCGGGGTGGCAGATGATGGCATCGGGCTTCATGAGCTGCTCGCGGTTCTTGGTGAGGCCGAACAGCTTGTGATACTCGCGCAAGGACGGGAACGGCGCGCCCTCCAGGCGTTCGCGCTGGATGCGCAGCATGTACACCACGTCGAGCTCGGGCAGCGCAGCGTCCAAATCAGCGGTCACGTGGTCGGCACCCAGCACGTCGGGGCGGGCCGGCATCAGCGTGGCGGGGCCGATGAGCGTGACCTCGGCGCCCATGATCTTGAGCGCGGGCACGAGCGAGCCGCACACGCGGGAGTGCCCGATGTCGCCCACGATGCCCACCTTGAGACCCTCGAAACTCTGCTTGTGCTCCCAGATGGTGTACAAGTCGAGCAGAGCCTGCGTGGGATGCTGGTGCTTTCCGTCGCCGGCGTCAATCACGGCGGCGGGGCTATGCTGGGTGATGATGTGCGGCGCACCGGCGTGCTTGTCGCGCACGATGATCATGTCGATCTTGTAGGAGTTGAGCGTGGCCACCGTGTCCACAAGGCTCTCGCCCTTCACCGTGGAGGTGGAGGAGCCGCCGAAGTTCAGGCTGTCGGCGGAAAGGCGCTTCTCGGCCAGCTCGAAGGAGGAACGGGTGCGGGTGGACGGCTCGTTGAACATGTTGACGATCGTCTTGCCCTTCAGCGTGGGCACCTTTTTGATGGCACGCTGGTTGACCTCGGAAAACGCCTTGGCGGTTTCCAGGATGGTCATGATGTCCTCACGGGAGTACTCCGTGATGTCGATCAGGTGCTTGTGGTTGAAAGCCATTGCGACTATTCACCTCCCAGAGGCGCCGAACCGGCACGGCTGCCCGGCGCTACGTCCAAAATCTCGACGGCGCTGCGACCGTCCACTTCTTCAAGGAACAGACGAACGTTCTCGTCGTGCGCCGAAGGCACGTTCTTGCCCACGAAATCGGCGCGAATGGGCAGCTCACGATGGCCGCGATCAACCAGCACGGCCAGCTGGATGACGGAGGGACGGCCCAGATCCATGAGCGCGTCGAGCGCGGCGCGGATGGTGCGCCCGGTGTAGAGGACGTCATCCACCAGCACGATGTGCTTGCCGTCGATGTCGAAGGGAATGTGGGTCGCATGGACCGCAGGAGCAAAGTTGGTCATGAAATCGTCGCGATAGAAGCTGATGTCGAGGCTTCCCAGCTCCACCTTCACGCCCTCGATCTTCTCGATCTTCTCGGCCAAACGCTTGGCCAGAAGGTCTCCTCGGGTGACGATGCCCACGATGGCCAGATTCTCGGCCCCGTGGTTCGCCTCCAGGATCTGATGGGCGATACGCGTGAGCGAACGCTCGATCTCCGCGCCATCCATGACGACGGATTTCACCTGGCAGGTGTCTTTCATACACACTCTCCTTTCGTGTTACGAGTGCGTACAGACCCAGACCTTGCCGCCCGCGCGGCCCCACCCCGGGCTCTGCAGGCTGCCTCCCGAATCCGGGCATAAAAAATGCCTTGGCCAGGAGGCGAAGGCTTCATGTGTGGGCGCCTATGTGTGATTCGCGTTCTTATGCGGCGCCGAACGCAACAGCCTTGCCGGTCTCTCTGTACCGTCTTAAAGGACTGCGGCCAGTATACACGCCCGCGCGCCAAAGTCAAACCGGCGATTTCGCCAGATTTCCCCCGGCGCGCGATGGGCAAACATACAATTGACGGCGCGACTCGAAAAATGCGCCTCTACGGTATGGTTTTGCGGGCGCCTCAAAAGTAGGCAACCAAAAGCTCAAACGTTTCCCCAGGTCAAAAAAACCTGCGTTTGTTGGATACTCACCCTTGTCTCGAAAAAGTGTAATGTAGAAGCACTTTTTGCACGCGCAAGCTCCCTAGTTCGTACGTGTGGAGTTGGCGGGGTCTATGTGCATGCTCTGGAAGCGATTTTCCATGAACTCGTTGTCGTAGTGATCGGCCATGAACTGCTCGATGGCGTTCTGAATGGGGTCGCCCGCCTCGCGCTGGTACCAGCAGTCGAGCGCCAGAAGCGTCATGCCCGCGTTGAAGATCATGAGCGCCGCGCACACGGAGGTGAGGCTATAGCGCCATTTCCAGGGGATAAGGTTCACGAGCTCGAGCAGACGCGGCAGGATGAGCTTGATCCAGAT
>CAUWMI010000120.1:0-7561 GCA_963559755.1 uncultured Slackia sp. | reverse complement strand
CCCATCACGCCTCCGATCAGAGCTTTCAGCATGGGGTAGTGCGTGCATCCCAGCACGAGCGTGTCCACGTCGCACCGACGCAGCGGCTCCAAGTAGTCCTGCGCGATCTCCTGAAATGCGGGGCGAATGTAGACCTTGGACGCGAGGCTCGTAAGGTCCTCGATAGGGCCCTTCGACATGCGAATGCCCTGCTCAACGATATCGACGAACTTGGGCGTCGCCGTGGAGAACACCGTGATGCCCGCATCAATGTGGCGGATGGCGCGCGGGTAGCACTCGCTTTCAACCGTGCCCTTGGTGGCGATGACGCCCACGCGACGGTTTTTGGTGGCACGCGCAGCGGCTCGAGCGCCGGGCTCAACCGCGCCGATCACAGGAATGGGGAACGTGCGCTGGGCGTGCTCCAGACCGGCAGCCGTTGCTGTGTTGCAGGCGATGACCAGCATCTTCACGCCACGCGAGACAAGCCACGCGCAGATCTGCTGAACGAAGCCGTCCACTTCGGCCTGCGAGCGCGGGCCGTAGGGGCAGCGTGCCGTGTCGCCGAAGTAAACGATGGATTCGTTGGGGAGTTCCTTCGCGATTTCGCGCGCGACGGTAAGTCCGCCGAAGCCGGAGTCGAAAATGCCGATGGGGGCGTTGTCAAAGGAAGCGCCGGGAGCCAAAGGGCAATTCGCAGCAGCTTGCACGGAGAAATCAGGCGCAAAGGCGCCAGATGCGCCGCCCAATATGCCGGCAATGCTCGACGCTGCGCCCGATACGGTGCCCGATGCGGCACGCGGTGCAGCAGACGCGTCCGGCATATCACACGCGGGCCCGTCGCAGCTTACGTCGGTCAAGCCGTCGATCACATCGTATTCGATTCGCGAATCAGAATGGCGGGCCGATGCCGCCTGGTCAGTGTTTTTCATAACTTAGCAGGATACCGCAACCCCACCGCGCCCGCACCCAGGGACCCTCAACTGCAACGAAAGAGCAAGGATGCGACGAGTGTCCCATCCCATGGGGCCGCATAGAGGCATCGCCAAAAGTCCGTGCCTCCCCCGCGTATTAGCATTCTTATTACGCACAGACATGCCAATCGTGACCACAACAATCCCATGCCCATCCGCGTATGGGCGCCCTCGCCCGCCCAAGGTTTGACCAACAATTGACGTTCGCCACACTTCCGCTTTGCAATGGGGCACGACGTTCGGAATATAGTTGATGGTTGCATTATTCTCGCGACCCCGAGCGCCAAGGAGCAGCCTCGTGAAACGAACCGACTCGAAACCCCACGCCGCATCCGGCATGTGCCAACCCGCCATCGACTCCCTCGCGGGGCGTATCATCTATGCGGCAGTCGCACTCCTGCTTGCTTTGGGGCTTTTGGGCGTAAGCCTGCTCAACGGTATGGCTTGGAATGGCAATAAACCCGGTGAGATTACGTATCACGAGCATTTTGCGCACTACATCGACGAGGACCAGTATGCCCGGCTCGCCGACGCGCTCATCCATGGCAGCCTCTCGCTTGACTTGCCCGTTCCCGATGCGCTTGCCCAGCTTGAGAACCCTTATGACTACGGCGCAAGGCACGAGGCGAGCAATGGCGGAACGAATCCCATCTTCTGGGACCACGCCTTTTACGAGGGCAGATACTACTGCTATTTTGGCGTGGTGCCCGCCGTGCTCTTGTTCGCGCCCTATCAGCTGATAACGGGACAATGGCTCGGAACGGCGGCGGCCGTGGTGGCGCTCGGAATGGCATGCGTCGGCGCGATGGCCCTCTTGAGCTACCGGATAACCCGCCGGTTCTTCGGTTCGACGGTCACACTTGCCACGCTTGTTGCCACGCTGCTTTTCCTGTTCACAGGCAGCAACGTTGTGTACCTGGTGTTCGTAGCGCGATTCTATTCGATTCCCATCCTCTTCTCGCTCATGCTCACATTTTTCGGGCTGTGGTTCTGGCTCGGTGCGCGACAAGAAGCACGTCTCTCCACCTGGCACCTGGCGGCCGGATCGTTCTGCATGGCGCTCAATTTGGGGTGCCGACCGCAGTTCGTTCTCGCGTGCTTTCTGGCCATCCCGCTCTTTTGGAATGAGATTCGTCACGAACGGCTGCTGTTCTCGCGCAAAGGGATGAAAGAAACCGCTGCGGCGCTCATCCCGTTTGCCCTGGTGTTCGCTCCCCTGCTGTGGTACAACTGGGCACGGTTTGGGTCGGTATTCGATTTTGGCAGCAGCTACAACCTGACCGGATTCGACATGACGCATTACCATCAGCGGCTGTTGCTCACGCCGGTTTTGATCTTCTACTACCTGCTGCAACCCATCAATCCAAGCTTCACGTTCCCCTTCGTGGAAACCACCGAGATGGCCAAGCCGGTTGGCTGGGCACCCATGGAGCCTATGTTCGGCGGCTTTTTCTGGCTCGTGCCCATGACGCTGCTCGTGTTCTTACTGCCCGCGGTTCGGCGCGAGCTCAAAGGCCGCAAGCTTTGGGCGCCGGCGCTTTGCATGCTTGCGCTTGCCGCAATCGTTTTAGTGGTGGACACGCGCACGGCGGGCGTGACGCAGCGCTACTTTGGCGATTTCGGATGGTACCTCATGTTTGTAGCGACCCTAGTAATGCTGGCGTTGCAGGCGCAGCAGGGCGAGCTCGAAGAGCGTGTGCGGCGCCTGAACGGACGAATCTATCTGAAAGTTGCGCCACTGGGCGTGCGTCATCGCAAAGCGATCGCGGCTTTCATCGTGTGCGCCCTGGCGTTCGCCTTCATCGTGGGTGCCCTCTCGCTCTTTTCTCCCGAGCGCTACGACAGCATAGCTGCCCTCAACCCAACGCTGTGGAAGGCGATTATGAACGTGGTTGGATAAGCTCCAGAATCGCACGCTTAATCAATGAAGCATCTGCAGGGTTTCGCAGACGGCAGCCACGCGTTTGCCCTGAAAGGCAATGCCCCATCGCGCACATCCATCAGAGGTATCGTTTGCGCAGCCCGAATCGTACCCCTTAGATTCGATTTGCCCCAGCGCCACTTCAGCAAGATTCCTCAGCTCGCCATCGGAAACATTGGCGTCTTTCGAGAATTTCACTTCAATCGTAATAATGGGCCTTTTCCCACGCACGGGAGGAACGCCCGAAACGTCTTCCGGATGAATTTGAATATCGAAACGACCCGAACCCGCCTCACGATTCGAACGAGGACCAGCGTATCCTTCGATGCCAAAGCAGAGCCCTAGGAGCATCATGTGGGCACTATTTTCAGACGTCAAATCGAAGTAGCTCACCGATTCAGCAACGAGCATCCCCAGAACACGTTCCAGCTCACCCGCATCGCCCTCACGCAGAGCTCGATGAAAATCACGGACATTCCTGCCGCCTTCGGGCGATTGGGCAAAACGCAGCGGAATCTCCTTTGTAAACAGGCGAGCGATCTCGCGGTTGGGAATGCGAAGCGCACGTTCGCGCCAGGGGTCGTCGGGCATTTCGGTATCGTCGGTGGTCAAATAGCCCGATAAATACAGCATGCTCCACACGGCTTCACGCCGTACGCCCACATCAGGGAAAATGACGCCCAAATCAAGGGGCTCAACCACAGTGCCGCCCTCTTCGGCAAGCGTATACATTTCCCGAAGCGTCCGCTCATCCGCATGGCGAATGGCCTCGCCCACCACTTCGTTGCTCGATGTGTTGAGCCAATACACCCCAGCGGTGCAATCCCTGTAGAAATAATTCAGAATGCTCCACGGGTTAAAAACGTCAACGGAGCCAAAGTGGTATCCGTCATACCACTCTTCTGCCTCCTGAACACACCCAGGATACCCCATATACTCCGCAAGCGCTTCAACCTCGTCGCGCGTAAACCCAAAACGTTCGTCTGAATCGTCAGACAGCGCAGTGCTTACCAAAAGGTTGTTGAGGTCAGAGAAAATCGACTCCTTTGAAATACGCTGTACGCCCGTCATGCACGCAAAGGCAAGAGCATCGTTATCCTTGAGCGCCGCCGTAAGCCAACTCTTAAGAAACGCGACGACCTCCGAATAATACCCACCATTCGGTGCCGTATACCCGGCCATAACAGGAGCATCGTACTCGTCAATAAGCAGTACCGCATTCCTTTCGTGATAGCGCGCCAGAAAACGAGTAAGGCTAACGAGGGAGGCAACCAAATCAGAAGTGGAGGCCTTCCTTCCGCCAATGCGCATAAAGTAGTCGCGCTCCATAAGATTGAGGCAATCCCCGTCAAGGAGATAGTCATGGCGATTGTATTCATCGGCTATCGCGCCGCCGATTGCCCCAAAAGCGGCATCCCAATCCATGCCCTTGGCGGCACGCAAGCTGAGCGAGACGACTGGATAGGCTTCAAGATGAGCGCGATACGCTCCATCCCGCGCTTCCCAAATATGAGTTCCCTCAAAGATAGAACCACTGGCGGGGCTTTCGCCTGGTCCGACCTCAAAAAACGACTTCAACATGCTCATATTGAACGTCTTGCCAAAACGACGAGGACGACAGAAGAGCATAGCCTTGTATCCGCTATCGAGAATGTCAGCGATCAACATGGTTTTATCGATAACGACCGAATGCGCAATCGCCCATTCGAACGAGCTGTCGCCTATAGGCAGACGCTTGGCGCACGAGCGGTCAATGAGGCGCGCATTCCCGTAGGAATATAGTCCATTGTTTATAGAGCCAGCAATATGCGCTTCATCGACCTTATGCATACTCAAAGCCTTTCTGGACGCAGCTTAGGTAGATTGTACCATCGGAAAATATAGCTACCACAATATACGCGCCGAGACCCAAAATGCGTAAACAAACGCCGTGATGGGACCGGCTCATTTCCGCAAAGCTATTCAGAACTTCCGTCCGAAAACGTCAGATGCCTCCCCTCTTCCACGCATTGCGCGAGAAAGAGATTGATTATGGTTTGATACGGCACGCCAGTCCGCGCGCTTTCCTCCTTGAAGTACTCGATGACGTCGACGTCAAGATTCATGGTCACGGGCTTGCGCAGCTTTTTCACGTACGGGTTTATACGCGACCCATCAAAATCGTATTCAGCCTTCATTGCGATACCTCCAGTATTGAGCCGCTTCTTTCCTGGTAGCCTTTCGCGCCGATATGATGCGTATTTCTTCGCCACCCAATCTAAGACAATGACAAACAACAAGCAGACGAGCAGATCGGCTAAGGCCAAGCAAAATGAAACGCTCCTCGTCGAACGAATGCTCAGGGTCATCGAGAACACGAGCAAAACCATCGTAGAACGCCGATGCCGCTTCGCCGAAAGTCACACCGTGCTTCCGCTCGTTGAGAAACGCCTTACGCTTATCCCAGTTAAAATGCATTCTATCCTCCTGTATGTACTAAATCAATATCACATACATATAAGGTTGTTCATGCATCTATACTGGCATACAAACCTTGCCAAACCATTGCCAGAATCTTGCCGATTTCCGACCCAAATTTGATCAGGGGCCATTGATGCGTTCTTCTGAATCTTGCAAATCCAAGCAGACTTCCTACGACAACTTCGGATTCCATTTGCATATTATCTAGCGGCAGACATTCCACCTACAGCTTCACAGCATTCCCGAAAGCTCCTCCAACGAATTAGCTCCCAATTCGAGCTGTCCTCAATGGCCCACTCTTTACGAACATTTGACACGACCAAGACTCACACCATGCAAATGCAAATGACAGTGAATGTATAGTTGACGGTTCCATCACGCACGCACGCGCAACACAGCCCGAGGAGACACATCCATGAAGCAGCCCGCCATCGACTCCCCCGCTGGCCGCATCATATACGCCGCAACCACAATCGCACTCGCATTAGGGCTCATGGGCGTGAGCCTACTCAACGGCATGGCTTGGACCGATGACGGGCAGGAATTCAAATACAACGAGCGCTTTGCCCAGTATGTCGATGAAGACCAATATGCACGCCTCGCAGACGCCCTCATCCACGGAAGCCTGTCGCTCGACCTGCCTGTATCCGACGCGCTGGCCCAGCTAGACAACCCCTACGACTTCCAAAGCCGCTACGATGCGAGCAACGACGGCGAGAACCCCATCTTCTGGGACCATGCGTTTTACGAGGGGAAATACTACTGCTATTTCGGCGTGGTCCCCGCCGTGCTCCTCTTTGTCCCATTTCAGCTGATTACCGGTCACTGGCTCGACACCGCGGTCGCGGTAGTAGTGCTCGGCATTGCCTTCGTGGGAGCAGCGGCCCTTCTGGCGCACCGCGTCGCGAGACGCTATTTCGCCCGGACGGTGACCCTCGCCTCGCTCATCGCCGCGCTGATTTTCCTGGTCGCAGGCAGCAACGTGGTGTACCTTGTGTTCGTCGCGCGCTTTTACTCGATTCCCATCCTCACTTCGCTCGTGCTTACATTTCTAGGACTGTGGTTCTGGATCGGAGCGCACAAGAATACGCAACCCGTCAACGCTCTGCAACGCCAAAACGGCGACAACCAATGTGATACCGCCCAGGGCGCTTCTATCCACACGGCTCCCCGCCTATCGCTAGCGCACCTTGCCATCGGGTCACTGTGCATGGCTCTCAACCTGGGCAGCAGGCCGCAATTCATCCTCGCATGCTTTCTTGCCAGTCCCCTGTTCTGGAACGAGATTGCGCATGAACGACTTCTGTTCTCGCGCAAAGGCATCGAGGCAACCATTGCGGCGATTCTCCCCTTCGCCCTAGTGTTTGCCCCGCTGCTCTGGTACAACTGGGCGCGGTTTGGCTCGATATTCGACTTTGGGAGCAGCTATAACCTGACTGGCTTCGACATGACGCACTATCACCAAAGACTGCTGCTCACCCCCGTACTCATGTTCTACTACTTTCTGCAGCCTATAAACCCAAGCTTCTCGTTCCCCTTCGTCGAGACTACGGAGATGACAAGGCCCGTTGGATGGGCCCCGATGGAGCCCATGTTCGGAGGATATTTCTGGCTGGTTCCCATGGCACTGCTCGTGCTTCTGCTGCCGGCGGTGCGACGCGAACTCAAGTCGCGCAACCTTTGGGCGGCTTCACTATGCATGCTGGCGTTTGCGGCGGTAGTGCTCGTTGTAGACACACGCACAGCCGGAGTCACCCAACGGTACTTCGGCGATTTCGGATGGTATCTGATGCTCGTAGCCATACTCGTCATGTTTTCGCTCCAGGCGCAGCAAGACGAGCTCGAGAATCGTGTAAGACATCTCTCCGGTCGAATCTATCTGAACGTCGCCCCGTTGGGCGTTCGCCACCGCAAGGCGATAGCGGCGTTCATCCTATGCGCGATAGCGTTCGCGTTCATAGTGGGCGCACTTTCGCTCTTCTCACCCGAGCGTTACGACAGCATTGCCGCGCTGAACCCGGATTTATGGGATACGATTGACAAAATGCTCCGGTGAGACCAAGAGATTCCTCGATTGCGGTATTAGTAGATTAAGAATCACGCCGCAGCGAATTGTCCCCAACATCGAACGCAGACTCAGTACAAAAACCGGGGGCGGTCAAATGATCGCCCCGCCTTGATTTAGTCGATACCTTTAATCAGCACGCATTTTTGGTTGCGCTCTGCT
>CAUWMI010000119.1:0-7564 GCA_963559755.1 uncultured Slackia sp. | reverse complement strand
AGGTCCGGGGTTCGAGTCCCCGACGGTCCACCATGAAATTCCCGGTCAGGTTCTTCCTGGCCTTTTTTATTCCTGGATGTTTATCTAGGCGAAACCGACCATCGCGGCAGCGCGACCCTGGGGAGGGAGCGACCGCCCGTCGAAAGGGCTCGATATGAGTGAAACGATGCGATATATCGGCAAGCGTGCCTTGGTGACGGGCGTGAGTCTCGAGCCGGGTCAGATTTACACGATTGATCCGCTTGAGCGCAAATTCGGTCGTGACGGCTTTTGGGTTGAAGTCAGCGACGGCCAGGGTAAGTGCCGCTGCCCCTATGACAGCAGTGAGTCGTTCCTCCAAAACTGGGAAGTAATCAAACCGGGCGCCTAGGCGCCCTTTTTTCTTATCGGGGGAGGGTGCTTTCGGAATCGAGCAAGGCCTAACGTAGGCATCGGGCCGTGCAAGGACTCCTTATTATTGGCTGAGCTTGATACGGAAGTTTTTCAATAATGTGTAGGTTGTCGGTATAATCGAATGACGTGACGCGTGGTGCTTGCGGCAATGAATCGTACGCGAATGCGTCATGAGGCATGGCAACGAGAGACAAATGGACATCGTGCCGCCGTCGTGCAATGGAAGCGGCCGCTAGGAGATAAAGAGGAGTCTGCGTGCAGAATCTTGGGAAGGTGCTTGTCATCGCCAATCCGGCGGCAAGAAACGGCGAGGGCGAGCGTGCAGCCGAATACGTGCGCGCCGCCTCGGCCACGCTTTCCTCCGAGACGTTCGACTTCCGCATGACGGAAGAGCCCGGCCAAGCCACGCGCGTTGCCGCCGGGGCGCACGAATACGACACGGTGCTCGTTTTGGGCGGCGACGGCGTAATCCACGAGGCGGTTCGCGGCCTGATGCAGCTGCCCCGCGAGGCGCGCCCCATGATGGGCGTCATTCCCTGCGGCAACGGCAACGATTACGCCCGCACGCTGGGCATGGGGCTCGACTGGCAAGATGCGCTCTCAAAGCTGGTGTTTGCCGAGGCGCGCCCGATCGATGTGGGAATCTGCAACGGCGAGCCGTTCGCGCAGACGCTCTCGTTCGGGCTCGATGCGGCCATTGCTTTGGGCACGCATGAGCGCCGGCGACGTACGGGCGCTCAAGGAACGCTCCTATTCGTCGAAGAGGGCGCCTCTCAGCTCGCGTTCAACCGCGCGGTGTACGAATACGAGTGCTCGTTCGACGGCGGCGCGCCGCAGAAGGGGAGCATGCTGCTGTTCGCCGTGCAGGTGGGGCCCACCTACGGCGGCGGCTTCAAAATCTGCCCCGATGCCGATCCGGCGGACGGCCGCCTCGATGTGTGCATCGCCCGCCCGCCCATGGGCTTTCTCAAAACGGCGCTTATGCTCTTAAGCTCCAAAAGGGGAAGCCACCTGCGTCTCGCCAAGCGCTCGCTCACTTTGGCGCGTCCGCAGCGCCTCCGCCTGACGTTTGCCTGCCCGCCTCCCGCCCAGGTCGACGGCGAGCTCATCGAGGGCTCGACGTTCGACATCAGCACCGATCCCCAAGCTCTGACCGTTCTGTTCGCTCGTGAAAGGGCCCGCCTATGACCCTTCTGTACTTCTGCCTTGTTCTTGCGGCCGCCGTTCTCGCGTCGGCCGTCTTCGACCAGCTCGTGCGCGGCGTGTCTATGCCGCTCATTCAGATCGCCATCGGCGCGGTGCTTGCGCTGTGCGGTGTGACCGTCGCGGGCTTCGAGGTTGATTCCGAGCTGTTCCTCGTGCTGTTCATCGCGCCTTTGCTCTATCAGGAGGCGCGCTCGGTGGACAAGGTGGCGCTGTGGTCCAACCGCATCATGATTCTCTCGCTCGCCATCGGCTTGGTGATCGTGACCATCCTCGTGGTGGGCTTCCTGCTCAACGCCATCCAGCCGTCCATCCCGCTTGCGGCCTGCTTCGCGCTTGGCGCCGCGCTCGGCCCCACCGATGCGGTGGCGGTGGCGGCGCTGGGTCAGAGCGCTGGCCTCAACAAGCGCCAGGAGATCCTCCTCTCGGGCGAATCGCTCATCAACGACGCATCGGGCGTCGTGTCATTCCAGTTCGCGGTGGCGGCGCTCACCACGGGCGCGTTCTCGCTCGTGGATGCCTCGGCATCGTTCGCCGTGAGCTTCTTCGGCGGCATCCTCTTGGGCCTCGTTCTGGCCGCGGTGCTCTCGTTCGCCGTCGCCCGCGTGCGCGATCTGGGGCTCGAGGACACCACGTTTCACGTGCTCGTGGACGTGATCACGCCCTTCTTCATCTTCCTGGTGGCCGAATCGATCCATGTGTCCGGCATCCTCGCCGTGGTGGCGGCCGGCCTCATCATGTCGTTTTTCAACCACCGCATCGGCCCCGATGTCGCGCGCATGGAAATCGTCTCCTCCAGCGTGTGGCAGGTGGTCACCTTCGTGCTCAACGGCATCGTGTTCGTGCTTCTAGGCATGCAGCTGCCCTTCGCGATGAGCGACAGCTGGACCGATCGCTCCATCGGCAACCTTGAACTCATAGGGCTGGTACTCGCCATCAGCGCGGCGTCGATCATCATGCGCACGATATGGTTCCAGGGCATCAATTTCGTCGGGCGCAAGCAGCTCGCCCGCGAGGAGCAAAAGAACAGCGGCGGCACGCCTGAGCAGGTGCGCGCCGTGCTCAAGTCGGTGAAGCTTGTGACCGGCGAATCGCTGCGCGAGGCGTTCGCGCTCGCCTTGGCGGGCCCCAAGGGCGCCATCTCGCTCTCCATCATGTTCACGCTGCCCTACATGGTGGGCGGGGAGTACTTCCACGAGCGCGACCTGCTGATATTCCTCGCCTGCGGCGTGATCGTGCTCACGTTGCTGCTCGCGAACTTCGCCCTGCCGCTCCTTCTGCCCAAGCGCGAGGAGGAGGGCTTCGAAACCGACACGCAGGCCGTGATAGAGGTGCTGCGCGCCGTGATCGAAGACCTCTCGGCACGCCAGACCAAGGAGAATCGCCGCGCCACCCAAGTGGTCATGAAACAGTACTCCGACCGTATCGCGCGCATCAAGTCGGGTCTCGACGACGAGCCCGATGAGGATGATGCCGAGATGCGCAGGCTGGTGCTCAAATGGGAGCGCGAGTTCGTGCAGCATGCGATCGATGCCGAAGAGGTGTCGCCCATGACCGGATACCGCATGCTCAACCGCCTGGCCGAGACCGAGGCGCTCATGAACCACAACCGCGACATCAAGTGGTTCCTTGGCGTCGCGCGCCGCCGTGTGTCGATGGAGGTTCATTCCATCAAGCGCTTCCTGGTGGACAAGATGCCCATGATGAGCGCCTCCGACGAGGAGCACGAGATGCGCGAGCTGCAGGTGAAAAGCCTCGAGAACGTCATGGGCAAGCTGCGCGAGCTGCTCAACGACCCGGCGTATCGCACCGAGGACGTGAGCGCGCTCATGGTGGAGGTCCAGCGCGACCTGCGCCGCTGCAAGCGCATCGGGCGCGACATCGGCACGGTGGCCCGCGTGGAGGACCGCGCCACCGAGGTGCGGCGCTTAGGGTACGCGCTCGAGCTCGAGCACATCCAGCGCATGTATGAGGGCAGGCGCATCAGCCGCGCCATGGCCAAGCACATGCGCGAGAACGTGGCGCTCATGCAGCTCGACCTTGAAGACAAGGTATAGGCAATCTCGTGTTCTCGCAGATGCCGTCTGTTTCCCGCGCCCTGTTTTTGCTATCATATGCCGTTGCGTGTCCGAGAAAGGCGCGCGGCATACGCTGATGTGCGGGCGTGGCGGAATTGGCAGACGCGCCAGATTTAGGTTCTGGTGGGCAACCCCCGTGAAGGTTCAAGTCCTTTCGCCCGCACCAACGTCGTCGCTTTTTGGACGGCCCGTTTTCGGTAATCTGCCCGCCGTTGCACGGCAGGCTGAAGAAGAATGATGGAGGATACAGTTGAAAACGAACGTAGAGGTTCTCGAGTCCGGTGCCACCAAGCTCACGGTGACCATCGAGGCCGCGGACATCGACCGCCGCATCAAGAAGACGTACAAGGACTTCGGCACGAAGTACAAGTTCCCGGGCTTCCGCCCCGGCCATGTGCCCCGTCCCGTCATCGACAGCCACCTGGGCAAGGACGCCGTGCGTCAGCAGGTGACCGAGGAGATGCTGAACGAGTCGTTCCCGCTGGCCATCGACGAGTGCGACCTCAGCCCCATTTCGCAGGCGAAGTTCTCCGACGTTGACGGCTTCGTGGAGGAGGGCAAGGACTTCACCTTCTCCGCCGAGTTCGAGGTCAAGCCCGAGCTGGAGCTTTCCGACTACTCGCCCGTGCACGTGGAGATTCCCTTCAAGACCGCTTCCGAGGCCGAGATCGACGAGCAGGTTGCTGCGCTCGCCGATTACTACCACGACTTCAAGAACGCTCCGGCCAACACCAAGGTCAAGCCGGATAGCACCATCGACATCACCCTGTCCGCCAAGGACGACCAGGGCGAGGAGATTTCCGTGCTCGCCGCCGAGGAGCGCATCTACGAGCTCGGCCGCGGCCTGTTCCCGGCTGCCCTCGACGAGGCTCTCGTGGGCCTGAAGAAGGGCGAGAGCACCACGGTGACCGTGGACATCACCGAGAACTCCTCGATGATGACCCAGATGTTCAAGGACAAGACCAAGACCATCACCTTCGACGCCACCGTCGTGGCCGTCAAGAAGAAGGTCGTTCCCGAGGTGACCGACGAGTGGGCCAAGGAGAAGCTGGGCGTCGATTCCGTCGAGCAGCTGCGCGAGCGCGTGGCCTCCGAGATCGAGATCCAGAAGGGCGACGTGATTCCCCGCATCCTGGAGAACAACGCGCTCTACGAGCTCCAGCAGCGCCTTGAGGGCGAGGCTCCCGCCTCCATGGTGGACGAGGCTGAGGGCGAGCTGCTGCAGAACTTCTTCACGCAGCTGCAGCGTCAGGGCATGACGCTCGACGTGTACCTCCAGCAGCAGGGCATCACCCCTGACAAGTTCAAGGAGGACATCAAGCTCCAGGCCGCCGATTCCGTCAAGCAGAACCTCGCGCTCGACGCTTGGGCCCGCAAGAACGGCATCGTCGTGACCGACGAAGAGGTCGAGGAGGAGTTCAAGACCTCCGGCGCCAAGGAGCCCGAGAAGATGTACGCCGAGTGGAAGGCCCAGGGCCGTCTGCACATCGTGCGCGAAGGCATCCTGCGCGGCAAGGCGCTTGAGGCCGTCCTGCGCGACGCCGAGGTCGTTGAGGTGGAGAAGCTGAGCAACTCCGAGGAAGAGGAGAAGCCTGCCAAGAAGACCACCAAGAAGAAGGCCGCCAAGAAGGACGAGGCCCCTGCCGAGGAGGCCGAGGCTCCTGCAGCCGAGTAGTGCGCACGAAGCTGCTCCTACGCGATATATGGACGTACGGTAGCGTGCGTCCTCTCACGGGCCGCATGCGCGGCATAGCGTGATACAGTACTCTGGCTCGTCTCCGCCATGCGGGGGCGGGCCAGGGTTGTATTTTCCGAAAGAGGGTATGACATGGATTTTCGCAACGATTACACCATTCCCTATGTCATCGAGCAGTCGCCGCGTGGCGAGCGCTCCTATGACATCTATTCCCGCCTGCTCAACGATCGCATCATCTTTCTGGGCAGCGCGATCGATGACAACGTAGCCAACGTGGTGGTGGCGCAGCTGCTCCACCTGGAGAGCGCCGACCCCGATAAGGACATCTCGCTCTACATCAATTCCCCCGGAGGAAGCGTGTCGGCGGGTCTCGCCATCTACGACGCCATCCAGTTCATCCGCTGCGACGTGTCCACCGTGTGCATCGGCATGGCGGCGTCCATGGGCTCGGTGCTCACCTGCTGCGGCACGCCGGGCAAGCGTTTCATCACGCCCAATTCGCAGATCATGATCCATCAGCCCATGGGCGGGTCGGGCGAGCACACCCAGCAGACCGATTTCCAGATTCTCGCCGAGGAGATGCGCAAGACGCGCGACCGCCTGGAGGGCATCCTGGCCAAGCACACCGGCCAGAGCATCGAAACCATCCACCGCGATTCCGAGCGCGACCACTGGATGACCGCCGAGGAGGCCGTCGCATACGGCCTGGTGGATGAAATCATCACCTCCCGCTCCGCGAGCAAGAAGGAAGCATAAGAAGCCATGCGTAACGACGGCAATTCGACGATCGACCCCAAAGACGCGCGCTGCGTGTTCTGCGGCAAAACGGCCGACCAGGTGGGCGGCATGATTCAGAGCCCTGACGGCGTGTGCATTTGCAGCGAGTGCATTGAGGTGTGCTCCGATGTGCTCGAGCAGGGCGGCTACATGCAGCCCGGCGAGCTTCGCGGGCGCCACGCGGCTCAGGCCGCCCAGGCGGCGCAGGCCCCCAGCGGCGCGCCCACGGCCGAGCAGGTGCTGGCCGACCTGCCTACGCCCCATGAGCTCTATGAGCGTTTGAGCGAGCATGTGGTGGGGCAGGACGCCGCCAAGCGCGCTCTCTCGGTGGCCGTGTACAACCACTACAAGCGTATCAGCCTGGATGCTGCCGCCGAAGAGGGCGATGTTGAGCTGGCCAAGAGCAACATCATGCTCCTGGGCCCCACGGGCTCGGGCAAGACGCTGCTCGCCCAGACGCTGGCGCGCACGCTGCAGGTTCCGTTCGCCATCGCCGACGCCACCACTCTGACCGAGGCGGGGTACGTGGGCGAAGACGTGGAGAACATCCTGCTCAAGCTCATCACTGCTGCCGATTTCGATATCGAGCGCGCGCAGATCGGCATCATCTACATCGACGAGATCGACAAGATCGCACGCAAGGCCGAGAACCTCTCCATTACGCGCGACGTGTCGGGCGAGGGCGTGCAGCAGGCGCTGCTCAAGATCGTGGAGGGCACCGAGGCCGCCGTGCCGCCGCAGGGCGGGCGCAAGCACCCCCAGCAGGAGCTCATCCACATCGACACCACGAATATCCTGTTCATTCTTGGCGGCGCGTTCGTGGGCCTGGCCGACATCATCGGACAGCGCGTGGGCAAGACGGGCATCGGTTTCACCAATGACATGCCCGAGTCCAAGAAGCACGCCGAGGCGGAGCTTCTGTCCAAGGTGCTGCCCGAGGACTTGAACAAGTTCGGCATGATTCCCGAATTCGTGGGCCGCATCCCCGTGATTTGCTCGCTGGACGAGCTGACTGAGGACGATTTGGTGCACATCCTCACCGACCCGAAGAACGCGCTGGTCAAGCAGTACACGCGCATGTTCGAGTTCGAGGATTCCGAGCTCGTGTTCACCGACGAGGCGCTGCGCGCGATCGCGCACGAGGCCGTGGAGCACGGCACCGGCGCCCGCGGCCTGCGCTCCATCTGCGAGCGCGTGCTGCAGGACGTGATGTTCGACCTGCCCGAGCACGAGCCGGGCACGCGCGTGACACTGCGCGCCAGCGACATCACGGGCGAGACGAAGCCCGAGATCGTCGAGGCCGATGACGCGGCATAGGCTGTTGTCTAACTTGATAGCGTAGGGAAACTGCGCGAGGGGGTCCCACGCGCAGTTTCGCGTTGGGACGGAAATCGAAAGGCAAGCTATGGGAGAGCTT
>CAUWMI010000118.1:0-7767 GCA_963559755.1 uncultured Slackia sp. | reverse complement strand
CAGATACATACGCAACCCTCCTTGGGGAATCGAAACTGACAAATGGAGTTCCGTCGTTCGTAGAACGGCGGAACTCTACGATGGAGATTTAAGGCTTCGCCTTAAATCTCCATGACCTCGGCTTCCTTCTTCTTCAGCATCTCCTCGACCTGGGCGATGTATTTGTCGGTGAGCTTCTGCACCTGCTCCTCGGCACGGCGGGCGTCGTCCTCAGGAATCTCGGAGTCCTTCTTGCCACGCTCAATCTTGGTATTGGCGTCGCGGCGAGCGTTGCGGATGGCGATGCGCGCCTCCTCGGAGAAGCCGCGGCAATCCTTCACCAGCTCCTTGCGGCGCTCCTCGGTAAGCGCGGGGATGGGAAGGCGAATCACGGAGCCGTCGCTCGAGGGCGTGATGCCCAAGTCGCTCGCCAGAATGGCGTGCTCGATGCCGTGCAGGATGCTCTTGTCCCACGGCTCGATGACGATCAGGTGCGCGTCAGGCACCTTGACGGCGGCCAGCTGGTTGACGGGTGTCGCCTGGCCGTAGTAATCCACGCGGATCTTGTCCAGCATCATCGGGTTGGCGCGGCCGGTGCGCACGCTGGAAAACGCCTCTTTGAGGTTGTCCAGAGCCTTGCTCATGCTGGTCTCAGCAGCGGTCATAATCTCGGCGGTCATCGTTTCCTCCTTGGTTTCAACGCGCCCGCCCCTGCGGGACGCGATTCAATCGGGCTTCGGAGCTTGAGGCGCAAGGCCGCTCGCCCCGCAGATCAATCGGACGCGCCGGCATATTCCCGCGCGCCCGCGGCGGCGCTAGTACACCAACGTGCCCACGTTTTCGCCCTTGAGGATACGGGCGATGTTGCCGGGCACGGTCATGTCGAACACGAGCAGCGGCATCTCGTTGTCCTTGCACAGCGAGATCGCAGCGGCGTCCATAACGTTGAGCTCCTTGGTGAGCACGTCAAGGTAGCTGATCTTGTCGAAGCGCTTGGCATCGGGGTTGGTCTTGGGGTCGCTGTCGTAGATGCCGTCCACCTTGGTGGCCTTCATCATGCAGTCAGCGTCGATCTCGCAGGCGCGCAGAGCTGCCGTGGTATCGGTGGTGAAGTAGGGATTGCCAGTGCCGGCAGCGAAGATGACCACGCGGCCCTTCTCCATGTGACGGATGGCGCGCAGGCGAATGTAGGGCTCGGCCACCTGACGCATCTCGATGGCAGACTGCACGCGCGACGCCACGCCATGGCGCTCGAGGCCATCCTGCAGAGCGAGGGCGTTCATGACAGTGGCCAGCATGCCGATGTAGTCGGCCTGGGCGCGATCCATGCCGTTGGCGCTACCGGCGACGCCGCGGAAGATGTTACCGCCGCCCACGGTGATGGCAACCTGCACGCCATCCTCGACGATTTCCTTGATCTGCTCGGCGAGGTCGGCGATGACCTTCGGATCGATTCCATAGCCGGCATCGCCCATCAGGGCCTCGCCGGACAGCTTCAGCAGTACACGGTGATACTTGTAACCTTCTGCAGGCATGAACTTCACCCTTCTCATCGAATCAGTAAGCCATTCTTTCATATATTACGATAACCGCCGCGTCACGTCCCGCGCGAACAATCATTTTTCGAAAGTTCCCGCAAGTGCCCGAAAGCCGCTCGCCCGAGATGTCGCATCAGCGCACGAAAAAGGCGGCCTCCGAAGAGACCGCCCAAGGAAGAGGCTGAATGGAGCATGGCAAACCCGCTGAACAAATCAACGTCAGCGAGGGCTAAACCCCTTAGTATCCGTAGCCGAACAGGTCGCCCAGGCCGTAGCTATCCTGACCATCGCCGTAGCCATACCCGTAACCATAGCCGTTACCGTAGCCGTAGGCGTCGGAGTTATTCTCGGAGGTGCCTAGGGTATCCTCGTCATCGCCCAGCGTGACCGTAACCGTCTGCTCGCTGCTGTCGCGGTTCACCACCACGTCAACCGCATCGCCGGGGTTCTTGGAGCGCACCGCCAACTGCAGGTCGGTGGCGCTCGTCACGTCCTGGCCATCGAACTTGGTGATGATGTCGCCCTTCTTGATGCCGGCCGCATCGGCGGCGCTATCCGCATACACGTTGGCCACATACACGCCGCTGTCGACGGGCAGGTTGTAGTACTGCGCCATCTCAGGCGTGATTTCCACCATGGACACGCCGAGCTGCGCGTGCGTGGGGGTCTCGCCGTTCATGATCTGGTCGGCGATGCCCATCGCGTAATCAACCGGGATAGCAAAACCGACGCCCGAGCTAGAACCCGAGGTGGACTGAATCATCGAGTTGATGCCGATGAGCTTGCCCTCGCTGTCAACCAGCGCGCCGCCCGAGTTGCCGGGGTTGATGGTGGCGTCGGTCTGAATCATGTTCGGGTAAATCACCGTCTGGCCGGTGGTCTCGTCCTGCATGGTGCTCGAACGCTGCAGTGCGCTCACCACGCCGGTGGACACGGAGTTCTCCAGGCCGAACGGGCTGCCCAGAGCCATGACCCACTCGCCCACCTCAAGGTCGGAGGAGGATCCGATCTCCACCGCGGTAAGCCCGGTCGCGTCCACCTTGATCACGGCGATGTCGCTGGAGGGGTCGGAGCCAACCAGCTTGGCATCGTACTCAGTGCCGTTGACGGTGGCCTTGATGGCATCGGCGCCTTCCACCACGTGGTTGTTGGTGATGATGTAGCCGTCGGAGGAGATGACCACGCCAGAGCCCAGGGAGGTCTGCGTCAGCGTGTTGTCATCGCCCTGGCCGGGCATCTCGAAGCCGAACATCGACTGCGCCTGCGAAGAGGCCTTCTGATAGATGTCAATGCTCACGATGGAGGGCAGCACCTTGTCGGCCACGGCCTCGGACAGCGTGGCGTCCTCGCCCTGTACCTGGATGGTGGTGTTCGCGCCGGAAGCCGCGGAGGAACCGGAATCGTTGCCGCCGCTCACGGCCTGCCAGCCGGCGAACCCGCCGAGGCCGAGCACCACCGCAAGAGCCGCACCCGCGAAGCTCACGCCGAAGCGCTTGGCGGCATCATGCTTGCCGGGCTCCTTAACCTTGGGCTGCTTGGCGTGCTGGGCCTGGGCGTTTTGGGCGTACTGCTGATACACCTGCTGCTGATAGGCCTGCTGGGCCGCTTGTTGCGCCTGCGCTTGGGCCTGCGCCGCCTGCTGAGCGTTGTAGGCGCCAGTCGGCTGAGTGGGAATCTGCTGCGTGGCATAGGTTGCCTGCGGCTGCGTGGGCTGCACGGGCTGAGTGGGCTGAGCCGCCTGAGCGCCCAAATCCTGCTGCGGGGTGTCGGCATGCGGCATGCCGTTGGACTGGATGTTCTTGTTCTCTTCGGTCATGTCGATCACTCGCTTTCCGGGAGGCCTTGCCTCCCATCGCGGGGCCCCATCTCGGCGCCCCTTCGTTTTATCTCGACGAGAACTTTACCACCCATAAATTGTTAAAACCGCCTGATGAGGCGTTCGTAACCGCCGTGTCATCAGAGATACGCCGCCTGACGTACGCCCGTCACAACTCCGACACAAACGCCGCACGCACGAACGCTCCCCTACGCTGAAATGCGCAGACCGACGGACAGATTCGTGTTGCCGAAAGAGCGCCGCACCCTCCCGCCTGCTATAATTAACGTAGATGAGAGGAGGAATAATGCCTACTCGTGAAATGATTAAAGCAGCGCTCGAGCAAGAGCTTCGCAATAAAGACGTTAAAGAGGCATACCTCTTCGGTTCATATGCGCGCGGCGACCAACGTCCGGAAAGCGACATCGATCTGCGTTTTCTCTGCGGCCCCAGCATGACGTTTGGCGAGCTCTACGATATACAGAAATCCCTTGAGAAGAAGCTAGGCATCGGGCTGGATATTGTGACAGCTCCCCCGTCTCAGATGCGCCCCCGTTTCTACGACCACATAAAGCGCGATGAGGTGTTGCTCTATGCTGCAATCTGATCGCGATGCTGATATTATCGCCCGCATACTTGAAGATGCCGATGTGCTTCAGCAAAGAATCAAATACTTCTCTCTTACAGAGGAAGCATTTTGCAATGACCACTCATTTGAAGGCGAACTTGCTTACGACGCAGTTATGAATCCGGTGTATCGAATTGCCGAAGATGCGATACATTTATCTGACGAGGTGATTTCGGCATGTCCCGATATTCCTTGGAAGAACATTCGCGGATTTAGAAACTTCATCGCACATGGCTACGCGGAAATTGACAGGGCAATCGCATGGAAGGTTGTTGTCGGGGACATTCCAGAGTTAGTCTCTGCGCTTAAGCGAATAACCCTAAACCACGAAAGTTAACCAATACGGGCTGCATCACGAAACGCAATGCAGCCCGTTTGCAAGGAAATATATGATTTGGACGATCACGGCTATTGCGCAACCTTCGATTCTGCCAAGCGCTACCACACGAAAGTACGCGCCACGCTGACATCCCAGTGCACATCGCGAATGTAGTCCTGCACGCCAACGGCATCACGCGCCTTAAAGAGCCTGACGATTTCAGCGTGCTCCTCATTTGCCTTGCGGAGATTGGCGACCAAATCATCTTCGGAAAGATTGTCAACCTCGCGCCGAATGAAATATCGGTTCAATTGACGGATGTAATCAATCAACTTTTTGTTAGGGCATTTTGCATAATAGCACTCATGAAAATCCTTTTGCAGCTTATCATGCATACGAAACAGCCCTTGATCTATCGCCAGTCCAATAGACCCTTGAAGAAACTGCATTTTAGCAACATCATCATCTGTCATATTGGGCATCGCGAGAAAAGCTGCCCTGCCATCCAGGGGTCCAAGAATATTAACTACGTCACAAGCCATTTGTTCAGTTAAGCGGCTCACAAAGAACCCCCTTCGAGGAATACTTTCGAGGTACCCCTCCGAAGCAAGCTGAATCAGAGCTTCACGAACAGGTGTGCGACTTACGCCAAGAGCATCACTCACCTGTTGTTCGACAATTTTGCCATTCGTATCGAATGTCCCCTTTGAGACATTTGAGGCAATGTATTCATAAACAAGGTCTTTAAGCGTACGGTATTCGCTCGCTATAGCATTATTTTCCATCGGCAATCCTTCAGCTTTCATCCGTAGCATCATTTCGGATACTGGATTTGCTGACTTTACCATTGACCCTGTTTGAATTGCAATCATCTTGCGTAGCACTAATCCTCATACATCGTCTTGATAATACATCGTCTTGATAAAACTTGCTTCGGATTGGATGCCTCCGAACAATCTAAAATTTCCCACGTAAACCAGCGTGCTCCAACGTTAAGCAGTGATAACGGTGCCCGTCTCGCCGCGCAGGCCCGCGGCGGCGCACTCGAGCGAGGTGATGAGGGCGCGTCCCTGCGGGCGGGCCTCCACGTACTCCAGGCACGCCTCCACCTTGGGAAGCATCGAGCCGGGGGCGAACTGGCCCTCGGCGATGTAGGCGCGGGCCTGCTCGGCGTCCATGACGTCGATGTCCTTCTGGTCGGGCTTCCCGAAGTTCACGGCCACCTTCTCGACCGCCGTGAGAATCACCAGCATGTCCGCGTCGAAGGTCGCGGCCATCATGGCGGCGGAGCGGTCCTTGTCGATGACGGCGGGCACGCCGGCGTAGGCGTCGTTGGCCTCGAAGACCGGCACGCCGCCGCCGCCCGTGCACACCACCACGTAGCCCGCGTCGAACAGGTCGCGGATAGCGTCGGACTCCACGATGCGGCGGGGCTTGGGGCTCGCCACGACCTGCCTCCAGCCGCGGCCCGCGTCCTCCTTGAACGTCCAGCCCGTCTCGGCGGCCTTGGCCTTCGCCTCCTCCTCGGTCAGGAACGCCCCCACCGGCTTGGTGGGGTTCTCGAAGGCGGGGTCGTCGGGGTAGACCACGGTCTGGGTCACGACGTTGGCGGTGGAGCGCATGATGTCGCGGCGGCGCATCTCGTTCAGGATGGCCTGGGAGAGCTGGTAGCCGATGTAGCCCTGGCTCATGGCGCCCGCCTCGGGGAAGGGCATCTCGGGGGTCTTGCCGTCGTTGGCGCTCGCGTAGGCGAAGGCGTTGTTGATCATGCCGACCTGGGGGCCGTTGCCGTGGGTCACGATGACGTTGATGCCCTCGGCCACCATGTCGACGATATGGCGGGCGGTGTTCTTCACCAGCTCCAGCTGCTCCTGCGGCGTGTTCCCTAAGGCGTTGCCGCCGAGCGCGATGACGACGCTGGGGCCGGAACCTTTTCTGTATGGCATTTCAGACACTCCTTCCGATTGGAGCAAACAGCACTACGCCAAGGTCACAAGGATGCACAAAATGACGCAGCACACCACGAACAAAATGCCCACAATCGGTGCAACCTTTTTGACCCAATCGATGTAGCTAATATGTGTTGCCGCGGTGCAGGTCATAACCGCAATGGAACACGGGGTAATCATCTTGGCGAGGCCCAAAGCCATGCAATAAATGATAACCATGATATACACTTCCACATTGGCAAATTGCGAAAGCGAACTCATGATGCCCATGGTGGCGGCGGCGAGGCCGGTGGAGCTGGGAATCAGGCAGGCGATCAGGAAGTAGCACACCAGAGCCACCACGACGAACGCCACGGGAGGCAGCGACGCCAGGGCGCCCTCGCAGGCATGCAGGATGGACGGGGTGATCTGGCCGTTGTCCATGACGACCTGGATGCCTCGAGCCAGCGGCACGACGAACGCGGTGGAGACCAGGCCGGCAGCACCCTGCAGCAATGTATCAATGATGGAATCCATGTCGTATCGCATTACGATGCCAATTGCCAGCGTAGCGATTACCACAATCATGGACAACTCGGGGAAATACCATGATCCAAACGGAGTGATATCGGTGCCAAAAAGCTGCATCAACACAGGGGTAACCCCAATCCAAGCAACGAAATCCTCAAAAAACGTCCAGCTAGGATTGAGCGAAGTCCACGGAATAAGGCCGACAATCATGATTACGAAGGTGGCAACGAATATCCCCAACGAAATCTTTTGACGGCCAGTAAGCGTCAGATCCTCTTCTTGCGAAACGGGAAACTCCTCTAAATCCTGCTGACGACGGAAGAACTGAGGGGACTTCTTGGGATGTGCTTTTACGGTGTCTGCGTATCGGCAAATAAGAAGCGAAAGAATAGCCACCATGACCACAAACATTATCATGCGTTCAATCATGCCCTCGCCAGAAGAGATGCCGGCGATACCGGAGGCAATACCCGTGGAGAATGGATTAACTACGGAAACGAGGCAGCCCAACTGAGTCCCCAGCACAGCAATCATAACCGCAGTCAGCGTATCAAACCCAAGCGCAAGAATTGCGGGAAGGAACATCATGAGATACACGATATCCTCTTCATAAGCGCCATAAAGCGTTCCAAAAAACGCCATTATCGTCACGAGTAGCACAATAAGAATATGGGTATTGTTCTGATTCTTTGCAGTAATGCTCTTCAACGCGGTTTTCAAAGCACCCGTTCGGTCCATCATTTCGAGAAAAGAGCCAAACAGCAGGATGGTTAATGAGATGGAAATTGCCCCATCCATCGTGTCGGATCCGAGCATGCCCGTGATAGGCGCCATGAACACATCCCACAAGCCCTGCGGGTTGGAAGCGACCGCGTGATAAGTGCCTGCGATTGCATCACCGGCTTCATTCAGCTCATAAGCACCACCCGGCATAATCCAGGTCAATACTGCAATAAGCGCAATGATGCAGAACAAAATTACGTAGGTGTTCGGCATCTTGAACTTTTTCTTAGTCTTTTTTTCTGTCG
>CAUWMI010000117.1:0-7810 GCA_963559755.1 uncultured Slackia sp. | reverse complement strand
ATGGTTTCCTCCAAGGCGCTTTCCTTCGCCAACGAGAAGACCCGCCACCTGCTCGATCGAGCCCCCAACGAGCGTTTGGTGGCCGTGCAGCTGTTCGGCCACGAGCCTGAGACCATGGCGCGCGAAGCCGCGTGGGTTGAGGAGCAGATGGGCGATGCGCTGGCCTACATCGACATCAACATGGGCTGCCCGGCGCGCAAGATCGTCAAGAAGGGCGACGGATGCGCGCTCATGACCACGCCCGATGTGGCCCGCGCCATCGTGAGCCAGGTGTCGCGCGCGGTGGAGCACCCCGTTACGGTGAAGTTCCGCAAAGGATATGCGGCGGGGGAGGATATCGCCGTAGATTTCGCCCGCATGATGGAGGCGGCCGGCGCCGCTGCGGTGACGGTCCACGGGCGTACGGCGGCGCAGTTCTATTCCGGCAACGCCGATTGGGACGTAATCGCGCGCGTGAAGCAAGCGGTGGGCGTGCCCGTCATCGGCAACGGCGATGTCAAGCGCGGTACCGATGCGGTCGCGCTGGTCGAGCGAACCGGGTGCGATGCGGTGATGATCGGCCGAGCGGCCCAGGGCAACCCCTGGATATTCGAGCAGGCCAAATGCGCGCTGGCGGGCAAGCCCGAGCCGGCCGCCCCCAGCGTCGAGGAGCGTGTTGACATGGCGCGCCGTCACGCCGCGATGCTCTCCGAGCGCATGGGCAACCATATCGTCTACATGCGCAAGCACGTGATGTGGTACCTCCATGGTATTCCCGGGGCAGCCCGCGCCCGCGGCGACCTCAACAGGTGCATCACGCTCGACGATTTCAACGCTGTGCTGGACCGCTTGCTGGATGACGTGCGGCGTTTCGAGGCTGAGGAGACCGCTGCTCGCTGATTTGCGTGACGGTAGCGTGACAATTCACGATATCGTTAGCACTCCGTGCTTCGGGCTGCTAGAATCACTACGTTTATAAGTACGCGACCCTGCGTTCTGCGGGGTCGCCTGTGTGAGAAGAGGCAAAGGGTTTCGTGCTTTCGGATCGTCGACAGAAGGTGCTCCAGGCGCTCATCGAGGAGTATGTCGCCAACGCGCAGCCCGTGGGCTCGCGCACGCTGGTCGACCGCTACCGCCTGGGCGTATCTCCCGCGACGGTGCGCAACGAGCTCTCGGTGCTTGAGGATGAAGGCTACCTGACCTCGCCGCATACCTCCGCGGGGCGCATCCCCACCGATGCCGGCTATCGTGCGTTCGTGGACGATCTCCTTGCGCAGGAGTACGGCGACGAATCGGGCGATTCCATGTTCGACGATGTGCGCGATGCCGCCACGCGCGTGGACGAGCTGATGGAGCAGACCTCCGCGGCGCTCGCCCGTCTCACCGATTGCCTTTCGGTGGTGGCGGCCCCTTCGCTTCTGGGGTCGTCGGTCAAGCAGGTGTCGCTCGTGTCGTTCTCTGACTACCGCATGCTTATGGTGGTGGTCACCGAGGAGGGGCAGGTGCTCAACCGCTCCGTCGAGTTCACCGAGCCGGTGAGCGCCGACGATCTGGCCCGCGTCCAGAACACCCTCAACACGCTTCTTGCCGGCCACTCGGTGAACGAGATCCGCAAGGAGGAGGCGGCGCGCCGCGCGTACGAGTCGCTGTCGAGCCCGCTCGCGCGCGTGGTCATCGAGGAGCTCATCGCGTGCCTTGAGGAGGCGGATGCCCTGCGCGCCCATCGGCTGGGGCTTTCGTCGCTTTTGCGTAAACCCGAGTTCAAGCAGACCGAGGCCGCGCTTCCGGTGCTGCAAGTGCTCGAGGACGACACGGTGCTCATGCATCTGTTCGACGACGTTGCCGAAGGTGCCGAGCCGCTCGGCGTACGCATCGGCAGCGAGAACGGTGCGAGCCAGCTCTCCGGCGTTTCTGTGGTTGCCGCGCAGTACGGCTCTCCCGATGCTCCGGGCATCGTGGCCGTGATCGGCCCCACGCGTATGGATTATTCGAAGGTCATTCGCGCCGTTCGCGCCGCACGAAGCGCGCTGCGCGATCTGTAGAAGATAGAAAGGTCCCCCAAGATGGCCAAAGACCTGTATGCGGTGCTCGGCGTTGCCAAGACCGCTACCGACGACGAGATCAAGAAGGCGTTTCGCCGCAAGGCGCGCGAGCTGCACCCCGACGTGAACAAGGCGCCGGATGCCGAGGAGCGCTTCAAGGAGCTCAATGAGGCGTACGACGTGCTGTCCGACCCGTCCAAGCGCGCCCAGTACGACCGCTTCGGCACTATTCCCGGTGCGGCAGGCGCTGCGGGCGGCGGGGCTCCCTACGTCGACTTCGAGGATCTGTTCGGCGGCGGCTTTGGCATGGGCGATCTGTTCTCCAGCTTCTTTGGAGGCGCTGCGGGCGGACGCGCCACGGTGCGCAAAGAGGGCCGCGACATGGGCGTGGGCCTGCGTCTGACGCTTGAGGAGGTTGCCGCCGGTGCCAAGAAGGAGATCGTGTACGACCGCCTGGCTCCGTGCGAGACCTGCGGCGGCACCGGCATGGCCGAGGGCGGCCACGAGGTCGATTGCCCCGAGTGCGGCGGCCGCGGTCGCGTGTTCACCGTGCAGCATACGTTCTTGGGCGACATGCAAACCGCCAGCACGTGCCGCAACTGCGGTGGCACCGGCAAGGTTATCGACCATCCCTGCGAGGAGTGCGAGGGCCAGGGCCGCATCCCCGATCGCCAGCACGTCACGGTGGAGGTGCCGGCGGGCATCCGCGAGGGCCAGCAGCTGCGCGTGAGCGGCTTCGGCGAGGCGGGCATGCACGGCGCCAAGGCGGGCGACCTCATCGTCACCTGCCGCATTCAGCCGCATGAGTTCTTCGAACGCGAGGGCGATAACCTGCATGCGCGCGCCAACATCAGCTTCATTCAGGCCACGCTCGGCGCCGAGATCGAGATCGACGGCATCTTCGAGGACGAGAAGGTGCAGGTGCGCATTCCCGAAGGCTGCCAGAACGAGCAGGTGGTGCGCGTGAAGGGCATGGGCATGCCGCGCCTGAACGCCGATTCGCGCGGCGACATGTACGTGCACATCAACGTGCTTATCCCCAAGCGCGTCACCAAGAAGCAGCGCGAGCTTCTGGAGAAGGTGGCCAAGGAGTTCGGCGAGGAAGTTGCCGCGCCGCGCTCGCCCCTTCAAAAGCTCAGGGACGCGTTTAACTAGTTCCACCGTTCTGCCGAACGGCGGAACGACTCATGAGACGCTGCGACGTTGCGCGCCAATCGGGCACCCTATCTTGTCACTTTTTCGCTTACCGTCGCGTACGAAGTACGCTCCGCCGCGAAACGCGCCAATCTAGGGCACCGGATTGGTGCTCACTGTTTCGTCCGATTCCGTAACACTTCTTTCGAAAGGCATTGGATTGTGGCTGATAGCCCATCGGACATCTCTCGTTCATTCCATATCATTAATCTGGGCTGCAAGGTCAATCGCGTGGAGAGCGATGACTTTGCAGCCACGCTGCTATCTCAAGGTGCGCACGCGGTGGATGCCTCGGCGGCCGACCTGATTATCGTGAACACCTGCACCGTGACCGGCGAAGCCGAGAAAAAGACGCGCAAGGCGGTGCGCCAGGCGCTGCGCGCGAACGATTGCGCGCAGGTGGTGGTCACGGGTTGTGCCGCGGCGATCGACCCCGCAACCTATACCGAGATGAGCGATCGCGTGCGCGTGGTGCCCAAGCTCGCCATGCACGAGCTGCTTGCGAGAGGCCCGCGCGAAGATGGCGGCGCTTCTTCCGAATCTCCTGAATCCGAAGGCATCGAAAGCGCCGTTCTTTTCCCTGCTGACGCTGAGGAGTCTGCCGGTGTTTTGCCGAGCGCCCATGTGGAGGATGCTGCGGCGGCTCGCGACGCCGCCCGATGGGGCACGGGCGCCGAGCACGTGCACGTGGGGGAGGAATTTCCCACGCGCGTGGGCGTGAAGGTGCAGGATGGTTGCAACAATGCGTGCACCTACTGCATCGTGCACGTGGCGCGAGGCCGCGCCTGGTCGCGTCCCGCTGAGGAGATCGTCGACGAGGTGCGTCGCACGGCCGAGGCCGGCGCGCGTGAAATCGTGCTCACGGGCATCAATCTGGGATCGTATTCCTACGACGGGATGGGCCTGGCCGATCTGCTGCGGTTGCTGCTGGACGCCACCGATGCAGACGTTCGCTTTCGCGTGTCCTCCATCGAGCCGCGCGACGTGGACGACGACCTGATTGCGCTCATGGCTGCAGCTCAGGGGCGCATCTGCCGCCACCTGCATCTGCCGCTTCAATCGGGCTCCACGAAGGTGCTGCGCGAAATGGCGCGTCCGTACAAGGCCGAGCAATTCAAGGCGCTGGTGGACAGGCTGTATGCGGCCATGCCCATGCTTTCGCTTTCCACCGACGTCATCGTGGGCTTCCCCGGCGAGACCGAGGAGGATTACCAGGCCACCGAGGAGATGGCGCGTGCGTGCCGGTTCTCTAAGATGCACATCTTCCGGTATTCCAAGCGCGAGGGCACGTCCGCTGCGCGTCGCGCCGATCAGGTGGCTCCGGAGGTGAAGGCCGACCGCGCCAAGCGTCTTGAAGCTGTGGAGGCGGAGCTTCGTGCGGCCGATTTCGCGCGGCGTGCGGGTACGCGCGAGTTGGCGCTTGTCGAATCCGATGGCGTGGCCACCACGGAGAGCTATCATGCGGTTGCCGCGCCCGCGGGCGCCCGCGAAGGCGATATGGTGGAGGTTGTCTTATGAACGAGAACGCTTCGGGATCTTCCCCAAAGACCGGCCAGGAGATGAAAAGCGGCAATTCGCTGGTCAAGTCGTTCGGCTACGCCGCGCAGGGCGTAGCATCTGCGGCGGGGGAGCGCAATTTCAAGGTGGATTGCATCGCCGCCGTACTCGCGTTTGTGCTGTGCGCCGTTCTGCAGGTTCCCCTGTGGGGCTGGGCTGCGGTTGCGGTGTGCGTGGGCGTGCAGCTCGCGATGGAGACGGTGAACACCGCGGTGGAAGCTGTGGTGGATTTGGCCTCGCCCGGCTTGCATCCGCTGGCCAAGCGCGCGAAGGATTGCGCGGCGGGTGCGGCACTCATCACCGCCTGCGCGAGTGTCGTCGTCGCGTGCATCGTGTACGTTCCGGCGCTCCTGAAGCTTTTGGACATTCTGTAGGACCTTCGGCGAAAGGGTATCGATGTCGCTCCATCATTTCTTTCTGGATGACCAGGTGCTAAGCCTTGAGACGGGCGAGGTGTTTCCGCTGCGCCTTTCGGCCGATGATCGCAAGCATGCCAAGGTCTTGCGCCTGGCTCCCGGCGAACATGTGAGCGTGGTTGACGCGGCGCGCGACTACTTCGAGTGTGAGATCGTGCGCGTCGAAGGTGGCGACATCGAGGTGCGCATTGCGCAGCGGCTCGATGTGGAGCAGGCGAACCCCGATGTGATTCTGGTGCAGGGCATCGCCAAGGGCGAGAAGATGGACGACGTGATTCGCCATGCCACCGAGGTGGGCGTGGCGGCCTTCATCCCCATGGCGAGCTCGCGGTGCGTGGTGAAGCTCGACGAGAAGAAGGCGGCAACGCGCGTGGCGCGCTGGCAGGCGATCGCGAAATCGGCGGCCATGCAAAGCGGACGGCTCACCGTGCCCGAGGTGTCGGATCCTATGAGCGTGAAGCAGGTCGCCGAAGCGCTTGCGGGCGCGACGTGCGTGCTCGTGTGTTGGGAGGAATGCCCGGCCACCTCGACCATCGCCGATGCCATCGCGCGCGGCATGGCGGAGTGCGCGATGAACGACAGGCGCGATGCGCGTATCGCCGTGGTGGTGGGGCCCGAAGGCGGCCTTTCCGCCGATGAGGTGGGCGTACTCACGTCGGGGCCGCGTGCGTGGCCGGTGACGCTGGGCCCCACGATTCTGCGCACCGAAACGGCGGGCGTGGTGGCGCCGGCGCTTGTCCTGTACGAATGCGGCGGCATGGGAGCGAAAGGAAGCGAGATCTAATGAACATCGCGATTGAAATTGAGCACGGGGCCGATATCGCCGAGGGCGTGGATATCGAGGGCATCGCGCGCTACGTGCTTGAGCAGGAGGGTCAGCCCGAGAATACTGAGGTGTCCATCACGCTGACCACGAACGAAGAGGTGCATCGTCTGAACAGGGAGTTCCGCGGCATCGACCGGCCCACCGATGTGCTTTCGTTCGAATGCGACGGCTATGATGACGATTTCGACTCTGACGTGGCCTATGAGGACGCCGGCGTGCCCGATGATGAGCCGTTTCTGCTGGGCGACATCGTGATCGCGTCCGACGTGGCGCGCGAGCAGACCGCGCAGTTCGGCACCACGCCACAGCAGGAGCTCTACGTGCTGCTGGTGCACGGCCTTCTGCATCTGTGCGGTTGGGACCACGTGCACTCCGACGAGGAGGCCGAGGAGATGGAGGCCCGCGAGCGCGAGATGCTCGCCGGCTTCGGCCTGCCGGGCATTCGCTAGGCGACTTACGGCTTTTGTGCTTACGCGCATGGGTATCGTCTCGTTGACGTGCTCTTTCGGTTGCGGTTTGGTTACGGTTCGTCGAACCTATGGTTTCGATTTTGCCGAAGCGCGCGCATCGTTGGCCCCGTTCTCTACAATGATACGCAACGGTTTTCGATAGGAAGGTTTTAATCATGTATGAGTCTGACGTTCGCGTGGTGCGCGGGGTAAGCATTGCCTCCATCGTCTTGGCCGTGCTCGCCATTCTGGGCTGTATTGCGGCGATGGCGCTTTCCGCCGGCCTTGGGGTTGTGGCTAGCGACCCGTCGAACTTCGACGGCTATGTGGAATATCGCGATGACTTGGGCGCGACAAACGGTATCGATGCCCAGTACGACATGAGTGCCGAGGATACGTCGGCGCTGGTCACGATGGTCTTCGGCTTCATCAGTGCGTTTTCGGGTATCGGCGTGGTGCTGTGCATCGTGTCGCTGATCGCCGGCATCATGGGCGTGCGCAACTGCCGCAATCCGCAGAAGGCGGGCAAGATTTTCGGTTGGTCCATCGCGGGCGCCGTCTGCGCCATTCTGATGGGCCGCGTGATTTCCTGTATTCTGCTCATCGTGAATGCGGTGTATGCAAACCGCCTGAAGAAGGCGGCCGCCAATCCTGCGATGTATGCGCAGCCTGCGTACGGCTATGCGCCGCAGGGATTCGCCCAGCCCATGCCCCAGCAGCCCGTGCCCGGCACCGCCCCGATGCAGCAGCCTGCGGCGGGCGCGGTTCCGGCCCAGCAGCCGATGGGCGCTGACGCTCCTATGCAGCAACCGGTTGCTCCCGCTCAACCCGCCGCGCCTGATCAGCCCGCGGCGCCCGCTCAGCCTGCTGCCCCTCAGCAGCCGCAGGAGCCTAAAGCCCAGTAGCCAGCGCCGGTCTCGTCTTTAGCGACGAGAGTTCAATACTTCGCTCAAACGCAAATAAGAGTTCAATACTTGCCTTCCGCGAAGTCGATTGACGAATGAAGCGAGTATTGAACTCTTTTGCGTATTCAGGACTCGCTACGATGCGCGTGACGTATCTCTGAACTGGGGAAACGCGCTTTGATAGTTGCGCTTCCGCTCAATTGGGCCGTTATAGCGTTCAATACGTGCCTTATTCGCAAATGAGCTTCGCATGAAGCAAGTATTGAACTCTGTATGCTTTCGGGTCGTTGGGGCTGGTCGGCGATTTTCGGCGCAGTGGGCGGTGTGCGAGCAGCAAGGCAAATGAAGGCGGCATGCTGCGGCGCGTGGGGTTCACGCTTGCCGTGGGGCTTACGCTTGTCGTGGTTTTCGCGCTTGCCGTGGGGTTCGCGCGTGTTGTGGG
>CAUWMI010000116.1:0-7811 GCA_963559755.1 uncultured Slackia sp. | reverse complement strand
CCATAGAGGGAGGGAGGGCGTGCGGCAGGAAATGCGGGCGCTACGGAAGAAGGTTCAAGCTCTGGAGCTCTTCCTTCACATCGGGCATGTCATAGTAATCCAGGCAATCTGCCGTGGGACAGCCCAGGTTCTCGTCCCAGCCGAAGGTCTTGTAGAGCATGGTGAGGCCCGTCTGGAAATCCTCGCGCTCCATCTTGTCGGTGCCTTCGGTGAAGGGCTCAATGTCGGGATCCTTGTCGTAAGGCCACGCGGTCATCACGTCATGAACGTTGCGGAAGTCGTTGCAGCCCATCTTGCCGTCCTTGCCCACCATGCCGCGGGCGGTAGCGGCACGCTGCAGCGTCATAATCCTTGCAGCCGCCTTATACAGATCGTCGGTGGTCACGTCCTCGCCGGTCACGGCCGTGTAGAACTTGGCCTCCAGATCCAGGTCGCCGCGGTAGTTGCGCGCCTTGGTGGGGCTCATGGTCATAGGCCACACCCAGTTGCACAGAACCAGGCTGTCATGCAGCACGTCGGTGACGATGGACCACCAGCAGTAGTTGGCCTTGTGCTCGTTCATGGGCGTGTAGTTCTTGTCGGGGTCGAGCGCGTCCTCGCCGCCCCACACCTCGGCCGCAATCTGCTTCTTCAGCTCAACGGGTAGGCCGCAGTTGTGCATGTTCTCATGGGAGTGAATCATGGGGTCGCGGTTGAAAATCATATTGAGCAGCGCGCCCACCTGCGCCTGGCTTTCAAGCGCGTGATGCACCGGCCAGCCGCGGTAGTTGATCAGGCACGACGCAACGGTGTCGAACCATTCCATGTCGTCCCAGCGCTCGCACCAGACCAAGGGGCCATGGCCGAGGTACGCCATCTCGTTGTCGTTTTGGGCGATATGGCGCAAGATCTTGGGCATGATGGTGGGATCGTTGTTCTTGAACGCGTCCCAATCGAACATCTCGTACTCCTCTTTGGGCAGCACGCGCTTGAAGATGCCGTCGGTCACGCAATGGGAGATATCGCGGTAGAGCTGGGCGTAGTTGCACCACAGGCCCAGATCGTCCACCGTACCGCCGATGACCTGGTCCCAGATCATGGAGTCCTCGGTCTGGGGCTTCACCGTGGTGTTCTCGCCCAGGATGTTGATCATGTAGTTGGAGAACGGGAAGTTAGGCACGCAGGTGTTGCCGGTGATCTCGTAGCCGCCGTTCTTCTTGCTGTTGGGGATGCGCATATCCGAATAGCAGTGGATCGGGCAGCTGTGGCAGCCGTCCAGCTTGATGGTGTACTTCTCCGCCTCGGGGCCTTCGTCTTTGGTGGTCTTCATGGTGCGATAGCCCACGGTGTTGAGCTCGCCGGGCTTGGGCTCGCCGGTCTCGATGGGGTCGCCCTCGGCGTCGGCCCAGTACAGACCCTTGCGGGAGGTCCAACGGGTGTTGGCGTCGTAGTACTCTGCCCATTCCTGCTGGGTGGAAGGCACCACGTGGTTGTTGTTGGCGCCGATGACCTCGCGCAGCATGTAGTCGGACAGATCGGCCACGGTCTGCGGGTCGGCGACGTTCACGCTGCCGTTGCCCTCCACCACGAGCGCCTTGAGCTTCTTGGAGCCCATGATGGTGCCCAGGCCGGCGCCGGCGGAGTGGTTACGGGAGTTGATCATGCAGGCATACGGAAGCAGGTTCTCACCGGCAGGGCCGATGGATGCCACGCAGGCCGTGGTGCCCTCGACCTTGTTCAGCGCCTCGGCGGTGGCGCGGGTGCCCATGCCCCACAAGAAGCCGGCATCCTTGATCTCGACGTCATCGTCTTTGATATTCAAATACACGGGGTGGTCGGAAGCGCCCTCCACGATGATGGCATCGTAGCCCGCCTGCTTGATATTGGCGCCCAGCATGCCGCCGGTGTGCGCGTCAACGGGCAGGTGATCTTTGGTATAGGTAGAAAGGAACGTGACCGTCATACGTCCCGCCAGCGGAACACCGGATGCCGTGAGAGGACCCACGGCATAGACGATCTTGGACTCGGGCGAAAGCGGGTCGGTGCCAGCGGGCACTTCGTCGTAGATGATCTTGTTTGCGATGCCCATGCCACCGATGTAGGACTTATATGGCTCGGTTGATTCGGTGGTAATAGCGCCCGTAGTCAGATTCACGCGCAGGATGGTGCCCGTCCAGCCGTAGGACTTATTCGGGTCTTTGACAGCATTGGACATGTCTTCACTCCAAATCTCTTCATGTGCGAACGTTGCGTGATCGTATGAAGCTGCGACTCGGAGCAGAGGCCTTCACGCATCGGACAGGCACGGCGGCGTGCATCGGCATTGCTGCCGCATCCAAAACGGCCGCGAATCAACTCAGGCCAGAGGCCGCAAGATGAATCGCTTGCCACGAACCGCCTTGGATGCGTCGCATGCATCCGCGCCGCATCCGATGGCGAAAACCCTGTGCGCAAGTATTGCACGCGGGGCCCCTCCCCTATCCCCTCTTTGAGGGTAAAAATCACTTGATGCAGTTCAGAGGCATAAATTTTCTCAAAATGCCCTCTAAATGGGGGTGGTCCCCCGCGGAGTGGGCATAGAGTGCGCATCGTTGCGTGAGGTGCATCGGGCGCGACCCGATGCAAAGCTGCGATCGAACCGAGCAAGGGGGAATCGAAACAAAAGGTGGATAACCATGACTGACGTTAACAACAAAGACGCCTCCATCGAAGAGAAGGAAACCGGTCAGGGCGCGGCGGCGCAAAACGCCAAGACGAACGCCGACACCCAGCCGACCGGCACCGAGCCAGGCGCACCCGATCCTTCTAAGCCCAAGCACACCATCACGCGTCGCCAGGTGCTGGCGATGGCGGGATGCGGCGTTGCGGGCCTTGTGGTGGGCGGCGTGCTCGCCTCCTGGGGCGTGACCGAGCGCTCCATCGCTTCGGGACGCATCGACATTCGCACCACTCCTACCAAGATGATCGTCACCGACCGCGCCCGCTGCTCGGGCTGCCAGCGCTGCGAGATGATGTGCACGCTGAAGAACGACGGTCGCGTGTGCCAGCACATCGCGCGCGTGCGCGTGCGCGACAACTACTTCTGGGGAGCCGGCATCGGCACGGGCGAAGGAGCCCTGGGGCTCGGCGACGGCGCCTGCGAGTTCACCGTCGAGCACTGCAAGCAGTGCGCCAACCCTGCATGCGCCAACTACTGCCCCGTGCATGCCATCAGCTCCGACCCCGATACGGGCGCTCGCGTAGTGGATACCAGCATCTGCATCGGATGCGGCATGTGCACCCAGGCATGCCCCTGGAACATGCCCCGCGTGGACACCGAAACGGGCGTTTCCACCAAGTGCATCTCCTGCGGCCGCTGCGCCGAGCAGTGCCCCAACGGCGCCATCAAGTTCATCGACTGGCAGGACATCGCGCAGAAGGTCATCGACCAGGGAGTGGTTCGCACGACCACGCTCGTGCAGCAATAACCGCAAGCGAATGTTCTCGCGTGCATCGTATTAGTTTGACGCTCGTGCTTGAGAAAGAAGGAAACCGTGGACGACGCAGAAGTGTTCTACGCCATCGCCGAATGCTTCGCCCCGCATAATGAGGCGCAATGGCGCGCCCTCACCAGAAGAGGTCGCTGGACCGATACGGTCGATGGAGTGCGGCATCTTCTCCAGATAGGAGCCATGCCGGGCGCAGTACAGCTGCCGGCAGAGGGGTCGCACGCCCAAAGCCCGCTTCAAGATTTCATGTCGGAGCGGGAGGTGAACGCGCTGTTCGTCCCGCCCACATGGCAGGAGGCGCAGGCGTTCGCGGCCAAGCATTTCACCGGCGGGCTTCCCGCCTCGGCGCCGCCGATCGAATCGCTGTATCGGGCCCCCGAAAACGCGACGTTTGCCGCAAAAGGCATCGTCACCGGACTTCCCGGCGTCTACGGGGGAGAATCGGCACGCTATATGCGCGACCTCATCGCGCGCATGGGGCTGAGCCTTCCTCCCCAGTTTTCCGACTGCCCCGACCATCTGTCGCTCGAGCTCGAGATTCTCGGCAGGCTCATCGAGTCGGGCGCGCACGAGGACGCCCGAACATTTCTCGCCGAGCGATTCTCATGGCTGACGCGCTACAGGCTCCGCCTTCTGGGCCTTGAGTCAAGCGCCTCGGCGGAATTCTACATCGGGCTAGTGGATGTGCTTATAGGAATCCAGGCGCATCCCGCCTGCAGCGTCACAGCATGACGAGCGGCATCAGCGCAATGCACGTGTGTATAAAGAGAGGAACCATCATGTCAGAACACGCTCTAACCAGGCGAGGCTTTCTGGCCGCCGGCGCCGGCGTATTGGCCGCAGGCGCAGGCTTCACCAGTTTCGGTGCCTGGCAGAAGGCGCATGCCGAAGAGGAGCAAGGAGGCGGCGTTACCACCACCGCGCATTCGCTGTGCAACTCCTGCTCTTCCAAATGCGGCTTCACAGGATACGTCGTCGATGGCCAGCTCACCAAGATGATCGGCGATGAGAGCCACCCCTACTGCGAAGGCACCCTGTGCGCTCGCGGCTATGGCTATGCCTCCATCGCGTATTCGCCCGACCGCCTGACCGACCCGCTCAAGAAGAACGACAAGGGCGAGTTCGAGGCCATCAGCTGGGAGCAGGCCTATAGCGAGATCGGTCGGAAGGTCCAATCCATCATTTCCGAAGCGGGCCCGCAGGCGCTTGCCATGGTGCAAGATCCGCGCCCCTCGGGCAGCTACTACACCAAGCGCTTCATGAACGCGCTGGGCTCTTCCAACGTCTACACCCACGGCGTTTCCTGCAATATGTCCAAGGTTTCGGGATTCACGCAGGTCATTGGCGCTGGCGATTTCGTGAGCGACGTGGAGAACACCAAGATGTGCATGTTCATCGGCCGCAGCTACGCCGACGGCATTCGCCCCAGCTCGCTGCATGCGCTGCAGAAGGCGCACGAGAGGGGTGCGCATATCGTGCTCGTTGACCCGCGCTGCAATAACTCCATCGCCTTCGCCGACGAATGGGTGCCCATCCGCCCCGGCACCGATCTGGCGCTCATCTTAGGGATGGCGAACGTGCTGGTGACCACGGGCCGCTACGACAAGGAGTACGTCGAGGCCAATTCCGTGGGCTTTAACGAGTGGGCTGCCTACCTGCAAAGCTGCACGCCCGATTGGGCCTCCGAAATCACCGGCATCGATGCCAACACCATCACGCGCCTAGCGACCGAGTTCGCCGATGCCGCCCCTGCGGCGTCGATCGAGCCCAGCTGGCGCGGTGCATTCGGATGCTCGTACAACAACTCCGGCGAAACCGCTCGCGCCCTGTGCATGTTCAACACGCTTCTGGGCTGCTGGAATCAGAAGGGCGGCGCGCTCTTCCTCCCCGGCGTCTCCGCAGGCGAGCTCGACCAGAACGCGTTTCCGCCGGTGCCCGCGCCCGAATCTCCCATCGTGGGATCCGATGCCTATCCGCTCTCGGCGTCCAGCATGGGCGTGTCCACCTATGCGGCAAGCCTTGTCACCGAGGGCAAGATGAAGGGTATGTTCTTCTACAACTCCAACATGGTGGCGGGCTACTCCAACCCGGAAAGCCTCGCGAGCTTCGTAGGCCAGCTTGACCTTTCGGTGGCCATCGACGTGCAGATGAGCGAAACCTGCATGGCATGCCAGTACGTGCTGCCCGACACCAGCTATCTGGAGCGCATGGAGCTACCGGAGTTCATTTCGGCCAAGATCCCCGTGGTCACGCTGCGCGATAAGGTGATCGAGAAGGTGCACCCCAATACGCGCCCGGTCGATCAGATTTTCAGCGAACTCGCCCAGGCGTGCGGCGTGGGACAGTACTTCAACTTCACTGTGGACCAGCTGGCCGATGCACAGCTGAAAACCGTGGGGCTTTCGCTCGAGGGCCTGAAGAAGGCCGGCACCGTGGCCTTCGCCGACAAGGCGTTCACGTACGGCACCACGCCCACGTGGAACACCCCTACGGGCAAGATCCAGTTCGCAAGCGACGCCTGCGAGGCGGCGGGGCTGCCGCGCACGGCGCAGTGGAAGGAACCTGCCGTTTCGGTGCCCGCCGACGGCAAGAGCTTCCGCCTGATCGGCGGCAAGCAGGCCATCCACACCCACACCCAAACCGCCAACTGCGAGCCCCTGATGGAAATCACCAAGCAGTACGGGCTCGAGCGCGTGTGGATGAACGCGCAGGCGGCCGCGGCGCTGGGAATCTCCGACGGCGACGAGGTGAAGCTGTCCAACGAATCGTTCTCCGGCACCACGCGCGTGCATGTGACGCAACGCATCCATCCCGAAGCCATCTATATCCCCAGCCATTACGGCATCAGCTCGCCTGATCAGCACACGGCCTACGGCGTGGGCCTGCGCCAGATGGATTTCGTGCCGTATCGCTTGGAGGAGGGCTACGGCGGCGCCTGCACGCAAGAGACGTATGTCACGGTTGAGAAAGTGGGTGCATGATGGCGCGCTACGGAATGCTCATTAACACCAAGAAATGCATCGGCTGCTATGCCTGCCGCACGGCATGCCAGCGCCAGAACGGCCTTATCCCCGACGAGGCGTTCATCCGCTACGAGGATAAGGAGCAGGGCGAATACCCCAGCGTGTCGGTTGAGCACATCCCCCTGCAGTGCATGCACTGCGAGGATGCCCCGTGCGTAAGCGTATGCCCCACGGGAGCCTCGCACTTCGGCACCGACGGCATCGTGGAGATCGACCACGGCAAGTGCATCGGCTGCCTGTACTGCATGGCGGCGTGCCCCTATCAGGTGCGCGTGCGCAACTCCCAGACGGGCGCAGTGGACAAGTGCCGCTTCTGCACCGTTTCCAACTACGAGACGGGCACCGAGATGTGCACCTGCGTGACGGCCTGCCCCACGGGCGCGCGCATCTTCGGCGATCTTGACGACCCCGACTGCGAGCTGGTCAAAGAGATCAACCGCACGCATGCCCAGCCTATCGCAGGCGACATCACCAAGTCCAAAGTCTACTACGTGAGGTGAGAAAGATGTCATTCGAGCCTATCTGGAGCGGCATCATCGCCTGCTACCTGTTCCTCGCCGGCCTGGGCGGCGGCGCGTTCGTCACATCGACGTTTCTGCGCTGGCGCCACCCCGAAGCCGTCAACATGATTCGCCTGGGACGACTGATTGCGCCCATCGCCGTAATCATCGGCCTCGTGCTGCTGATGTTCGACGCCACCGCGGGCCTTCATAACCCGCTGCGCTTCGCGCTTCTGCTGAGCAACTTCGGATCGGTCATGACCTGGGGCGTTGTGTTCTTGTCCGCCTTCGTGATCGTCGCCATCATCGTGGCGATCCTCGACCTCATGCATCGTCGCGTGCCGGCGCCCCTTGAGATCGTCGGTGCCGTGCTGGGCGTGTGCGTGGCCGTGTACACCGGCTGCCTGCTGGGCGTGTGCAAGACCTTCCCGCTGTGGAACAACGCGCTTCTGCCCATCCTGTTCTTGGTGTCCGCCATTTCTACCGGCATGGCATCGGTGCTGGTCACGGCTATTATTCGACATCCCGAGGAGTTCAATCGCGTGGGCGTGCTCAAGAAGTTCCACTTCTGCCTGCCTATCATTGAGCTCGTGCTGGTCGCCTCGCTGTGCTTCATCACCTTCTCGGACACCTCGACCGCCGGTGCCGCATCAGTGACCAAGCTTATCGCAGGCACCTATGCACCCGAGTTCTGGATTCTGCTGGTGTTCGTTGGCCTGGTTGGCCCCACGCTGCTTGAGACATGGCTACTATTCTTCAGCCCCAAGGAGTTCGAGGAGAGCCGCAAGGCGCACTGGATCAGCTTCGCATCCGACGCGGGC
>CAUWMI010000115.1:0-7975 GCA_963559755.1 uncultured Slackia sp. | reverse complement strand
CGGTGAACGTGGTCAGCACGCCAAACACGAACATGAACAGGCAGTAATTGAACATGCAGAAGAACAGCGAAGAGACCGAGCTTGTGATGCCGGAGCCTACCGACATATAGCCCAGGGCGGAAAGCACTACGATGGTGCCGTTGAAGCCCACCGAGATGATGGTAAGCAGCATATCGGGCGAGACGGTCATCAGCATGTCGTAGCAAGCGAACTTCGCGCCCTTGGGGTTGGTGAAAATACCCTTGAGCAGCTTGAACGCGTAATGCCAAAACACCTGGTAGAAGCCCTTTGCCCAGCGGAAGCGCTGGTTCCACGAGTCCTTGAACGTGATGGGCTGCTCGTCGTAGAGCATGGCGGTGGGGCAGTAGGAGATGCGCCCGCCATCGATGATGGTCTGGGTGGAAAACTCGATGTCCTCGGTGAGCAGGTGCCACTTCCAGCCGCCGTGCTTGGCCAGCACCTTGGCGCTGATGAAAAAGCCCGTGCCGGAAACCGCGCAGCTGGTGTTGAGCGTGAGGCGCGCCTGGCTCAGGTACTTCGCCTCGCGCAGGAACCACACGGCATAGCCGGCCGAAATCCAGTTGCTGCCGTAGTTCTTGGAGTTGCGGTAGCTGGTGGATGCGATGGCGCCGCCGTCGAACACCTTGTTCATCTCGCGGAAGTAGTTCACATCCAGCACGTTGTCGGCATCGAACACGAAATACGCCTCGTAGCCGCTCTGGGCGTATTTCTCCTGGATGAGCTTGTAGCCGTAGTCGAGGGCGTAGCCTTTGCCGATGAGCTCCTTGTTGTAGCGCACGAATACATCGGTCGCACCCGCCCCGCGCGCCACCTCGGCCGTGTTGTCGGTGCAGTTGTCGGCGATCACGAAGATGTCGATGAGCTCCTGCGGGTAGTTCTGCACGCGAATGCTGTGGATGAGGTCGGCGATGACCTGGTTCTCGTTGCGCGCCGAGATCATGACTGCATAGCGATGGTTGGCCTTTGCCTCCTGCTTGGGCGGCTTCTTAAGCAGCACCACGAATACGTAGAAGAACTGGTAGCAGTAGCAGACGGTGAACGCGATGAACACGCCCATATTGAAGGCGTCGACGAACGTGAGCTGCGAAAAGAGCTGGTCGAACATCGTGGTCTCCTTACGGGCATACTCGGTCGATTGATGGCTAAACGCTCCAAGTATAGGTAAAGCCCTGCCGCGCCTGCTAGGTTTCGTTGATAAACGGATACAAAATGCAGACGTACGCCACAAGCGGCATCCATTCAGGATGCTCGCGGCGCTGGGCGTGTGGGGTTGGCGTGCTTCCTGCGGGAGGCTGCGCTCGCCCATCATGCCTGTGTCTCATTCGGCGGGTGGCGGGTGCAGGGCTGGTGCACCCTTTGCGAGAGGCAACGGGGAAGGGCTCCGCCAGACGCGTGCGGCTATGAGGCCAACAGCGCATTGGCAGCGAGATCGTGCCGTTCGCTGTCAGACGCGGGCCACCACGAGGCTGCGGCATGCACACCCGGCGGCTTCGAGCGCGCTGCATGCGTCATCCATGGTGGAGCCGGTGGTGAGCACGTCGTCTATTACGATGGCGCAGCGCACGGGCAGCGGGTCGAGCGCGCGAAATCTGTCTCCCATGTTCGATTTTCTCTCCAGGCGGCCCAGCGCACGCTGGTCTTTCGAACGGGGCTCGGCGAGCAGGCGCAGGCAGGGGATGCCCCATCGCGCAGCCAGCTCTTGCGCCACGAGCTCCATATGGTCGAAGCCGCGGCGCCTGCGGGCGGCCTTCGTGGCCGTGACGTAGGTCACGCACTGAGCCCACGAGTGCCATGAGGGAGGGGCAACGCGGGATATGAGCCCGGCGAAGTGTGCGGCCAGGCGCTGCTCGCCCTTGTCTTTAAACGTCTTGATGAGCGTTGCGGTGCGATCGGTATAGCGTAGGGCACCCAGGCAGGGGCGCGGTTCGCGGTGCGGCGCGTGCTCGGGGGCATCGAGGAGGCCGTTGACGCTTTGCGGGTGTTGCCCGAACGCGGTTTTCGGCTCCGCGCGCGCCTGACCAAGGATGCGCTCCGTGGCGCAGTGGTCGCATTGGATGCGCCCCCAAGGAGCGCCGCACAGGGGGCATGCCTGCCAATAGTCGATGAAGTCGAGCGTGCGTGCGCACTCGTCGCAGAGCACCCGTCCGGGCCGGTCGCACAGCGCGCAGCGCGTGGGCCACAGCGTTTCCGCGATGGCGTCGAACGCGAGGCGCGTAGCGGGAGATGGGCTTCGTTTCGTCATGGATGCTCCTTGGAAGGTGCTTTTCGCGGGTCTTTCGGCCGGGCGCTCATTCTGCGTGGGGATGGCGTGTGGGTGGTATGGCATGCGGATGTCAACCCAGCTATGGCGGCCGCAGCGGGCTCTTGCGTGCTTCATCGCCCCTTTCAAGCATAGGTCACAACCCTTGTCAAACCCTTGCCGCGGGCATCGTCGGCTTTGTGCGCCGTTCATGCGGAAATTGCCTGCGCCCTTCCTCGGTTTCTTACCGAAAAGGCCTCCGATTCCAGGTGAAATGCCTTGCTCTTTCCCCCTACGCCTCTCCCAAACCTTGCCCGAATCTTGCCGCGATTCCCCTCGATCGTCGTCAAAACCTTGCGCGGCGATTCGCCTCCGGGTTTGTCGGCGACGTGTCAGCGATGTGTGCCCGCCTCGCTGCTGCCCTCAAATCTGCTAAACTGTGCCCCGAACTTCTTTCGGGTCTGTAGTTGCGGGGGCGCATTCGCGCCCCTCAGTCCAAGGCAGATGCGGTCGAAAGGACCCACGTAAGCGCGTTCACGCGCCATGTCGCACGCTCCGTCACGTGGCGGAACACGGCGGCATGCGGATGCGTGCGCACGAGCATGGCGTATCCTAGAAGTAAGACGCACCCTCCGGCGATTTTCTTGCGGCACCACGCCGCACCGGGGGAGAGGGCGGCGCGGGCTCATCCGCAAAACCCCGGTGCGCGAGTGTGGGGGCAAAGACTAGGTCAGCCGGAAGAGGAACAATCGAAACCTTGAGAAGAGGGAGCACATCATGAAGCATCGCGCTTCTGTTCTGGCGGTTCTCGCATGCGCGTTCTGCCTTGCGCTGGGCCTTGCCGGTTGCAGCGGGCAGTCGGAGGAGTACACGCCCGCTTTGAAAGATGCCACGGTCTCATCGCCGGTCATCGGCGAGGATGGTACGCTGCGCGTGGGCGTGACGGGCGAGGAAAGCGCGCCGTTCACGCTGTCGTCGAACGGCGAGGTCGTAGGCCTCGACGTGGACATGGCCGCCGCCATCGCCGACCAGATGGGCCTCAAGCTGCAGATCGTCAACGTCGAGTCCGACGGCGAGACGGCCATCGCCAACGGCGAAATCGACATCCTGATGAGCCAGGTATCCGACGGCACGTCGTCGCTGTGGCTCTCTGATCCGTACATTCCTACGGCGATCGCCCTGTTCGCCGGTCCCGATGCAACCGAGGCGCCCGCTCGCGACAGCGCTCCGCTGATCGCGGCGCAGGGCTCTTCCACCAGCGCCTGGGCTGTGAGCACCGCCTACGGCGACAGCAGCCTGGTGTCGAGCGGTGACTTGATGTCGGCGTTCTCCTCTGTGGAGGAGGGGCAGGCGCAGTACGTTGCGGCCGATGCGGTCATCGGCACGTACGCCGCGCTGTACCAGAACGTGGATATGCATCCCATCGCGCTGTTCGAGCAGCCGGGCGGCTATTGCATCGGCGTTTCGGCCGAGAACGCCGATCTGCAGCAGGCGGTCACCGATGCGCTTTCTGCCATCACCTCGGGCGGCATCTCCAACGTGATCAGCACGAAGTGGCTGGGCACCGCGCTCGACCTCTCGTCTTTGCCGGTCATCGAGAGCGCGGCGACGCAGCCGAGCGATTCCGAGGCGCCGCAGGATGAGGGCACCGAGGGCTCCGACGCCGATGCTGAGGGCGGCGAAGGTGACGCGGGCACGGCCGACCAGGACGCTGCCGATCAGGACGGCGCCCAGGATGAGGGCGATGGCTCCGACGCAGGCTCGAACGCCGTTGTTCCGGGGCAGGCCGCATAGGCGCAATTATGGTTTTTCGTGAAGGGACGCGAGGCTTTTCAATATGCCTCGCGTCCCTTCGCATTAAATGCTATCATCGCGCTAACAATTAGAAGTGACGCTTATGAAGGGCGGAATCATGCTTGAATTGAAGAACATCGTGTTCGAGGTTCCCGTCGACGAGCACTCCTCAAAGACGAAGCGAATCATCGACGACCTCTCGCTCACCATCGAGGACGGCAAGTTCACCGTCATCACCGGCCCCAACGGCGGCGGCAAGTCCACGCTCGCCAAGCTCATCATGGGCATCGAGCAGCCCACGTCGGGCACCATCCTGTTCAACGGCGAGGATGTCACGCACGCCTCCATCACCGAGCGCGCCAATCTGGGCATCGGCTACGGTTTCCAGCAGCCCGCGCGCTTCAAGGGCATGAAGGTGAAGAAGCTTCTGGAGCTTGCGGCGGGCAAGCGCCTTCCTGCGCTGCAGTGCAACGAGTACCTGTCCAAGGTGGGCCTGTGCTCGGCTGCCTACCTCACGCGCGAGGTTGACAAGAGCCTCTCCGGCGGCGAGGTGAAGCGTATCGAGATCGCCACCATGCTGGCGCGCGACCCGAAGCTCGCCATTTACGACGAGCCCGAGGCTGGCATCGACCTGTGGAGCTTCGATCGCCTGACCGAAACGTTCCGCGACATCCACGAGGCGCGCGACGACCGCTCCATCGTGATCATCTCGCATCAGGAGCGCATCATCCAGCTGGCCGATGATATCGTGTGCCTGCGCGACGGGCGCATCGAAGACGCCGGCCCGCGCGACGAGATCATGCCCAAGCTCGGCCTGGCCGACCGCGCGCAGTTCGGCTGCACGCTCACCACGCCCACCGAGCTGCACCTGACCAAAATTCCCACCACCTGCTAAGAGATAGGACCTATCATGGCAGAACTCACCGCAATTGACGAAGAGCTGCTCGCGCAGATCGCCGACCTTCATGGCATGCCGCGCGGCGCGTTCAACATCCGCAAAGACGGCCAGCTTGTGGAGCGCAGCTCCAGCGCCAACATCGACATCGAGGCGTTCACCGACAAGCAGGGCATCAAAATCACCGTCGCCCCGGGAACCAAGGGCGAGACGGTGCACATCCCCGTGATCATGACCAAGACGGGCATCACCGACGTGGTGTACAACGACTTCCATATCGGCGACGGGGCAGATGTGCTCATTGTTGCCGGCTGCGGCATCCATAACTCCGGCGATGCGGCTACCGAGCACGACGGCATCCACAGCTTCTGGCTGGGCAAGGGCGCGCGCGTGCGCTACGTGGAGAAGCACTACGGCGAAGGTGAGGGCACGGGCGAGCGCATCCTTAACCCCACCACCAACGTCTATATGGGCGAGGATTCGTTCTGCGAGATGGAGATGACCCAGCTCAAGGGCGTTTCCTCCACGGAGCGCGAGACCAACTGCGAGCTCGCGGCGGGCGCCAAGCTCATCCTCACTGAGAAGCTTCTGACTCACGGCAAACAGACCGCCATCTCCAACATGGACATTCGCCTGAAGGGCGAGGGCTCCAACGTTCAGGTTATCTCCCGCAGCGTTGCGCAGGACGATTCCTACCAGGTATTCAACCCGCTCGTCGTGGGAGAGGCGGCGTGCCACGGCCACGTGCAGTGCGACGCCATCATCATGGGCAACGCCAAGGTGAAGGCCATCCCGGCATCGAGGCCGCGAGCGAGGACGCCCAGCTCATCCACGAGGCCGCCATCGGCAAGATCGCCGGCGACCAGATCATCAAGCTGATGACCCTCGGCATGTCCGAGGAGGAGGCCGAGCAGGAGATTCTCAACGACTTTCTTAGCTAGGTCGGGGTCTTGCTGACTTTTCGGCGACCTGCGGGTCTCTTATTCACATGAACCTGTGTCCCGTTAACACCTATGGAAACTCTACGGCATGGCCCGCTTCGGCGGGCTTTGCTCGTATAATAGGGCGGTTAGCATAATTCGAGAAGGGATGCGCATGGTCGAAGATCGCGACGGCTACCGTGAACAAACCGAGGAAGATCTCCAGAACGTTCCTCCGATGAGCACCATGCAAAAGGCCATCCTCGCCATCGCGGGAATCGGCGTGGCGTGCGCGGTGGTCTACATTGTCCTCGTCACAGTGGGCATCATCTAGCGTCGCAGGGGCTTTGGCCCGGGGCGATGCTCCTGAATCACGCGAAAAGCAGGCCGGGGCATCTCGGCCGCAGGGAAACGAAAGGCGGAAGCGCATGGCTAAGCACGCGAAGCATGCAAAGCAGGCATCCGATTTTGAGAACGAAGAGCCCATCGAGGTCGAGCCGACCGATGCTCAGCTCGATGGGCAGGCTGATGGGCAGATCGGCGAGCAGGATGATGTCCTCGAGGTCATCGATGCGCCCTCGATTGCTACGGGGCAGTCTCCCGATTTCGTCGCTCCGGCGGCGGATATGCACAGGCGCAAGTCGCGCCGTATGCGCATCGCTCTCATCATCGTATCTGTGGTGTTGATGGCGCTCATCGGCGCGCTGATCTATTTCGCCTTCACGCTGGTTAATGAGGCGAGCGATGTGGCCTATCAGACCGCATCAAGGAGCGACGCGCAAGCTGAATCGCCCGCGGCGCTCGCCTCCGACGCGCAGGACGATAGCGGCCAGGACCATGGCGACGTGCCCGCGCTTGCCGGCCTGCTCGGCAAGACGGTCGATGATGCGGTGGCCGAAGTGGGCCGCGGCGCAACCGTCACGTCCGAGAAGGATATTAAAGAGGAAACCGGCAAGGGCGATAAGAAGAAGGCCGAGGTCGTGGGCAAGAGCGTGACCGTGGCGCTGGCTGACGAAACCACCGACAACAGCGGCAACACCCCCACGCTGTATCTCGACTGCGACAAAGACGGTGCCATCACGCGGGTGGGGTATTCCACCTCGGTGGCCTCGCTGAACTACGGCGACATGAGCTTCGCCGACATCGTGCAGGAGGGCCATATCATCGAGAACCTTCTCACGGATGCGGGTCTGCCCACCGATGACGGCGCTGTTAAGATGCCCGCCGCCGAGGACTACCGCACCTATGCCGAGGACAGCACCACCATCGTCCAGGAGGCGTACAGCTTCTCGGGAACCTCCAAGGCCACGGATGGCTCCGACCATGAATGGACGTGCCGCTTGTCCTACGACTACTCTGCAGCCAACGTGTCGGGCAACCTGGCTGATACCATCAAGCTCGTCCAGCTCTACATCAACGCGTAGGCGGTCGGGCGCGGGCGTGCGCCTGCGCTTCGCGAGTCGCGCCATTTTGGCGTTCGAGAGCAAGATTTGTGAAAAAAGCTTGCATGCGCGCGATAACGTGCTATTATTTGCAAGCTGTTTCAAGCGAAGGCCATGTGAGCCTTCCACCTGGTTCGGCGAAAGCTGATGGGTTTCGGGAATAAACGCACTGCGTAACCTCATGCCCTGCCGCTTTATGCCGCAGGGCATTTTTGTTGCAGCAAACACACCGCTTATGCGGGATACGAAGGAGGTGGGCGCAATAGCAGCTCAGGAGCCAAGGCTCAACGACGATATTCGTACGCGCGAATGCCGTCTGATCGGCTACGACGGTACCCAGATGGGTATCTTCAACACGCGTGAGGCCCTCAGGATTGCTGAAGGGCAGGGGATGGATCTTGTGGAGATCGCACCCAACGCGCAGCCGCCGGTCTGCCGCATCATGGACTACGGAAAGTTCAAGTACGAGCAGGCAATCAAGGCCAAGCAGGCCCGCAAGAACCAGACCAAGGTCGAGATCAAGGAAATGAAGTTCCGCCCCAAAATCGACGTGGGCGACTACACCACCAAGAAGAAGCACGTGCTGCGTTTCCTCGAGGGCGGTGCCAAGGTCAAGATCACGATCATGTTCCGCGGTCGTGAGATGGCCCACCCCGAGCAGGGT
>CAUWMI010000114.1:0-7998 GCA_963559755.1 uncultured Slackia sp. | reverse complement strand
CCTTCAACTGAACGCTCTCCCAATTTTGGCATCCTAATACTGTGGAAAGGGGCCGGTTCACACTGAACCGGCCCCTTGGGAATGAAGCAAATAGTCCTTGCCTTTACGCTTACGCCTCGGGAACCTCGTAGGTCCCATCGGCAGGCTCGTCGGGCCGCACGCTTTCCACGACCTGCGGGTTTTCCACCTTGCAGGTGTAGCCCTCCACGATGTCCATGTCGATGGTCACCTTGGAGCCTTCCATCACGTGGCCCGCGATCATTTCGTTGGCGATGCGGTCCACCACCTCGCGCTGCACCAGGCGCTTCAGCGGACGAGCGCCATACACCGGATCGAAGCCGTCGATGGCAAGCTGCTCCACCGCAGCAGGCAGCACCTCGAGCGTGATACGGCGGTCGGCCAGACGCGCACGCACGTCCTTGAGCTGCAGCTCGACGATGGGCTCCATCTCGGCGGACGTGAGCGGATTGAACGTGATCACGTCGTCGATACGGTTCAGGAACTCAGGCCTGAACGTGGCACGCAGAGCATCCTGAATCTGGTTCTGGAGTTCGGCGAGCTTCTTGGCGGCGTTCGCCATGTTGCCCGACATCATGTCTTCCATCAGGTTGCCCATGTTCTCGCCCTCGTTCTGGCGACTGAACTCGCTGATGGACTGGCTGCCTACGTTGGACGTCATGATAATCACGGCGTTCTTGAAGCTGACCACGCGACCCTGGCCATCGGTCAGACGACCGTCATCGAGCACCTGCAGCAGGATGTTGAACACATCCGGATGTGCCTTCTCCATCTCGTCGAGCAGGATGACGCAGTACGGGCGACGGCGCACGGCCTCGGTGAGCTGGCCGCCCTCGTCATAGCCCACGTATCCCGGAGGAGCACCAATCAGGCGCTGCACGCTGAACTTCTCCATGTACTCGGACATGTCGATACGCACCATGGCGCGCTCGGTGTCGAACAGGTACTCGGCCAGCGCCTTGGCGAGCTCGGTCTTGCCCACGCCCGTGGGGCCCAGGAACAGGAAGCTGCCGATGGGTCTGTCGGGGTCGGAAAGGCCCGCGCGGTTGCGGCGAATGGCACCCGCCACAGCCTTCACGGCCTCGTCCTGGCCGATGACGCGCTCGTGGAGCTTGTCTTCCAGGTCGACCAGCTTGGCCATCTCGCCCTGCATCATCTTGGACACGGGAATGCCGGTCCACGCGCTCACAACTTCGGCGATTTCCTCCTCGCCGACCTCCTCTTTGAGGATGGCGCCGTCGCCCTGCTTGGCGCTCACGGCAGCTTCGGCCGCCGCCAGCTGGCGCTGCAGTTCAGGGATGCGCGCGTAGCGAATCTCAGAGGCCTTGGCAAGGTCGCCCTCGCGCGTGACCTGCTCTTCCTCCACGTGTGCCGCATCGATCTCGGCCTTGAGGCGCTGCACGTTCTCAATGGCGTCCTTCTCGTTGCGCCACTCAGCCTTGCGGGCATCGAGCGACTCCTTGTCGGTTGCCATCTGACGACGCAGCTCCTCCAGACGCTCCTTGCTGGCGGGGTCATCCTCCTTCATGAGCGCCTGCTCTTCGATCTGCATCTGCGTGTACTTACGTTCGGCCGCATCGATTTCCTCCGGCATGGAGTCGATTTCGATGCGCAGGCGGCTGGCCGCCTCGTCCATCAGGTCGATCGCCTTGTCGGGCAGGAAGCGGTCGGCAATGTAGCGGTTGGACAGCTCCGCCGCGGCCACGATGGCGCCGTCGGTGATGCGCACGCCATGATGGATTTCGTACTTTTCCTTCAGGCCACGCAGAATGGCGATGGAGTCCTCCACCGAGGGCTCGCCCACCAGCACCGTCTGGAAACGGCGCTCGAGCGCGGCATCTTTCTCAATGTACTTGCGGTACTCGTCGAGCGTGGTGGCACCGATGGCGTGGAGCTCACCGCGAGCCAATGCAGGCTTGAGCATGTTGCCCGCATCCATGGACGAATCGCCCGTGGAGCCGGCACCTACGATGGTATGCAGCTCGTCGATGAACAGAATGATGCGGCCTTCGCTCTGCTTGACCTCGCGCAGCACGGCCTTCAAGCGGTCCTCGAACTCGCCGCGGTACTTCGCGCCTGCCACCATAGCACCCAGGTCGAGCGCGATGATGTCGCGGTCCTTCAGGCTGGAAGGCACGTCGCCCGCCACGATACGCTGGGCCAGGCCCTCGACGATTGCCGTCTTGCCCACGCCGGGCTCGCCGATGAGCACCGGGTTGTTCTTGGTGCGGCGCGAAAGCACCTGAATGGTACGGCGGATTTCCTCGGAACGGCCGATCACCGGGTCGAGCTTGCCCTCGCGGGCCTGCTGGGTGAGGTTCTGGCCGTACTGGTTCAGCGCATCGAGCTCGATAGAACCCTGCTGATCGGTCACGCGCGCGTCGCCGCGAAGATTGTCGTACGCCTCTTCGACGGTCTTACGGGTGACGCCCAGCGCGTTGAGCTGCTTGCCCGCCTCGCCGCCGTCCTCGGCAAGCGCGATGAGCAAGTGCTCGCTCGTAGCGTAGCTGTCGCCCATCTTCTCGGCGATTTTCACCGCGTTGTCGATGGTCTTCATCAGGCCCTGCGAGGGGATGGCCATGCCAAGCCCGCCGCTCGTCACCTTGGGCGCGTTCTCGATGGCGGCATCGACGTTGCGCTTGAGCTGCGCCGGATCGGCACCGACGCGCTTGATGATGGCGGAGAGGTTGTTCTCTCCGGAGTCGAGCAACGCCTTGAGCAGATGGATGCCCTCGATCTGCGCCGCCGAGGCGTCGTTCGCAATGCTCATTGCAGCCTGAAAAGCCTCCTGAGCAGTGATTGCCAGTTTGTCTAATCTCATAAAGCGCCCTCCTTAATTCAGGCGTCGAATCGCTCGTGGTTCGGGCAGCATGAGCGCCGTTACGTTCTCGCGCGTCTCGAGCTCGTGCACGCGGTCGGCGAGGCGGCGGACCTTCTTGTGGAGGTCGTCGATCTCTTTGTCGCGCTCGTCGATGCGGCCCTTAAGGTCGAGGATGCGGATAACGCCGGCGAGGTTGATGCCCTCGCTGGTGAGTTCGTTGATCAATTCCAGCCTTTCGATATCGGCCTGCGAATACATGCGCGTATTGCCGCTCGTGCGCTGCGGCGTCACCAGGCCTTTTTGCTCGTAGATGCGCAGCGTTTGGGGATGCACCCCGGCGAGCTGGGCCGCTACGCCAATCATGTACAGCGGTGTATCCCTGTCGGCCATGATTCACCATTCCTTCCAACCTACTTCGCAGCACCCTGCTGGCCTGCGAAAACGTTTGCGCACCTTCGTGCGTCCCCCGCCGACGTTGCGCCGGCGGTATCGCCTATCTCACATTCAGACCGGCGCGCACATCCTGCCCGGCGGCCTCGCAAGCCGCCTGGAAATCGCGCATGGCCTGCTCCTGAGCGGGCGTCATGCTCTTGGGAATCTGGACCTGCAGCGTGATACGCAGCGATCCGGTTTCGCCACCCTTGACGTTGGGAGCGCCCTTGCCCTTCACGCGCAGCACCGTGCCGTCTTGGCATCCCGCAGGCACATGCACGCGAATCTTCGTGCCATCAGGTGCGGGAACCGTGACATCGGCACCCAACGCGGCCTCGGCCATCGTGATGGGGACATTCATCAGCACGTCGGCACCGTCGCGCGAGAACACCGGATGCGGGCTGATGCGCGTGGTCACCAGCAGATCTCCGTTTTCGCCGCCGTTCGTGCCCGCGGCACCCTTGCCGCGGAACCTCACGCGCCCGCCGTCAACAGCGCCCGCAGGCACCTTCACGTCGAGCGTTTCGGCAGCCGCCGCACCGGGAAGCTTCACGCTGACCTTCTTTGTGCAGCCATGAAACGCCTCGTCAAAGCTCACATTGAGCGTCACATTCATGTCGCGGCCCTTTTGCGGGCGCGGAGCATAGCCTCCGCCGTATCCGCCGTAGCCGCCACGCTGCTGGCCGCCGAAGCCGCCGCCGAAAATATCGCCGATATCCCAGCTGCCGCCGAATGCGCCCTCGCCGCGGCGAATGCTTTCAAGGATGTCGGCCCAGCTGCCGAAGCCGCTAAAGCCCTGACCGCCGCCGAAAGGAATGCGCTGCTCGTCTGCCGTGCCGTACTGGTCGTACAGCTTGCGCTTCTTCTCGTCCGACAAGACCTCGTAGGCCTCGTTGATTTCCTTGAACTTCTCTTCGTCACCGCCGGCGTCGGGATGCATCGTGCGTGCCAGCTTGCGGTACGCCTTTTTTATCTCGTCCTGGGTGGCGGTGCGAGACACGCCGAGCGTCTTGTAGTAATCCGGAGTCGCAGCCACGATCCACCACCTTTCCATCCTGACGGTCGCCCGTGGCGGGCATCTTGCCTTTCAGAACCTGCGTTCCTTCAGTCACGACCACAAGGTCGCTCCTGTCAGGAACGCAGAACCTTCAAGGCAATCTGCTCCACCACGAACGCCCTGTTTGCCACTTTGCCGATTCTTCCACGAACCAGTTCTCTTACACGGAAGGCGGACAACCTGCCCGCCTTCCTACAGTTACTATTCTTGCTCGTCGCCTTCTGCGGGCTCCGGCTCGCGCTTGGGGCCGCCGGTGGCAAGCGTCACCATTGCGGGACGCAGCACCTTCTTGCCCAGGCGATAGCCTTTCTGGAACACCTGCGCCACGGTCTCGTCCGGCACGCTGGCGTCATCCACGGTGGCGACCGCCTGATGCTCGAGCGAATCGAACGCCTTGCCGGCGGGATCGATCGCCTCAAGCCCGTGCTTCGCGAAAACGCCGTTCAGCTTGGTGCTGATGGCCTTCACGCCATCGAGCAGTCCCGCCTCGCCGTTCTTTTCCGCATGAGCGATGGCGCGCTCGAAATCGTCAAGCACGGGAAGCACATCGTTCATGAGCTTCTCGGCGGCGCGAGCGCGCATCTCATCGGTTTCAGCAGCGGTGCGCTTGCGATAGTTGTCCCAATCCGCCTGCAGGCGAAGGTACTTGTCGCGAAGCGCCGCGGCCTCTTGCTCGGCCTTGGCAAGACGTTCGGCCTGCTCGACCACGGCATCGGCCTCGGCGGCAATATCGGCGTCTTCGGCCTTTTCGGCGGCACCTTCAGGGGCCTTCTCCGCCGCAGCGGATTCGGCATCCTGCGCCTTGGCGCTTTCTGCCTGAGGGGCGGAGCCGCTGGCAGCAGCGGCCCCTTCGTTCTTGTCGTCGCTTCCCTCGATGGGAATCTCGCGAGCCTCGGGGGCGACTTTCTTGGCGTCGTCCTTAGCCATGATTACTTACCTTCGTTCTTGTCGTCCACGACCTCGTAGTCAGCCTCGATCGGACCGTCGTCGGCCGGATTGGCAGCGCCGGCAGCACCCGGGGCGCCCTGGGCCTGCTGCGTGCTGTACACGACCTCGGCCAGCTTGTAACCGGCCTGCTGAAGCTTCTCGCCAGCAGCCTTGATGGCCTCGATATCGGTGCCGGCCAAAGCGTCCTTGGCCTCCTTGATGGCGTCCTCGGCAGCCTGCTTGGTCTCGGCAGGAACCTTGTCGCCCAGGTCAGACAGGGTCTGTTCGGTGGCGTTCACCAGCGAATCGGTGTTGTTGCGAGCCTCGATCTCGGCCTTGCGAGCCTCGTCCTCGGCGGCATGAGCCTCGGCGTCCTTGACCATGCGGTCGACTTCGTCGTCAGACAGAGCGGTGGAGCCGCTGATAGTGATCTGCTGCTGCTTGCCGGTGCCCAGATCCTTGGCGGACACGTTCACGATGCCGTTGGCGTCGATGTCGAACGTGACCTCGATCTGAGGCACGCCGCGACGGGCAGCCGGAATGCCGGTCAGCTGGAAACGGCCCAGCGTCTTGTTGTCAGCGGCCATCTGGCGCTCGCCCTGCAGAACGTGAATCTCGACGGACGTCTGGTTGTCGGCGGCCGTGGAGTAAATCTCGGTCTTGCGGGTGGGGATGGTGGTGTTGCGGTCGATCATCTTGGTCATCACGCCGCCCATGGTCTCAACGCCCAGCGACAGCGGGGTGACGTCCAGCAGCAGAATGCCCTCGACGTCGCCGGCGAGCACGCCGCCCTGAACAGCCGCGCCGATAGCCACGACCTCGTCGGGGTTCACCGACATGTTGGGCTGCTTGCCGGTCATGGTCTTGACCAGCTCCTGCACGGCGGGCATACGGGTGGAGCCGCCCACCAGGATGACCTCGTCGATCTGGCTGGAGGTCAGGCCGGCATCCCTCAGGGCACCCTCGACAGGCTGCTTGCAGCGGTCGAGCAGGTCACGCGTGATGCGCTCGAACTCGGCGCGGGTCAGCGTGTAGTCCAGGTGCTGCGGAACGCCATCGATGGAAGTGATGAACGGCAGGTTGATGTTGGTCTGCGAGGTGCTGGACAGCTCCATCTTGGCCTTCTCGGCGCCTTCCTTCAGACGCTGCAGCGACATGGGGTCCTTGCGCAGGTCAACGCCGTGATCGCTGTTGAACTTGTCGGCCAACCAGTCGATGACGCGCTGATCCCAGTCGTCGCCGCCCAGGTGGTTGTCGCCCTTGGTGGACAGAACCTCGAACACGCCGTCGCCCAGCTCCAGAATGGACACGTCGAACGTGCCGCCGCCCAGGTCGAACACCAGAATCTTCTGATCCTTGTTGGTCTTGTCCAAGCCGTAGGCCAGAGCAGCAGCGGTGGGCTCGTTGATGATACGCTTCACCTCGAGACCGGCGATCCTGCCGGCGTCCTTGGTGGCCTGGCGCTGCGCGTCGTTGAAATACGCGGGCACGGTGATGACGGCCTCGGTGATGGTCTCGCCGACCTTGGCCTCAGCGTCAGCCTTCAGCTTCTGCAGAACCATAGCCGAAATCTCCTCCGGCGTGTAATCTTTGCCGTCGATGTCGATGACGGAACGGCCGTCCTTGCCCTTCACCACGGAGTAGGCAACGGTCTTGCGCTCCTCGGCGGTCTCATCGTAGCTACGGCCGATGAAACGCTTGACGGAAGAAATGGTGTTCTTGGGGTTGGTGACAGCCTGGTTCTTAGCCTGCTTGCCCACAACGCGCTCGCCATCCTTGCGGAAGCCCTCCACGGACGGGGTGGTGCGGTCGCCCTCGGCGTTTTCCAGGATGACGGGGTTGTTGCCGTCCATGATTGCCATGGCGGAGTTGGTGGTGCCCAGGTCGATACCCAGAATCTTGCCCATATTTCTCAGTCCTCTCTTCTGTGCGAAACCGCCTGGCGCTGCGCCTTAGTTTCCTTCGCTTCGGCTTTGAATCCGATCGGCTCTCGCCGTCGTGTTCGCCTTGCCTTCGCTCCGGTTACCCGGCGCCCGCTTCAAGCGGCCTCGCGTGGCGGGCTTCCCCGCCGACTGTTATTACCTTGCGCTTGCAGATTCGACTTGCGCCCCGCCTTGGTCTTGAGCTTTTCGTCGCAACCGCGACCCCAGCTCTACCCGGCACATCTGGCGCTTAACCTTTCTGCACGATTGCTAATATAAAATCTAAGTGGGTTGTTGTCAACTTATCTTACAAGTTATTTTGCACGTTACCTAAACGTTGAATTGAGAGGGCACATGTTCGTCCGCACCATCCCCAAGCCAGCGTCTCATAGCGTCACGAAATGCTTTTTGGAGAAGGATTCCCTGCCCACCACCCAATCCGAGTTGAACGGGGCATGGGCGTGAAACAGAAACAAGCAGAACTGAGATGATTGCCGATTCCGCCATGCCAGCCGCATTCACCGGATTCGTCGCACCTGCCGAACCCGCCCCGTCGCTTGCGCAACCCCTACGATCCTAGACGCTGCGACGCTATTTCCTCAAGAACGGCGCGCAGTTCGTCCCTTGAATGTACGCCCACTTTGAGATGCATACAATACCAACTCGAGAGAGTTGTCCACCAAAGTAGGCTGCATCAAAAGTCACTCGCTCAATTGACGCTCGTCCAAAAAGCATTTAGCAAAACCGTTCTCATGGATTTATACGCCAACGGTGCGAAAGGCGTTTTGTCGCCGAGTGAGAACAGGCACTCACGAACAGCA
>CAUWMI010000113.1:0-8076 GCA_963559755.1 uncultured Slackia sp. | reverse complement strand
TATACGTTTCAACCCTTGCGCAAAGCGCCTCGGCTCAATGGGGGCCTACGCGAAATGCGAGTCGTCCTTCGCCGCCTCGATGAAGCGCGTGATGGCCTTGTCCAGCACGCGACGCGGGCACGCGATGTTCCAGCGCTCGAAGCCGGCACCGCCGACGCCGAACATCTTACCCTCGTCGAAGGCGACCTTGGCCTTCTCGAGCGAGAATTTCTCCAGCTCATCGGCATCGTCGAAGTAGGCGCGCCAGTCGGTCCACACCAGGTAGGTGCCCTGGTGTTCAGACCAGCGCATCTTGGGGAACGCCTCGGACAGGCGGCTGATAAGCAGCTCGTAGTTGCCCTTGAGGTAGTCGAGCAGCTCCTCCAGCCACGGCTCGCACTCGTTGTACACGCAGATGGTGGCATAGCGGGCGAAGTTGGTGGGGCCGTTGATGACCAGATACCCCATCTCGGTGTTGAAGCGCTCACGCAGGCGCTCGTCCATGATCCACACGTTGGAGCACATCATGCCCGCCAGGTTGAACGTCTTGGACGGCGCGGTGCACACGACCGAATTGCGGCGCAGCTCGTCGGGCAGAAGCATCACACTGGAAAGCGGACGATCGCCCATGATGAGGTCGCCGTGAATCTCGTCGGACACCAGCAGCACGCCATGGCGCGCGCAGATCTCGGCCACGCGGCGCACCTCGTCAAGCGTCCACACGCGTCCCACGGGATTGTGGGGGTTGCAGAACAGAAGCATGCGAGAATCGGGGCGCGCGCAGGCCTCCTCGAGGCCCTCGAAATCGATGTCATAATGCAGGCGGCCATCCTCGGCAACGCTCTCGATCAGCGGATTGTTCACCACCGCGCGGTGATGGACCTCGGTGTAGTAGCGGAACGGATAGTACACCGGCTCTTGGATGATGATGCCGTCGCCCGGCTGCGAGAAGGTGCAGATGCAGCCGCAGAGGGCCTGCACGACGCCCTGGGCAGGCACGAGCCACTCGAACTCGGGCGTATAACCCTGGCGGCGCGTGAACCAGTTCTGCACGGCCTCGAAGTACACCTCATCAGCGTTTTGGTAGCCGAACACGCCGTTCTGAGCCAAGTCGGTAAGGCAGCTGCGCAGCTCGGGCGGAGCGGTGAACTCCATGTCGGCCACGCTCAGGGGCACGATATCCTCAAGATCGCCCTCGGTGAAGGGGTTGTGCACCCATTTGGACGCGCCCGTTCCGCGGCGATCAATCAGGGTTTCGAAATCGTATTTGGGCATACATGCCTCCCGTCTACTCAGGGCGATACAACGATGCATTGAAGCATCTTCAAAAGGTGCCGCCCCGCAAGAGAGCGGCACCGCAACATTCGAGCACCTTACGCGTGGTGCTTCTTCCAGAACTCCGCGGAATCCTCGATGCACTGGTTGGCGGCATCGAGCATGCGGGTGTAGATGACGAACGCGTGCAGCACGCCGTCATAGAGCTTGTACTCGCAGGGCACGCCGTTCGCCTGCAGCGCCAGGTACATGCACTCGCTGTCGTCGCGCAGCGGGTCGAGCTCGGCCGCAGCCAGGAAGGTGGCGGGCATGGAGGTCTTGAGATCGTTGTGGAGCATATCCACATACGGCGCGGCCATCTTCTCGCGAAGCTCGGCGTCGGTGCCCTCCTTCTCGCCGAACAGCCAGATCTTGTTGTAGTACAGCAGGTCTTCTTCGCGCATGCCGTCCTCGAGCCAGCCGTACAGACGGCGAGACTTGGAGTCGGCCAGGCCGTAGAAGCCGTAGTACAGAAGCATCGTCTTGACAAAGGAGTTGTCGCCTTCCTCGTCGCGCAGCCACAGGTTGGCGGCAAACGAAAGCACGGCACCGCCGGAATCGCCCGCGAACGAGAGGTCGTTGCCGTCGATGCCCTTCTCGTCGCCATGCTCATGCAGGTACTTAGCAACCGCGACGACCTCCTGAATGTTGGTGGGATACACCGATTCGGGCGACAGATGGTAGTCGACGCTCACCACGGCAGCGCCGGTATGGGTTGCCAGCAGACGGCACACGCGGTCATGAGTGTCCACGCTGCCCACCACGAAGCCGCCGCCGTGCACGTACACGATCACAGGCAGCTTCTCGGCCTCGACGGGATAGTAATAGCGAACCTTGAACTCGCCCATGGGTCCCTCGAGAAACTCGTCGGACACCTTGGCCATCGCAGGGGGCTCTTCGTTCCAGTACGCGCGCTCCTTGACGTAGTTCGCGCGCATTTCCTCGAAGCCCGCATTCGTATCGAAGGCATCGCCCGCGATTTCCTGCGACTTCACAAGCACGGCCTTCATCTGGTCATTCATGAACTTGTTCAGATCGACCTTGTTGTCCATGTTGGAACTCCTCACTCTTGCGCAGCCGCGACGAATCCCCTCGTTTTTTCGCGGCCGCAGGACGTACAAGCGCTGCATATGATGCAGCGAAACGCGGACGGCACATAACCGCCCGCGTTATTTGAAACAAAACCGTTATTCGGCCTTCTCGCCCGCAGCTTCCATCTTGGCAAGGTTCTTCTTGCCGGCGCGCAGGGTAAGCGCTGCGAACAGCATACCGCCCACGCAGAAGGCAATCAGGATCATGAAGATGGTGGTGTAGGCGTCGTTGCCCTGCTGGTCCATGATCACGCCGAACCAGGTGTGTAGGAAGGCATCGGGGCACAGGCCGATGATGGAAATCAGGCCGACGCCGGTGCCGAACAGATGCGGCGGGATGTGGGCCTCGGCCAGCTGGCCGGAGGCGATGCCGTACAGACCGTTGGTGGCAAACGAAAGCAGGCACACCAACACAGCGACCACCACGAGGATGGACGGGTTATGCGGCAGGAGGATAAGTGCCGCGAGGCAGACAATAGCGCCAATCATGCCGCAGAAGATGACCTTGGACGGCGAGCCGACCTTCTTGGAGATCCAGCCGAAAATCGGCGACGAGAACACGGTAATGCCATAGGAACGAACGATACTGATGATCGAAACCAACGCGACGGGCGCAGCCAGCACGCCACTCATGAACGGGGTGGAGAACGTAGCACCCACGTTGACGAAGTACACGCAGAACATGGTCAGAGCGGCAAACCAGACGGCGGGAATCTTCAATGCCTGACCGGCGGCGCGGAAATCGAACATCTTGGCGTCTGCCACGATTTCGCCCTCGAACTTGGGGATGAAGAAGAACGCCAGCGCGCCGCAAATAAGAATAAGCACGCCGGAGATGATGAGCAGCGCAGTCACACCCATCTGCGCAGAGGGAAACGCCGCGACTACAGCGGCCTGAATCAGGCTCAGCACCAAGCCGATGGCGCCATAGATGCCGTAGGACAGGCCAATCTTCTGGGAATATTCCTCTTCGTCGCAAATCAGGCGGACCAGCTTATAGCGCGTGCCCCACCAAATGAGAATAGAGAATACGGCGTACAAAATGAACACGACAACCAGCGTGCCGTACGACGGCAGCGTGGCGTAGTAGAACGTAAGCAGCGCGACTCCCACGTAGCCTACCCATGAAAGCGTACGCACGCGAATCTTGTCGGCGATGACGCCCGAGAAGAAATAGAACACCACAGCGGCAATGCCGTAGATGGATACGAGCGTGTTGAGCTCGGTGTTGGTGCAGCCCAACGCCTGCATCAGCGGATCGTAGAACACCGTCTTCAGATAGATGGGACCGTAGATGACCGAGGAACCCATACTGACCAGAATCAGCAGCATCCATCGGTGGGGAGCGGAGAGGTCTTTGTAGCTTTTCTCTCCATGAGCGTTACCTGCCATAGGCAGCCCCTTTCTCGAATGCGCCCGACGGTCGTCGCTTAGCACTCCGCGGACGCCCTCATACGCTGTCGGCCGCCCCTCGCACGCATGCAGTGCCGCATATTCGCACGCGCGCGATTCCCTTGGGCGGAACGCGACTGCATCATTGTGCGGGAGGCAGTCATAATGAGGTATCCTTAGCGAGGCATGAATTCGCACATAATGAATGCACCATTAGCGACGAATTCGATATCGCATCGAAAAAGTGATTCCACAGAATGACGATTCCGAGTAAAATAGATAAGTTATCGTCACAAATGCGCACCGATGCGAATGCCAATCCGAGCACGCACAGGCGTCGTCATCGGAATCTGCCCAGGCGATTGAAGGCGGTAGTATGAACACGACTGCACCCAAGAATAAAGTCGCTTCGTTTATGTCTTCAGCGCCCATCCGCATCAAGCGCGGCATTGCATCTGTCTACACTTCCCCGTATTTGAGCCTTGCCCTTATTTCCGCCTGGCACTACAGCCTCTGGTTCGTTCCCAACGCCACGGGCCTGCTTGGCATCACCTCGTTTGACGTCACCTTTGTCTGGCTGCTCACGCTAGGGTTCGCCGGGTTGTTCATGCTCGTGCTTCCGCTTGGCATAAAGCGTATAGACACCGGCGAGCATCTGGGCATCGTGCCCTTGGCGGCGGGCGTTCTCTCGGCCGCCACGCTTGTGTTTTGCCTCGTGTTTCCGTTCGTGCATGGAGCGCCGTTCTGTGCAATGGCAACGGTCATCGCATGCCTGTTCGGCCTTTGTCAGGCGCTGATGTGGATATTCGGCGGCGCAAGCTGCTCTCGCGCCAAGGCCACGTTTGCCGTGCGCGACGTGGCGCTTACGTTCGCGTTTGTCACCGTGGCAGCCATGGCCGCAAGCATGTTGCTGCCCACCCCTGCCGCCGCCGTGCTCGCGGCCCTCTTTCCCATCGCCTCGGCGATCGCCTACCGTAGCACCATGGCCAGGTCGGGCGGATGCCCCGAGCCAGTGCTCCTGCCGCACAAGTCCAGCAAGGCGCTGCGCATGAGCGCCATCGTCATTCTCGTCACGGGCGGCATGATCTCCATGGCCGACACCTTCGCCACCTGCATCATCCCCACCGAGCTCACGGGCGTGCTGTTTCATGCGAATATTCTAGCGTGGACGCTTGCCGGCGGCGTAATCATCATCAGCGTGCTTCTTCTGCTGTACGCCTCGCGCTTCACCGACGGCGAGCCCTATTCGCTCGTCCCCTTCCTCATGGCGCTCTCCATTGTGGCGCTGGCCCTGGTCATCAAGAGCGGCGCGCTTGCCGTGGCGGCCTTTGCCCTGGGCATGGGCATCTGCGTGACCATGGAAATCCTGATGCTCACGTTCTTTGGCGCGCTTGCTACCAGAGGATACATGGCTCCGGCAATTGCGTTTGGCGTGTCGGAGGGCGTTATACGGCTGGGCACCGCCATCGGTAATGCCACTGCGGTATTTTTCGAGCAGAACAACCTGGTGAACAGCACCATGACCACCGACACCTGCCTTTTAGGCGCATGCATTATCGGATTCCTCATCATCGCCGCCACCCGCCAGCAGCATGCCATTACCGAGCTCGCCAGCGCGCCCCTCTCCGTCGACGAGGTTGACACCGTGTGCGAAGATGCCGCGGCGGAGTTTGGCCTTTCGCCGCGCGAGACGGAGGTGCTCAAGCTCCTGGCGCGCAACAACAGCATCGATTCGATTGCGAAACGGTTCGTCATCTCACCTTATACGGTGCAGACGCATATCCAGCACATCTATCGCAAGCTGCACGTACACCGCCGCGGCGAGCTCCTGGACTACATCAACCTACGCCGCGAAGCAGTTCGCGAGAAGAAATAGAACGAAATTCCCAATGCGCCAAATGGTGCCTAGTCCTATTCGTTCCACTCAGATTTATTAATTGGCCATTCCGCCGCAACACTTCCTGAACCAGACCTCTTATCGATTCCCGCATTCTCAATAAGACTCCAGGCGATACTCGGATAATCCCGCATGATTCTAATCAAAGCTTCGGAGCAAAGCCCCATCCCACAGTTGCAGGACAAAATCTGTACGCAAACCCCGTCATCTTCTATGAAGAACCACGCAGGAGGCCGCACAGGTGCCAAGTTCGTCGTAGCAAGACACGCGCAGCGCCAGGTAGGTGTTGGCGGTTTGGGTTTCTGAAGCCTTCAGAATATAATGGGTTTCTTGAAGGAGGGACTCGATCTTGTTTGCGACCGAAACGTCTCCATCGATCTTCTTCCTGTAGTGGTTAGCCATAATTACTTGGCAATATGCGCTCGTCGGATGAAACCTAACGTTTCTCGGCTTGAGCTTCTTTTGAACCGGACACAGGATGCCCATCCTCCTGTTCCAGAGTTGCCGATGATGCGCGCAGAGATTCCGCAGAACTGACAACGAATGGACCGCGTCAGCAGGGGGGGGCTGCTAGACCCCGGGCGGTTTGGCGACCGCATTGGTCGCATAGCTCATTTACCGTCTCAAAGGGCTCACCAAGCAACGACCCTTCATGGTGAGACGGCGCACCCGGCTATGAACGCTTCCATTCAAGACCGTCCAGATGCCAAACCGCATCGGCAACCGCGTCATCCAAACAAGGGCCTATCAGCTTCGCCGCTAGAAGCTCACCACCACGCATGGTCTTTGCTTGCTCTGGAAGAGGAACCCCTGCCGCAATCTTTGCGTACTGCCGCTCTTGTTCCTCACCCCATTCCGCCGGCAGTTCGAACGATTCAACCGTTTCGACTAGATGGCGTACACCTAACTCACGCATTATTGCAGAGCTTAAAGCATTGCCATCAAACGCAACGTTGCATGCCAAGACGACAATATCGACAAGATCCTTCACCCGAGAGGACGGCTTGCCTCGATGATGCTCCGCTATCGCACAAACTTTGTCGGCAATTGATCGATCCACAGGGTAGATCCGATAGTCGAACGACTCAAGGCCATCAATTTCAATCCCATCAACAGGCCTAAGCGTCTCAACGTGCTCGCAAGGAATCTCATCGCTTACAAGGCTTGGCCGCCCTTGAGCACAAACGGACAAGGAGTTTTAGAAAACACTCGACAAAGAAGTCGGTGAAGATAGAAAGAGGAGATGGCACGATTCGTGTCCTGGGTGGACCGCCTCGCAGCTTCTTTGATTGCCATTTCTAGCGCTCTTGGAGATGAATAGTTCATTTGTCAGCCCCTTCTCTCGACACTATCGCCAGATGCCCTCGCCCATCGACAACCCCGATAGAGTAGCCATCCGGAAGGGCGGAAATCGCCGCCTCCATCAGGAAATCGTACCGCGCCTCGCCAATCCTCCCTTTAAGCGAGTTCGCGGTGAGCTCAGTCGCACCGTATTTGCGAATGGCGTCGATGAAGCAATCGGCAACAAGAGACTGGTCCGCGTGGCCAACAATGAGGAAACCCAAAGTCGCCTCGACGGACAGCACCGGCAGACCCTTCCTCCAGACAACATCCCCGGATTTCAGATGCCGCACCGGATAGTGCGCCTGGGCGTTTCGGCTGTTGAACCGTTTCGGCACAGCGATAATATAGGGATCGGCGTGAAAATCTCCAATCTCGTGTAGACATGCCGCAGTCGCACCGGCAACAGCGATGCCGTCAAACTCCCGAATCCTGTCATAGGTCCATTTTTCCGGCGCCGTGAGCTTGTAGAATGCTCGCAGCACATCAAAGCCGTCATCTACCGAGGTGCATATCCGATATGCACCGTGGGCAACTCTTTCAAGAAGGCCGGTCTGCGAGGCGTGCGAGAGGGCGTGCTTGGATATCCCGAACGATTGGGCAAGGACGGAAGTGAACACGCCCCCTTCCGATGCGGCGAGCTCCCTAATGAGCGATATGTTGTCTCTGCGGTTAGACATGTCGCAATAATAGCATTATATACGACTATTGCAACATGTTATTGAAGGAATGCTCGTACGCAGGCATTGCATCTGACATCGAAGCGAGCTAATCCCTCTTGAACAAATCCCTCGTGTATACCTTGCCGGCCACGTCGGCGAGCTCCTCGCTCCAGCGGTTGGCGATGACCACGTCGCACTCGCCCTTGAACGTCTCGAGGTCGTGCGTGACCTCGCTGCCGAAGAAGTCCGGCGCGTCCAGCGTGGGCTCGTAGACCACCACGGGCACGCCCTTGGCCTTCACTCGCTTCATGATGCCCTGCACCGAGCTCGCACGGAAGTTGTCCGAGGTAACGTACAATTTTTTGCGCACTTTGACAGCAGGATAGCGTCCAGATAGGAA
>CAUWMI010000112.1:0-8085 GCA_963559755.1 uncultured Slackia sp. | reverse complement strand
TGGTGGAGGCTCTGGACAGGTCGGCCGCATCTCGGCCCTGTTTGGATTTGCACTATTCATATAAATCCGCGGTTGGCTCGCAACGTGCGTGCCGGCCCTGTGAAAAGGAGCAAGACATCATGCGATACATTCAGCTTTTCGATAAGGATCTTGAGCCCGGCCAGCTTCCGCGCCAGGGAGTGCTGCCCCAGGCGGTCATGGATTCCGCGGCCGCCATCGTGGCCGACGTGCGTGAGCGGGGCGATCGTGCGTTGCGCGAGTACTGCAAGAAGTTCGACGGCGTAGACATTAAGGAGTTCGCGGTCGACCCGTCCGTGATGGACGAGGCGCTTGAGCAGGTAGGGCCCGAATTCCGCGCCGCGCTCGAGAAGGCCGCCGCTCAGATTCGCGATTTCCATCAGCGCGAGGTGGAGCAGTCCTGGTTCACCTCGCGCGCCGATGGCACCATGCTCGGCTGCAAGGTCACGCCGCTTCCCGCCGTGGGCATCTACGTGCCGGGCGGCCGCGCTCAGTACCCCTCCACGGTGCTCATGAACGCCATCCCCGCCAAGGTGGCAGGCGTAAAGCGCATCGTCATGGTGACGCCGCCTCAGAAGGAGGGCGGCATCTCGCCCTATACGCTCGCGGCGGCCAAGGTTGCCGGCGTGGACGAGATCTATATGGTGGGCGGCGCGCAGGCGGTGGCGGCGCTCGCGTTTGGCACCGAATCCATCCCCAAGGTTGCCAAGGTGACCGGCCCCGGCAACGCGTATGTGGCCGCGGCGAAGCGCCTGGTGTCGGGCGATGTGGGCATCGACATGGTGGCCGGCCCCAGCGAGGTGTGCGTGCTGGCCGACGAGGGTGCCAATCCCATGGTGGTGGCGGCCGACCTGATGGCCCAGGCCGAGCACGACCCGCTGGCGGCATGCTATCTGGTCACCTACAGCGAGGGCTTCGCGCGCGATGTGGAGCGCGGCATCGATCTTTTGGTATCGCAGAGCCCGCGCGAGGAAATCACCCGCACCTCGCTCGCCAACGAGGGCGTCATCGTGCTGGCGAACGATCTTGACCAGGCGGTGGCGGCTGTGAATACCATCGCGCCCGAGCACCTGGAGCTGCACTGCGAGGACGCCATGGGGCTTCTGGGCAAGATCGAGAACGCGGGTGCCATTTTCGTGGGCAAGTGGAGCTCGGAGCCTTTGGGCGATTACGTGGCCGGCCCCAACCACACGCTTCCCACGGGCGGCACGGCGCTGTTCTCCAACCCGCTTTCGGTGGAGGATTTCGTCAAGCGCTCTTCCGTGGTGTGCTACACGCCGGCGGGCTTGCTCAAAGACGCGCCCGCCACGCAGACGCTTGCCCAGGGTGAAGGGCTGTGGTCGCACGCGCTTTCCGTCGCGCTGCGCCGCCGCGTGATCGAGCAAGGCGAGGATGCCGTTACCTACGAGGCGCTTGCCGCCGCGAATCTGACCGATATCGCCTGGCCGGGCGACGACGATGCCACGGTGGTCGCGGGCGCCGCGCGCAAGGAGGCGTGAGACATGGCGCGGCTTTCCGAACGTATGCGTGCGCTTGTGCAGCCGCATCTGGCTGAGATCGAGCCGTATGACCCCGCCTTCACGCCGTGCAACATCAACCTCTCGGCGAACGAGAACACCTATCCTTTGCCCGAGGGCGTGCGCGAGGCTGTTGACGAGGCGCTTGCCGACACGCCGCTCAACCGGTATCCCGACCCGATGTCTAACGATTTGCGTGACGAACTGGCGGCGTGGCACGGCGTGGCCCGCGAGAACATCTGCGTGGGCAACGGCGGCGACGAGCTTCTGTACAACTTCCTGCTGGCATTCGGCGGCACGGGGCGCACGCTGCTCACGTGCCCGCCCGACTTCAGCGAGTACGCGTTTTTCGCATCGCTCACCCAGACTGCGGTGGAGCGCGTGTGGCGCGATGAGGCGACGTACGGGCTGCGCCGCGAAGAGCTGCTTGCCGCGGCTGCGCAGGCTGACCTGGTGATTCTGACCTCGCCTAACAACCCGACGGGCGACGTGCTGCCCATCGACCTGGCGCGTGAGGTGTGCGCGGCGTGCCCCGGGCTGGTGATGGTCGATGAGGCGTACGGCGAGTTCGCCGACGAAGGCACCAGCGTCGAGTGCCTGCTGGACGAGTGCGACAATCTGGTGGTGCTGCATACGCTGTCCAAGGCGTTCGGCGAGGCGGGCATCCGCTGCGGCTACGTGCTGGCTGCACCCGATGTGATCGAGGCGTTCGCCGCCATTCGTCAGATCTATTCAGTGAATGTGCTCACGCAGGCGGCGGCGCTTACGGCGGTGTGCAAGCGCGAGGCGTTTGTCCCGGTGATTGAGGCGATCCGCTCGGAGCGGGAGCGCCTGCTTTCCGGCCTGCGCACGCTTACCGAGCCGCTTGCACCGCAGGGTGCCGTCTGGGCGGGGCAGGGCAACTTCCTGCTGGTACGCTTGCCTCAGGCGAGCGTCGTGCGCCAGCGCCTGCGCGACGAGTTCTCTATCCTGGTGCGTGACTTCTCGTACGCGCCCGGGCTTGCGGACTGCCTGCGCATCACGGTGGGCACGCCCGAGGAGAATGATGCGGTGCTCGCCGCGCTCAAAACGATCCTGGCAGAATAGGACGAAACCGTAGCGGAGTTTACGGCGTGCCGGAGCAAACGATGCGCGCGCCGCGGCTCCGCTTCGAGAGAGGGATAGGATGATGATGGAACAGGGTTGCCGCACAGCTGATTGCATGCGCGAGACGGGTGAAACCACGATTCACGTGGTGCTGAACCTGGATGATGCAGAACGGCGGAACATCGAGACCGGCGTGGGGTTCTTCGACCACATGCTGGACGCGTTCGCGCGGCATGGCAAGTTCGGCGTAGACGTCGAAGTCATGGAGGGCGATCTGCGCGTGGATGCCCATCACACCGTGGAAGATACGGGCATCGTGCTTGGCCGGGCAATTGCGCGGGCGTTGGGCGACAAAGCGGGCATCAGACGTTTCGGCCATGCGTTCGCGCCCATGGACGAAGCGCTGGTGATGGCGGCGGTGGATATTTCCGGCCGCGGGCAGGCGTTCTATGAGGTGCCGGTGGGCGTCGAACGCGTGGGCGATTTCGATACGCAGCTTGCCAAAGAATTCTTTATCGCTTTCGCGCGAGAGGCCGGCATCACGCTGCATGTGCGTCTGATCTGCGGCGAGAACGGACACCACATCATCGAGGCAGCCTTCAAGGCCGTGGGCCGCGCCCTGCGCGAGGCGGTGGAGATGGACCCGCGTGAGACGGGAATTCCGTCGACCAAAGGGTGTCTGTAACATTCGACGTGTCGCCCGTCTATGCCGAGAGCGGGCATCGCGCTGAGGAAAGGACGTCAAAATCACGGCGATATTCTCGATTTCGAGCGAAAAGACCGTCAAAATGACGTCCTTTTCAATGAAGAGGTTCTGCGGTGGGCACGCTTTGCAGCAAGGAGCGAAAGCCGCCTTCCGGTTCAATGAGGAGCGCTATGTCATATAAGCCAACCATAGTGGTGGTGGATTACCACAAGGGAAACCTGTCCAGCGTGGCGCGCGGCCTCGAGCGCGTGGGCGGGCATGCCGTCGTTTCCGACGACCCTGCGGTCATTCGGGCGGCGGACGGCATCGTGCTGCCAGGCGTGGGCGCGTTCTACGACGCGATCACGTTCATGCGCGAAAGCGGCCAGGACCAGGCCGTAATCGACGCCGTGGCCGGCGGGGAGGGTACGCCGTTTCTGGGCATCTGCCTGGGGATGCAGCTGCTGTTCGAGCGCGGCACCGAAGGCGTGCCGGCGGATGAGGAGCTTGAGGCCGCCCATGAGGGTTCGGCGTCGCTCGGCCGCAGTGCGAGCGATTCGTGCCCCCTCGGTGCGGGCGAGGCGCCCGGGGACGTCGATGGTGGCATGAGGGCTGCGGCCTCCGGCGCAAGCGTCTCGTATTCTGTCGGCGAAGCTGCGGCGTCAGCTTTGGAAGCGCTTGTGCCGGGCGACGTATTCGAGGCCGACGGCGAGCGATGGGTGCGCGGATTGGGCGTGTTGCCTGGGTCGTGCACGCTTCTGCCGTCGCATCGTTTGAAGGTTCCGCATGTGGGCTGGGACCAGCTTCATAAGACGCCTGCGGGTGCGGCGTGTCCGCTGCTCGACGGCGTGGCGGAAGGCGTGAACGTGTATTTCACGCATTCGTACGCGCTCGAGGATGACGCTGCGACCTCGGATGTTGCGGCGCGCACGTTCTATGCGCGCGATTTCGCTTCCGTGGTGTGGCGCGGCAATGCGTACGGCTGCCAGTTCCATCCCGAGAAATCATCCGCCCACGGCCTCGATATCCTGCGTAATTTCGTGCGTATCGTCGCTGAACACGCGCAGGCGGGCGAGGCAAAGGGCGAAGGCGTGGTGGCCGATGCGTGTGCTTCATCAAGCAAGGAGGCCGCCGAGGTAAAAGGCGAGGCTCCTGTCGCCGATGCACATGCGGAAGGAGGCGCGGCGCGATGATCCTGTTTCCCGCAATCGACCTCATCGCCGGCAAGGTGGTGCGCCTCGAGCGCGGCGACCGCAGCCGCATGACGGTGTATTCCGACGACCCGGCTGCTATGGCCCGTTCGTTCGTCGAGCAGGGCGCTGCCTGGGTGCATGTGGTCGACCTTTCCTCCGCGTTCGAAGAAGATGAGGCGGCGCGCGCGGCAAACGCCGCCGCCATCCGCGCGATATGCCAGGTAGAAGGCATTTCGGTGGACGTGGGCGGAGGCGTGCGTTCGCTTGAACGCATCGAGGAGCTTGCTGGTTTGGGGTGCAAGCGTATCGCCATCGGCACGCCCATCGTGCGTGACCCGGAATTCGCTCGTCAGGCGGCGGCTGAGTTCGGCGATCTTCTGGTGGCCGATGTGGCGGCGCGCGATGGCGAGGTGAAGGTCAACGGCTGGCGCGAGGGCGCTGCGCTGCGATTGGATGACGTGGTGGAGCAGCTTGCCTCTTGGGGCTTCCGCCATCTTGTGTATACCGACATCGCACGCGACGGCATGCAGACGGGCATCGATGCGGCGGCGTATCGCCGCGTGGCGCAGCTGGCGGGCTTCCCCGTGGTGGCATCGGGAGGCATCTCGACGCTTGAGGACATCCGCGCGCTGGCTGCCCTCGGGCCGCAGGTCATCGAAGGCGCTATCACGGGGCGCGCGCTGTACGAGGGCGCGTTCACGTTGGAGGATGCGCTTGCGGCATCGGGAAGGGAGGCGTGACGCATGCTCACCAAACGAGTGATTCCGTGCCTCGACGTCAAGGACGGGCGCGTGGTGAAGGGCGTGAACTTCGTGGGTCTGCGCGACGCGGGCGACCCGGTGGAGCTTGCTGCGGCGTATGACCGTGCGGGCGCCGACGAGGTGGTGTTCCTCGACATCACGGCCACAAGCGATAATCGCGGCACGACGATCGATATGGCGTCGCACGCCTCCGAGGAGCTTTCCATCCCGTATACCGTGGGCGGCGGCTTCCGCGATTTGGCGGGCATGCGCGCCATGGTTGCGGCGGGTGCCGACAAAGTGTCGCTCAATTCGGCGGCGGTGAAGGACCCCTCGCTTATCACGTTTGCGGCATCGGCATTCGGCACGCAGGCGGTGGTGTGCGCTATCGACGCCAAGCGTGTGGGCGAGCCGGGCGCACCCGGCGCCGATCGCTGGGAGGTGTACGTGGCGGGCGGCCGCAAGGCAACCGGCATCGATGCCGTCGAATGGGCGCGCGAGGCGGCGAGGCGCGGGGCCGGCGAGATTCTGCTTACAAGCATGGACCGCGACGGTACCAAAGACGGCTTCGACCTGGCGCTCACCCGCGCGGTGGCGCGTGCCGTGCCTATCCCCGTAATCGCGTCGGGCGGCGTGGGGACGCTCGAGCACTTCGCCGAGGGCATCATCGAGGGAGAGGCCGACGCGGTGTTGGCGGCGAGCGTGTTCCATTTCGGCACGTTCACCATTCGTCAGGTGAAAGAGTACATGGCGGCGCAGGGCATTCCTGTGCGGCTTGATTTTTAGGCGTAGGCACGCCTTTTCGTCCGGTTGCTTGCGGCTTGCACGTGCGATTTCTGGTTGCTTGTAAATGACTTGCGCGCGAAATGCTTGTCATCCAGGACGCGCATTGAGTGCAAACCGCTTTCAGCCGTGGATAGCGTTGCGTTCGGACGGTCGGTGATGCGATGGGCAGTAAGGAATGATATGAAGTTTGATGAGGCCGAATTGAAATTCGACGAGCGAGGGCTCATCCCTGCCATCGTGCAGCAGCACGACACCGGCGAGGTGCTGATGATGGCGTGGATGAACGCCGAGTCGCTACGACTCACGTTTGAGACGGGCACCACGTGGTTCTGGTCGCGTTCGCGCCAGGAGTTGTGGAACAAAGGTGCCACCAGCGGAAACATGCAGTGTGTGATCTCGGTCGCGGCCGATTGCGACCAGGATTGCCTGCTGGTGCGCGTGGATTCGCCAGGGCCGGCGTGCCACACGGGCGCGCGCAGCTGCTTTTTCAACGAATTGGAGATGTGATCATGGGCGAGAGAACCGCCAACGTGCAGCCGGGCAACATCGGTGAGACCATCATGGGATTGGCGCAGGTGATAGCGGGTCGCCGCAATGCAAATCCAGAGGAAAGTTACACGGCGCGCCTTTTACAGGGGCCGGAGGATTACGCGCTCAAGAAAGTGTGCGAAGAGGCCGTGGAAGTGGCGCTCGCCTGCAAGGATAACGACCACGACCATATTCGCTACGAGGCAGCTGACCTGGTGTATCACCTGATGGTGGTGTTGGAGCGCTACGGTGTGAGCGTCGAAGAACTCGCCGGCGAGCTGAACGCGCGTCGGCATTAGCCATCGTTGGGCGTGCGCCATCGTCGCCTAGCGATGCAGCTCTTGCATCGAGCGCATTAATCGAGCGCGATGGTGCGCCAATCGCCATCGACGGTTGGGACGTCGATGCTGCGGTAGCCGATGCGGGCGGCATGTGCGTAGGCCTCGGTGATGCCAAAGCCGATGGACGATGCTTCGTGTGAATCCGATCCTACGGTGATTGGCACGCCCGCTTGGCAGAATCGGCGCAGCAGCCCTTCGGCGGGGTAGTAGTCGCCCAGATTCTTTCGCAGGGCCGCCGTAGAAAGTTCCACATGAACGCCCGCATCGTGTGCGGCCTCCGCCATGCGATCCCATAGGGGCTCCAGCGCGATGGTAGGTGCGTATCCCGCCGGACCCATCAGGCGCGGAAGGTCGGGATGCGCCATGGAATCGAATCGCGCGGGGCAGAAACACGCCTCGCACCAGCTATCCACGTAGCGGCGCCACACGCCGTCGGCACCCCATTCTTCCCAGGCACGCATATCCTCGTCCCAATCGATGGCGAATTCGTCCAGGTAGTGGATGGACCCCAACAAAAACGTCGCAGAGCCGCGCGTGGCGGCGATGTCTGCCTCGCAACCTGGATACCAGTCGGCTTCGAATCCGTGCACTATCTCTAACTGGGGAAACTCCTCGCGCATGTGGCTGATTTCCGCCGCGTACTCGTCGAGGCGTGACTCGTCGATCGCGCAATCCATGAACGCGGGGTGCGCCAGGTGGTCGGTACATGCGATAGTCGCGAGGCCGGCGGATACGGCAGCGCGCATGTTCTGCCTAAACGTCGCCTTCCCATCTGAAAACAGCGTATGGGTATGGCAGTCGACAAGCTGGGGCATAAGCGTTCCTTCGCGATAGGGGTACAGTCGAGGCGCGGTGGGCGGGCGGTTCTCTGCCGACGATTGCAGGTGCATCCGCCCCCTTTGCGCCGCAGGCGTTGATGTCTAGCGACAGTGGCTGATGTGTCGAGCTTTTTGCTGCGCACTAATTTCATTCCATAATATCCCTGTCGTTATCTTTGCCGCTCGTCAAACGCTAGAAGTGACGCGCATTTTACAGGATGCGGGCGTGTGCGCCACAAATCTCATTTTGTGCACTGTTCGAGCATCGATAAAGGCGAAAAACGCCACGGATTGCATTTTGTGCTTTGCGCCATGTAGCTTGAGGCAACGAATCGGGGTCTTTGCGCCAAAGGGCGTGCTTGTGTCGGACCCA
>CAUWMI010000111.1:0-8226 GCA_963559755.1 uncultured Slackia sp. | reverse complement strand
TGTAGGGTGTGCCCTCGTCGTCGGTGCCGGAGAGCGCCATGCAGGGAATCTTGATGCTCTTCACGCCTTCGCGGATGTCCCAGTCGCGCATCTTGCCGGTGACCACGAACTCGCTTGCGCCCTGCATGATCATGTAGCATTCGCCCACGCCGGCGAACGAATCCTTCACCATCTGCGGGTAATTCGGGTCGTTCTCGGAGAAGCCCACCACGTGGCGCTTGTAATACTCGTCAGCCGCGGCCTTGGCCTCGGGCGTATCGTAGTTGCCGGTGCGCTCTGCCTCGGCCAGCGCGTCCTGCATGTCCTGCGGCATGTATTTGAGCAGGCGGTTCGCCTCGTCAAGCCAGGTCTGGATGCGCACGGGCGAGCTGTTGATGACGAACGAGTTAACACCCGTGTCGTCCTTCATCATGCAGAGCATGCCCAGCATGCCGCCCCACGAATTGCCGAACAGATGGATGTCATCAAGCCCCAGCGCTTCACGCACGGTGTAGAACTCGTTCACCCAGAGGTCGTAGGTGTAGAAATCGTCTTCCTGATGGGGAATCATGGATTTGCCGCAGCCGATCTGGTCGTAGAAGATGACGCGGCGCCCCACGCGGTCGGCCAGCTCGCCATAGGTGAGCAGGTAGTTGTGGCAATCGCCCGGTCCGCCGTGCAGCACCAGCAGCGGCTTTTTGGCGGGATCGGGGTTTTCGGGCTCAAAAATCTTGCAGTAGGTCTTAAAGCCCAGGTAGTCGACGTAGGTTTCCTTGATGTTAGCCATAGGGCCTCCCATCTGTCGTTGGGGTGCCGGCGCGACGTAGGGTGCGAAGCGCGCCAGCCTTTGTTGCCATCCATGGTAGAACATGCGGGGTCTGAGGGGGAGGAGAAATCGGGCAGTTTCAAAGGCGGTAACGTTCAACCTTGGCCATGGGACGAAGTCAACTCTGTGCATATGCGCACGGGGATGGTTTGAGCGTGTGACATGAGGGCCATGGAGGACAACGGGGCGCTCTGTTTGCCGTTCGCCGGAGGCGTGAAACATCGCGGAAACATAAAATGCCTGATAACAGCCTATATCGCCCGTTCATCTAACAGGGCATGCGCGACGCTTTGGTATTTGCTACCTTTTATATAGCAAAGGATATCCGAGTCGCAATCGGGCGAGGTGGACCGCCTTGCCAATTTGCAGGTAGCAAGACGAGCGCGCGTTCGGGATGCGCTCGCCGCTATAGGTGATAGGCGCGCGCGGCAGCGTCGCGCATGTCGTTATGAAGAGTGAGGAGCGTATCGCATGAAGAACTACTTCGATTTGAGCGGGCAGGTCGCCATCGTCACGGGGTGCTCGGGCGGTTTGGGCGTGCAGATGGCAAAGGCGCTGGCAAGCCAGGGCGCCACGATCGTTCCCATCGCGCGCCGTCAGGAGAAGATCGATGCGGTAGCTGCCGAGATCGCCCAGGAATTCGGCGTTCCGACGTTCGCCGTGCGCTGCGACGTGACCGATACCCAGATGGTGGAGGATATGGTCGATAAAGTCATGGACAAGTTCGGCCGCATCGACATCCTGGTGAACAATGCTGGCACCGGCGCCGTGGCCCCCGCCGAGGATATCACCGACGAGCAGTTCAGCCATGAGATGGATATCGACCTGTTTGGCACGTTCAAGGTGGCCCGCGCGGTTGCCAAGAAGGCCATGATTCCTGCCGGCTACGGTCGCATCATCAACATCGCCTCCATGTATGGCCTGGTGGGCAACAAGGTGGCGGGCTCCTCGCCGTACCATGCGGCCAAGGGCGGCGTGGTCAACCTCACCCGCGCGCTTGCCGCCGAGTGGACGGTCAAGGGCATCAACGTCAACGCCATCTGCCCCGGCTATTTCTACACGCCGCTCACCAAGGAGACGCTGGACAGCGATTTCTTCCAGGCCAACGCCCGCACCATGATTCCCGCCGAGCGCTACGGCAACGAGGGCGAGCTGGACACCGCGGTTCTGTTCCTGGCATCGCCCGCTTCTTCCTACGTCACGGGCATCATGGTTCCCGTCGACGGCGGCTATACCTGCATGTAATCATCGCGGAGCCGCCGAGCGTCGCCGTACGCTCGGGGCTCGCCTGATGGCAAACCTCCTTTGGGCTCCCGGCGCGCGCTCATCGCCGGGAGCTTTTGCATGCCAGGGGCGTTAACGGGGGGCGACGTAAACGATAGGGGGTGTCAGTGCGGCGCGTCTTTTGTTACTGATTGCTGCGATGCCTCGGATTTTCGCCATTCACTCTTTCACGCTAAAGTGTATCTTGACAAACGCTTTTCGGCATTTACAATATCCACCCATATTTGCGTTTCCCCGTTGAAGCGTCCTGGATTGCGCACGGCAAGACTGGATGTGGATGGGGCCTCTGGAGAATCCCGGGCAAGCCGGGTGCCGAAGGGGCAAGATGCAGGATGCGTTCGCGCATCAGGTGTAGGCTCATTGGGCCGGTCCCACGCATCGAAACTCTCAGGCCAAAGGACAGAGCAAGACGCTCGCCGCTGTGGGCGTCGCGCACTTCTTCCTTCTGAAAAACTTCAGACCGCCTGCAAATTCCACGCGATGCGTGCATGCGTCGCCGGATGTGCAGGATACGCAGCTCAAAGGAAACGTCTGAAGCACGAAGGAGGAATATCTTGGACGCTTTCAACCAGCTGCTTGCAACGATCGACAGCTTTATCTGGGGCCCGCCGCTGATCGCACTCATTCTGGTGGGCGGCATTTTTCTGACCTTCCGCCTGGGAGGGCTGCAGTTCCGCCATCTGGGCAAGGCGCTGCGCTACACGTTCAGCAACGAGAAGGACGGTCGCGGCGAAATCTCCAGCTTCCAGGCCATGTGCACCGCCATGTCGGCCACGGTGGGCACGGGCAACATCGTGGGCATCGCCACCGCCGTGGTGACCGGCGGCCCGGGCGCGCTTTTTTGGATGTGGATGGCGGCGCTGTTCGGCATGGCCACCAAGTTCTCCGAGGGCCTGCTGGCCGTGAAGTACCGTACCATGGACAAGGCGGGGCACGTGCTGGGCGGCCCGTTCTACTACATCGAGAACGGCATGGGCCAGAAGTGGAAGTGGCTCGCCAAGGTGTTCGCGTTCTTCGGCATGTGCGTGGGCCTGTTTGGCATCGGAACGTTCACGCAGGTGAACTCCATCTCCAGCGCCGTGAACGGGTTCTTCGACCCCAATAACGCCTACCTGGTCACTGTGCCGCTCATTGGCGTGCAGGTTTCCATCGCCACCATTATCGGCGGCCTGGTGGTTGCCATTTGCGCGGGGCTCGTCATCATCGGCGGCGTGAAGCGCATCGCCAGCGTGTCTGAGCGCGTGGTGCCCGCCATGGTTGTGGTGTTCCTGGCGTTCTCGCTCGTGCTGATTGTGTACAACATCGACAAGATTCCTGCGGCCATCGTGACCATCGTGAGCAGCGCATTCGGCCTGCAGGCGTTCGGCGGCGGCATGCTGGGTGCGATCCTCATCGCCATGCAGATGGGCCTTGCCCGTGGCATCTTCGCCAACGAGGCCGGCCTGGGTTCTGCCCCCATCGCCGCGGCAGCCGCTCAGACCAAGGAGCCCGCGCGCCAGGGCCTGGTGTCCATGACGCAGACGTTTATTGACTCCATGATCATCTGCTCGATGACCGGCCTTGCGCTGGTGCTTACCGACACCTACGAGATCGGCCTCGAGGGTGCGGCGGTCACCACGGCGGCGTTCCAGGCGGGTCTGCCGTTTGTGCCGCCCGCGGTGGTGTCGTTCGTGCTGATGGTGTGCCTGGCGCTGTTCGGCTTCACCACCATCCTGGGCTGGAGCTACTACGGCGAGCGCTGCCTTGAGTATTTCAGCAACCGCAGCAAAAAGGGCGTGAAGGCGTATCGCTGGCTGTACATTCTGTGCATCTTCATCGGCCCATACATGACGGTTTCGGCCGTGTGGACCATCGCCGACATCTTCAATGCGTGCATGGCCATTCCCAACATGATCGCGCTGTTCGCTCTGTCGGGCGTGGTGGCCAAGGAGGCGCGCAGCTACTTCAAGCGTCTGAAGGCTGCTGACGGCGACGAGGAGAAGATGGAGGCGCGCCCCGACGATTCCGAGGATTGGAAGACCCCCAAGGCTGAGGCCATGGCCAAGGTCAAAGAGCTGGGGATGTAGCGGAATGCTGGGCAGGCAAGCGGTCTGGCTCTGAGTTGAATTCGCAAAAGAGGCTCGGAATGTCGATTATTCCGAGCCTCTTTCATTGCTGCGTTTTCCTCTTCTTCCGGAAGAGCTTATCGCCCATCTGGGGCAGCGTTTCATTGGCCGCGATGGCGATGAAGATGATGGCGAAGCCGATGATGAGGCGTGCGGTGAGCACCTCGCCGTAGAGCGCTACGCTGAAGATGACGCCAAACACCGATTCCAAGCTGAGGAGCAATGCCGCTTGGGCGGGCGGCACGTGTGCGAGGGCGATGTTTTGCACGCCGAAGCAGAAGATGCTGGCGAACAGGATGAGGAACACCAGCTGCCCAACGATAGCGGGCGTGAACACTGCGAGCGTAGGTGCGGTTTCGAATGCGGCGCCCACGGCGAGGCCGCACAGGCCTTCGGTGATGAACTGAAGCACGGTGAGCGTTAGCACATCGCCGAGCTGAGAGAACTTAGACACGAACACGATGTGAACGGCGAACATGACGGCGGCGACGAGCGTGATGCCCTCGCCGAACCCCATCGTGATGCCCGCGCCGGAGCTGCTTACTGAAACAAGCCAGATGCCTACCAGGGCGAGCAGCGCCGTTCCGATATTGAGCAGGGTGGGGCGACGTCGTGCAACGATCCACCAGACGAACGGCACAATGACGCAATACGTTGCCGTGAGGAATGCGTTCACGCCGGGGGTGGTGGTTTGCAAGCCTACGGTTTGCGCGAGGAACGCCGAGAAGTCGAACAGCCCCAGCAGCACGCCCATGCTCACCACCTTGCGGGAGATGAAGCGTGCGACGTGTTTGCGCAGGATGAGCAGCAGAAGAAGCCCCGCGCAGGTGAACCGGATGCCGATGAGCCATGCGGGCTCGACCGATGCCACGATGTCTTTCATCATGATGAAAGAGGATCCCCAGATTGCCGTCACGATGACGATGAGAACCTTGTAGGTCGACGCCGAAATGGCATCGAAATCAATACGCGGCACAGACGCCTCCTTCGCATATGCATGTGTGGGTGCCGGCGCCAGGCGGTAGCGTTTTGCGGCTGCACGTAGGGCGATGGCCGAATGCTGTGCCTGTGGCGGCAGAACGTCACGTCATGGTAGAGCAAGAGCGCGAAGGCTTCAATGGCGGACGCGCTGCGAGCGGGGAGCGGTTGCGAGTGGCGTGCATGCTGCGAACGGCGCAGCGGCCGAGCGACGCGCCCCCGAGAGCGGCGTATAAACCACGAGTTCCGCAGCAGTGGTGCGTCGAAGGGTTACAGGCGTGCGAGGAATTCGTCCAGTGCGGCAATCGCGGCCTCGAAGCGTTCGGGAATGTGCTGCATGTGGTTGCCGGGGCCGACCGCGGTATCGACTTGGCAACCGGCGGCGCGGAGGAGGTCGGCGCTCGCGTGCATGTTGTCTTCGACGCAGCGAAACAGGGGCAGACCCGATTTACATTCCTTCTTGCCGACGGAGAGGAAAGCGTAGCGCCCTCGTCCATCGAACCGGTCGGCGGCGACAGGTGTGGAAGGCGCGATTCTCTCTGTCTTCTCGTTAAGGTAGTTCATCCAGCCTTGATACCACAGCGAACCCGAAATGCTCGCACAGGCATCGAAGCGTGTATCATTTGCGAAAGCGTAGAGCGCGAATAGGCCGCCAAGAGAGTATCCGCAGATGGCGCGCTTGATCGAATCGCTTTCTTTGCGAAGGTGGGACAAACGAGGGTTCTCGATTCCGGACGCGGCACCTAGCCTCGCCTCAATGGCGGGAATAACTCGTCTGGTCAGCTCTTCGAGTGTCTCGCGTCCATGCCCGCCGAACCACGGCTCATTCTCGTAAAATCCCGGCGCAGGCCATGGCGTGAGGGCGTTGTTCCAATCAGCAATAGGAATGCTGATTACCGTAGACGCGCATTTTACCGAGGCTTTTTCGATATCGAACGGATGCTCCGCCGAGTTGACGACGTAGATAATCGACGAGCTGTGCGGCTCGGTGTGCGAAGCGTTCGGCTGCAAAACGCAGGCGTTCATCGTCTTCCTTCTTTCTGCGGCTCACTCGCGCTTCCTCCCGTGCGCGTTCTCATTCAGGGCATGTCCGAGAGCGCGGGCATGCCGAGCCGCTATGCGGCGTAGGCGGGGCAGGGGCGGCCGCCCTTCGGTGCATCCAGCACGTTCAGCGCGATGCGCTATTGCTGATTGTCGAGCATGCGCTTTTCTTTGGGCATGTGCTCTTCTCCCCAGGTGCAGAGCCGGTCGAGTACCTCCATCAGCGACTCCCCCAGCGGGGTAAGCGAATACTCCACCTTGGGCGGCACCTGGGGGTATTCCTTGCGCTCCACCAACCCGTCGCGCTCGAGTTCTTTGAGGTTGGCGGAAAGCGTTTTATCGGCCACACCGCCCAGGTAACGTCGCATTTCGTTGAAACGCACGGGCTGGAATTCCATCAGGCAGTAGAGAATCGCCATCTTGTGCTTTCCCTGGATGAGAGAGAGTGTATAGCTGTAGCCTGTGCCTTCGAACCTGGAATTCGCGATAGCGGTCGGCATGGGTATCCTCCTCGATGTGTTTTGACGCAATGCAGATGCTTTCCTATAAGTAAGTACGTAACTTGAAAGCCGGTACTGGTTACTTCTACGTTAGAAGAGGATACTACGGATGACGCATGGATACATGTATCGAATGCGGAGGAACGGAGAAAGAAGGGCGATTATGAAAAAGAGCTTTGGCAATGCGGGCGAGCTGTTTCCGCAGTCGGTGTTCATCATCGCGAGCTATGACGAGGACGGCGTGCCCAACGCGATGAATGCGGCGTGGGCTGGCGAGTGCACCCGCCACGAGATTTGCTTCAACATCGGCGATCATAAGACCACTGCGAACATCATCAAAAAGGGCGCGTTCACTGTGGCCCCTGCCGACAGGGCCAACGTTGTTTCAGCCGACTATTTCGGCATCGCTACGGGCAACAAGGTGAATAAGGCGGAGCAGAGCGGCCTCACCTTCACGAAGTCCGAGCATGTGGATGCGCCCGTGATCGAGGAGTACCCGCTCGTCATGGAATGCGAAGTCACCGAGGTGCAAGGCGACGAGCACGGTGCGCGCATCGTGGGCAAGATCGTCAACGTGCTGGTGGATGAGTCCATCTTGGGCGAGGATGGTAAGGTCGATTTCGACAAGTGGCAGCCGCTTGTGTACGATGCGGCGCACATGACTTACCGCGTAGTAGGCGAAGAGGTGGGTGGCGCCTGGAACGCAGGCAAGGCGCTCATGTAGCATCCACCCGGATTGCGTTCACGCGCCGATGCGAGCGGGACGGATTTGGGACCAGGAGGGATTCAGAAGGCCGTCGGCAAGGGAGCGCCCGATGCCAGCGGCCTTTTGTGCGCTCGTTTCGGCTAGCCATCTATGCGCCGAGATGAGCGTTTGTCCATCTCGGGGGCGGTGGCGCGATGGGGAGCGGGGTTTTCCCGTGAGCGCTCGAGCATGCCGGCGAACTCTTCCACGCTTTGCGGGAAATGGATGCGGTCGATATCGACCTGCGAGAGAAATCCCTGTTCAGACATGTTTTGCAGCAGGGCGCGCAGCGGATCGTAAAAGCCGTCGATGTTCATGAGGAAGCACTCATCCGGTCTGAGCCCCAGCCTGATGCGGGAGAAGATCTCGGAAATCTCTTCCAGCGTGCCCACGCCTCCCGGAATGGCAACGAATGCCTCGGCGAGTTCGATCATCTTCGCCTTGCGCTGCGTCATGTCGTCGGTCACGTAGAGCTTGGTGAGGTCGTGCTGCGCCACGCCGGCCTCTATGAAGAAGCGCGGCTCCACGCCGTATACCGCGCCGTCTGCGTCGAGCGCCGCCCGCGACACGATGCCCATGAGCCCAACGGAGCTACCGCCGTACACCAGTGCATGGCCTTCGCGCGCTATCCATGTTCCCAGTTCATGGGCGCATTCGGTGAAATGCGGATTCTTGGCGGGGCTCGACCCGCAGTATACGGCTATGTTCATGCTGCCTCGTTTCCGTTCATGCTTGGAGGGCGCGCTGCCCCGTCTCACGTCATCGTCT
>CAUWMI010000110.1:0-8259 GCA_963559755.1 uncultured Slackia sp. | reverse complement strand
ACAAGGGGCAAATCGGCCGCCAGATTCGTTCGCAGCGTCGCAGCGCCCCATGCGTGGCAGCGCCGTTCGAACAGAACGGCGCAACCCGTTAGTCGTGGTAGTAGTCGAGTTTCTTTTCCACGCGGTTGAGCACGACCTCCACCACGAAGTTGAACACCCAGTAGAACACGGCGGCGATCACAAACGGTACCATGCTCACCTGCGACGCCACAAGCGCCTTGGCGGTGCTGAACATCTCAGCCACGCCGATGGCGAACGCGAGCGACGTGTCCTTCACCAGCGTGATGATCTCGTTGCCCATGGCGGGAAGGATGCGCTTGATCACCTGCGGCAGCACGATTTTGCCAAAGGTCTGCAGGCGCGAATAGCCCAGCACCTCGGCCGCTTCGTACTGGCCCTTGGGGATGGACTGAATGCCGCTGCGATAGATTTCGGCGAAATACGCCGCGTAGTTGATGATGAACGCGATGATGGTCGCATTGAACTTGGAATCAGTGGTCAGCTCGATGCCAAAGACGTAATACGGCGCAAAATAGATGGCAAACATCTGCAGCATGAGCGGCGTGCCGCGCATGACCGAGATGTAGAAGCGCACGATAAGCGCAAGCGGCTTGAAGCGGCTCATGCGCCCCAGCGCCACCACGATGCCCAGCGGAAGCGATCCGATGAGCGTCAGGAAGAAGATCTGCAGCGTTACCAGGAATCCCTCTCCCAGCATCGACAGCATGGTGGTAATTTCCACAACCGTCCCTTTCTCCAACATGCGAATGCGCAGTGCCCGCCCCTTTACGACGCGCGTCGCGCACGATTATCTCGAAGCCCGCCTGGCTCGGTTATGCGAAGGCCCCTGCCAGCCGTTCGCCTTCGGAGCCCTATCGCCTGTCTTGGCCCGCGCTCAAAGCGCGAAACGCCATTCTACCCTTACACGCGCAAATCGCGGAAGGAAAAATCCTCCCGCGATTGTGGCTCATAAGGCCCCGTTGCTAAGCGTGCCGAACCGAACCGGACGCCGAATTCACAACGAATCACGCATTTGGGCTACGCCAGAATCCAGTTGTCGTAGGTCAAACCGTACTCAGCGTACTTGTCGCACAGCTCCTCCACCGTGCCGTCGGAGACCATTTCCTTGAGCGTGGAGTTCACGGTGTCTGCCAGATCGGTGTCGCCCTTCTTAAAGCCCACGGCATAGTGCTCGGAGGACAGCGCCTCGTCGAGCTGCGTGTACACGTCGGGCTTCGCGCTCATCTGATACTGAGCGATGGACAGGTCGCACGCAACGGCATCAACCGCGCCGGACTCAAGCTGCATGAATGCGGTGTTGTATTCGCCGATGGTCTCGAGGTTGGCAAAGGTGGCCTTCAGATCGGCCTTGTCGCCCTCGAGCACGTCAAAAGCGGCAGAATCGACCTGGGTGATAACCGACTTGCCCGCAAGGTCGTCCAGGCCGGCAATGCCGCTGTCGGCCTTCACGACCACAACCTGCTCGTTGAGCATGTAGGGCTCGGAGAAGGTGTAGCTGTCCTCGCGGCCTTCCATGGTGAAGCCGTTCCAAATGCAGGTGATGGCGCCGCTGTTGAGCAACGTGTCCTTGGCGTCCCATTCGATGGCTTCAAGCTGCAGCGTCCAGCCGTTGCGACTGCACACCTCGGCGGCAAGATCCAGGTCGAAGCCGGTGAACTCGCCATCGTCGCCCACGAAGCCGTACGGCGGGTACGACTGGTCGAAGCCTACGATAAAGGTGGTCAAGGTAGAGGGATCGGTCTGAGCGGACGCATCGCCTTCTGTGGGCGCAGCGTCATTGGACCCGGAGTTGCCGCCCGAGCAGCCTGCCAGCATGGAGCCCGACATCGCAGCAACAGCCGCCGTGCCCATGAGCATCACGAATTTTCTTCTCAGCATATTGATCCCTCTCCTTGAATCATTTTCTAGCATTTCATTGGCCGCCGCATTGCGTTTGACGCGAAGGGCGGCGTGCTTTTTCCTTGGTGGCACTTTAGCGTACTAAAGTGTGCGAGCAAGAGTATAGCACAGCAGCGTGCTAGAGTGCAATGCGCATACGATTAGCCCGGCGGACGGCATGACCGTTCGTCGAGTTATTCAATCCGACAGTCTGATTGAATTTGACGGGATCGGTCGAATCAGGCGAGACTGAATAGTCAGGCAATCGGATTGACTACGCATACCGGAACAGCTAAAAACCGGAGAATAGTATCATTTCGGCCACCTGCTGCTACAAATCCCGAGGATAGTATTCTTCATTCGCCCGAAAACCCCGACAAGCAAAGGTCGTTGACCTCGAAACCAGTAAAATGCCTGGTCGATCACACTCTATAATGAAGCACAATTCGATTCGCCGCGACGAAACAATACTATTAGGTGCTTTTGTAGCACGGCAGCCCTCAAACTATACTATTTAGAGAATTTGTAGCATCGCACGACCGCTCCTCGCAGAGCGCGGTAGTCCAAATTCACCCATCGAGCACCTAGAGCTCTTCGTCGTCTTCGAACCATGCTTGGTCGGACGCCACGTCCTTCACGAAGATGCGACCCAGGTTCGCGCGGTCTTTCGCCTCGTGATATTTGAACGCCATCTTGCCGTCGGGCAGCTCGCCCAGAATCTCGATCTTGCCCGTCACGTGCGACATGCAGTATTTGAACGCCTTGCCGAACCCGTTCTGAAGAGCCTTGGCGCCTTCCACAATACGCACGCCCTCGCGCAGGGGCACCTGGAACTGAGATTTCACACCCGTCACCGGGCGGCACTGAAACACGTAATACGGCTCCACCCCTATTCCCACAAGGCACTTGAGCAACTCCGCCAGCGTGTCCACGTCAGCATTGACGCCGCGCAGAAGCACCGTCTGGTTGCGCACAGGAATGCCCAACAACAGCACCTTTTCCACCGCCACCGTGGCTTCAGGCGTAATCTCGCGCGGATGATCGAACTGCGTGGCCATATAAAGCTTCGCCGCTCCGTCATACGACGCAAGAATATCCACCAACTCGTCATCGGTTGTGATGCGCTGCGGCAGCGACACCGGCACGCGCGTGGCAATGCGGATGGAATCGAGCGTGTCCACGCTGCCGAGCATGTCCAAAATAGCGCGGATGCGTTCGTTGGAGTTCATGAGGGCGTCTCCGCCGCTGACCAGCACATTCGAAATGTCAGGATGCTCCATCAGATACGCGTGCACGGCATCGAGATCGCGTGCGCAACCACTCATGTCGGGCGCATTATCCAAACCCACCAGACGCTTACGGAAACAGTGACGGCAATACATGGCGCACGCGTTCGTGGAAAGCATCATCACGCTTTCGCGGTACTTATGCTGCAGCCCTGGAAGCACGGTATTGCTTGCTTCGCCCGACGTGTCCAAGCTGCCGGCCCGGTCGGCCTCGAGCGCCGAGGGCATCGCCAGCTTGCGGATGGGATCGTCGGGGTCCGAGAAGTCAATCAGTGAAAAATAGTACGGGGGCACCGCCATAGGTGCACGCTCAAGGATGGACTCTATCTGCGCACGGTCGGATTCCTTGAACGCTCCGATTCTTACCAAATCGTCGAAGGTTCGCACACAATTCCGCATTTCCTCGTGCCACTCCATGAGCATACCGTCCTTTCACGTGCGCGGCATCGCGCCGCCTGACCTGTTCTTTCCTCGTCGATGACCTTTCTTTTCTCGATAACCCTTTGATGAGCATCGCGCGACCATGACGCCGATGCCCGGATTTTCGCCAGCCACGTAGCATCGAGCCTGATTTGAGCACGCTGACGCAGAGCCCTTGTCCCAGGAGCTTTCCGATTAGTATGTCGATGCGTTCGCGCCCCATACAGGGTGCGCAAAAGTCGGCCGATGCGTGGGCCTTGATAAGGATATTCGGGTTGAGTTATGAATATTCCCAGGTGAAACGGCACGCGTAGCCGAACCGTTACCCCGCGTTAAAGTAAGGAGAAGGAAATCTGCTTACACCTCGACGTCGACGTAAGGATTGTCGGGGACGGCGTTCGTGAGCACCTGGAAGAAATCCTGCACGCGACCGGCGCATTCGCGCACGTCGTACCACAGCTGATTCTCATAGGTGCCCGTGTCGCTCACCGCACCGATGGCATCCATACCCACACCGCGCGCATCGTATACAGCGCGATACAGATGATATTCCTGCGTAACCACCACCGAACTCTGCGCCCCGAACACGTTATAGACGCGCCACATGGTGTCATAAGTGTGGTACCCGCCTGGATCGCAATAGATGGCATCAGCGGGAACGCCCTGGTTGATGGCATATTCCTTCATGGTGGCGGGCTCGTCGTAGTTGGAGGCGCGCCCATCGCCCGACATAACGATAATGGGCGCCACGCCCTGATTGTAGAGTTCGATAGCGGCATCGACCCGGTTCTCCAAAATAGGGGAAAGCGTTCCGTCAGCATAGACGCTGGCACCCAGCACGACAATGCAGTCATACGCCTGCCCCGATTCGGCGACGGCGGCAGGAGTGGACTCGATGTGCGGCTTGACCGAAAGCACCGTCCATGCGTTGATTCCCACGAGGGCAAGAACAGCAAGCAGAAGCACGCTGGCAATGCCTTTGAATATACCGCGAATCACGCTGCCGACCGTCCTTTTCGATGCTTCGTCGTCGATCAATCGTCCTCTGGCACCCGCCGCGCTTGGATTGTTGCGCGCAAATGCCTTAACAAACTTCAAGAAAAGTTGAAGCATCATCCTAGCCTACGCATGGCCGATTGAAGGCCGGCCCGTCCAACCTCCACATGCGCAGCATCTCAACTGCATCGAATGAGCATCGGAACGCCAGAACGAAACCATGACCGTGCAATCCTAGAGCGGCACAAACCCCAGAAGCGCGTACATCGCGATGCCCACCACGATGCACCATACCATGCTCTTGGTTTTGGCCGCCACCAGCACCACCACGGCTGTAGCAATGAGCGGCATAAGGCCAGGCCAGATGCCGTTTACAAACATGCTGGGAGAAAGCAGGTCGTTGGCGACGAGCGCCGCGAAGCACGCGGGCGGGATATAGCCCAGAAGCGTTTTGGTGCGCGGCGAAAGCTCGCGGTCGGAAAGCACGCTGATAGGAATGAGGCGCATGAGATACATGCCGATGCACATGAACGCGAATAACGGAAGAAACTCAGGCCAGGACATCGCGCGCCTCCTCTCCCGTGCAAAACGAGATAGACGGCGTCAACGAAGCAGAGGCAGTCGCGCACGATGGCGCCACATCGTCCTTTTCGTTCATTCGGTTCGAAGATCCGGCGGGGTTATCGCTGCCAGGAAGCCTTTCCCCGTCACCGCCATGGCCCAGCTTTTCGCCAGCAAAGAAACCGACAGCAACACCGATAATCGCGCCCAAAATCACAGCGATGCCATCGAGGCCCGCAAGCTTCGCGGCAAACACGCCAGCGATGGCGGCACCTGCGGCCAACAACGTGCTCGCGCCCTTGAGCTGGCCCACGAGCATACATACGAAGATGCAGGTCACGCCAAAACTCGCCATGGCGGCAGGCAGCGATATGAAGTTGACCAATATCGCGCCCACGAACGTGGACACGCCCCACAGTACTTGGTTGGCGGTGTTCACGGCGATAATCTGGTTCACAGTCCAGCGCTCCCCGGAAGAAAGGCGGTCCATGTTCACGCCGAAGCCCTCATCGGTCAAGTTCCACGCGAATGCGAACCGCTTCGGGAATTTCATACCGCGTGCGAACGGCGCCATAGCCGCACTGTAGAGAATATGCCGCGACGACACCAGCATCACGCTAGCCAGCACCGTGGGCATGGCGAAACCCGCCATAAGCATGTTCTGCATCATGGCCTGACCAGCGCCCGACAGAAAGAAGAACGACAGCATGAACACCTGGAGCGGATCAAACCCAAGGCTCGCCCCGATCATGCCAAAAGGAATGCCCACAATCACGTACCCGATGGCCACGGCGGCATCGGCCCGCACCACGGCTTTGACCTGCGCCATGGACAGCCCGCGCGCTTCCGGCGAAGACGAATCGAACACGCGCTCTCCTTCCCTCAAAACTTCAAGAAACCAGCACCTCAGAACACGGAACGAAACGGCAAAAAACCGCCTTCGCACCGGAGATTCGTGGGTTTTTGCAAGCGCCACGTACTCGCACGCAGTAACCATGTCAGTGGCATGCTTGGTCCCGCATTTGTGCAACCGAAAGGAAGCGGCCCCGCTCGAAAGAGAGCGGGGCCGCGCGAAGGTTTGGTACGAAGGCGACTTGCAGCGTCGCAGCGCCTCATTGGGCAGTTTCGACGGCACGGACCGCCGGAACTTATTTACTTCACCACGATATTCACCAGACGGCCCGGAATCACGATCCTCTTGACCACGGTCTTGTCGCCGATGGCGTTCGCGGCGGCCTCGAGGGCGGCCTCGACAATCGCGTCCTCGGCGGCGTCGGCGGCCACGGTGATGCGCGCCTTCACCTTGCCATTAATCTGCACGGCCAGCTCAACCTCGTCGGCCTTGGCCTTCTCGGGGTCGAACGCGGGCCACGCCTGCTCATGCACGCTGTCCTCATGGCCCAGCACGGTGTGCCACAGCTCTTCGGTCATGTGCGCGGCCATGGGCGAAAGCAACTTCACCAGCGTCTCGGCCACATCGCGACCCAGCTCAGCGTCACGCGCGTCGGGCGCGGCCTTGCGCAGGTAGTCGCCCGCAGCGTTGGCCAGCTCCATCATCGCCGAGATGGCGGTGTTGAAGTTGTTGCGCTCGAAGTCGTCGGTCGCTTTGCCCACCACGCGATGGCGCTCGCGCAGCAGCACCTTGGCGGCCTCTGCTGCCTGGCTCTCGGAGCCCGGCTGATACAGCGTCTCCTCGCCAGCCTGACCCATCAGGTCGTACACGATGCGCCACACGCGGTTGAGGAAGCGGTAGATGCCGCCCAGACCGGCCTCGTTCCAATCCAGGTCCTTATCGGGCGGCGCCATGAACAGGATGTAGGTACGCACGGCATCGGCACCGTAGGCATCCATCATCTTCACGGGCGACACCACGTTGCCCTTGGACTTGGACATGGTCTCTCCGTGCTCGTCTTTCACCATGCCCTGGCACAAGAGGTTGGTGAACGGCTCGTCGAAGTCCAGCATGCCCGCGTCACGCAGCACCTTGGTGAAGAAGCGCGAGTACAGCAGGTGCAGAATGGCGTGCTCGATACCGCCGATGTACTGGTCAACCGGCATATAGCGGTCCACCAGCTCGCGATCGAACGGCGCCTGGTCGTTGTGCGGATCGCAGTAGCGCAGGTAGTACCAGCTGGAGCAGGTGAACGTGTCCATGGTGTCGGTCTCGCGGCGCGCGGGCTTGCCGCACTTGGGGCAGGTGCACTCCACGAATTCCTTGTGATCGGCCAGCTGCTCGCCCTTGGTGATATCCAGATCCATAGGCAGCTCAACCGGCAGATCCTCGTAGGGCACGGGCACGATGCCGCAGTCGTCGCAGTAGATGGCGGGGATGGGATTGCCCCAGTAGCGCTGGCGCGAGATCAGCCAGTCGCGCAGGCGGAACTCCACCTTGCGGCGGCCGGTGCCGGCGGCCTCCAGGTCGGCCACGATGGCCTCCTCGCCTGCGGAGTGCTTGCCGCCCGTCATGCCGGTGTACTTACCGGACTGCACGAGCACGCCCTCAGCGGCGTGCGCCTCGGCCCAATCCACGGTAGTGGCACTGAACTGGGAAATCACCTCGTCGCGCGCCTTGCCGGTCTCTTCCATCATGTCAGCAATCTCGTCCTCCATGAGGATGATGGGCACGATGGGCAGGTCGTATTTGCGAGCGAACTCGAAGTCGCGCTGATCGCCGCAGGGCACGGCCATGACGGCTCCGGTGCCGTAGTCGGCCACAACGTAGTCGGCCACCCACACGGGCACCTTTTGGCCGTTCACGGGGTTCACCACGTAGCGGCCCGTGAATACACCATGCTTTTCGTGGTCGCCCTGGGCGCGCTCCACGGCGCTCACCTTTTCGGACGCGGCGATGAGCTCCAGCACGGCGGCTTCCTGCTCGGAGCCGGCCACCAGCTCTTTGAGACCCTTATATTCCGGCGCCAGCACGAAGAAGCTGCAGCCGAACAGCGTGTCGGCACGCGTGGTGAACACGGTGATAATGTCGTCGGCCGTAGGCTTAGCAGGCGCGTTGCCGTCTTTGTCGCACAGCACGAAATCGACCTCGGCGCCCTCGGAGCGGCCGATCCAGTTGGCCTGCATCTGCTTGACGCGCTCGGGC
>CAUWMI010000109.1:0-8260 GCA_963559755.1 uncultured Slackia sp. | reverse complement strand
TATTCCGCATGATTTTCACCTGGTGGCGTGCTCTGCTCTGTCGGACGGGACGCGCAAGAGGGCGAAATGGTGCGCGCCGACGCCGAGAGGCATCGGGCGCATTCGTATAGAGACAGGAGTGACTGATGGCCGAAATTAAGCGCTTGCATTTCGTCGGCGTGGGCGGCGTGGGCATGAGCGGCATCGCGCATGTCGCGTCTGAACTGGGCTATGTCGTGAGCGGTTCGGATATGAAGGCATCGCGCTACACCGAGCAGCTGGAGCAGGCGGGCATCACGGTGCATATCGGCCACGATGCCGCCAACGTGCCCGACGACTGCGATGTCGTGGTTGTTTCCACCGCCATCCCCGAGACCAACCCCGAGGTCGTTCACGCGCGCGAACTGGGCATCGAGGTGTGGCAGCGCGCCCGTATGCTCGCAGCGCTGGGCACCGGTCGCAAGACCCTCGCCGCCGCCGGTACGCACGGCAAGACCACCACGTCTTCGATGCTCGCCACGATGGTGGATGCCCTGGGCCTCAAACCCACGTTCGTCGTGGGCGGCATCGTGGACGCCTACCAGTCCAACGCCGGTTATGGCGAGGGCGATTATTACGTGGTGGAGGCGGATGAGAGCGACGGCTCGTTCTTGAACCTTTCTCCCTATGTGGCGCTCGTCACCAACGTGGAGGCCGATCATCTCGACCATTACGTGGGCGGCATCGATGAGATTCGCGCCACGTTCTCCCAGTTCATGGAATCGGTGCCCGATGAGGGCGCCGTGGTCGCCTGCGGAGAAGACCCCGAGCTCGTGCGTCTGGCGCGCGCGGCGGCCAAGCGTTCGTTCACCTACGGCTTTGGCGCCGATTGCGACATCCACGTGGAGGGCTACCGCACCCGCGGCGTGGCCGCGCTGTTCGAGGTCGTGTTCCCCGATGGCCGCGTGGTTTCGTGCGAGTTGCCCAAGAACCCCGGCCGCCACAACGCGCTCAACGCCGCCGGCGTGCTGGGCGTGATCTACGCGCTGGGTGAGGATGTAGAGGCCGCAGCCGCGGGGCTTGCGCGCTACTCGGGCGTGCGCCGCAGGTTCGACCTGCGCGGCGAGGCGGCGGGTATTACCGTGGTGGACGACTACGCCCATCATCCCACCGAGATCAAAGCGACCATCGCAGCCGCGCGCGATCTGGATTTCTCGCGCGTGATGGTGCTCTTCCAGCCGCACCGCTACTCCCGCACCCAGAGTCTTGCCGCCGAGTTCGGCGAGGCGTTCGATGCGGCCGACTGCGTGGTGGTGGCCGACGTGTATGCCGCCGGCGAGGCGCCCATCGAGGGCGTGAGCGGCAACACGATCGTTCAGGCCATCGAGGAACATGGGGCGACATTGGCCGTATATGCCCCCACGAAGGACGAGGCCATTGCCGCAATGGCGGGCATGGTGCGTCCGGGCGACCTCGTGTTCACGATGGGCGCGGGCGACGTGACCACCTTCGGCCCGGTCCTGCTTACGGCTCTGCGCGAAGGCGAGGATGCGCGTCGTGACGCTTGATTTCGCCCGCGCTCTTCCCGGTGATTTCGAGGGCATCGTTTTGCCCGATGAGCCGATGAGCCGTCATACAACGTATCGCATCGGAGGCCCCGCGCGGTATCTGGTGCGCGCCGATTCGCTCTCCTCGCTGGTGAGCGTGGCGGATGCATGCCGAAAGCTGGGCGTGCCGTGGGTCGCCGTGGGGCAGGGGAGCAACCTGCTCGTGTCCGACGATGGGTTCGACGGCGCGGTGATCACGCTCGGCTCGGGTTTTTCGGCCTGCGTGTACAACGAGGACACCGGCACGTTTTCGGTGGGTGCGTCGTGCCGCCTGTCGCATGTGGTGCGCGAGGCCCATGCGCATGCGCGCGAGGGCTTCGAGTTCGCCGTGGGCACGCCGGGCACGCTCGGCGGGGCCCTGCGCATGAATGCCGGCACGAGCCGCGATTATCTGGGAAGCCGCGTGATCTCGGTCACGACGCTGCGCCCCGGTGCGGGCCTGCGCCGCTACAACACCGCCGACATCGAGTGGGGGTATCGCCAGAGCTCGCTGCCGTTCGACGAGATCGTGCTCGAATGCGAGCTGGCGAGTACGCCGGGCGATGCCGAGGAGATTCGTGCGCGCATGGAGTCGGCGCGCTCGCGCCGCCGCAAGACGCAGCCGCTGTCGTATCCATCGTGTGGGAGCGTGTTCCGCAATCCCGAGGGCGCCTCGGCCGCGCGCCTCGTGGAGAGCACGGGGCTCAAGGGCGCCACGTGCGGCGGAGCCCAGATATCCGACCTGCACGCCAATTTCATCATCAACCGGTCGCGGGCGCGCGCCGTGGAGGTGCTCGCGCTCATCCATGCGGCACAGGATGCGGTGCGCGAGCGCTGCGGAGTAGAGCTTGTCCCGGAGGTGCGTTTCCTTGGCTTCACGCAATAGCAGACAACGCCCGCAGTCGAGGCGACAGGCAGCGTCTCCCTACCGCTCGGGCGCAGGCCGCCCGTCTCGCACGGGGAGCTACGACCGCCGCGCGTATACCCAGCGCCGCGATTTGGGCAGCGCCGCGCCCCGCGTGTCCACGGTGAAGGTGGGTTCGCTCGCACAAGACACTCATCACAGGCGCGCGCAGCAGACCTACCGCGCCCACATGGCCAAGGCCATCGTCGTGCTCGCGGTTATCGCCGTGCTGGTGATCGGCGCCGTGGGCGTGTACTTCTCGCCCCTTTTCTCCATCAAGCAGGTCACGGTGTCGGGTGTGGAGCACCTGACGGGCGAAGAGATGACGCAGCTGGCGAACGTGCCCAGCGACACCACGCTTCTACGCGTGGACACGGGTGCCATCAAGCAGAGCATCATGCTCGATGCGTGGGTGGCCGATGTGGACGTGCAGCGCGTGTTCCCCGACACGCTCAACCTCGCCGTGACCGAGCGCGCGATTGGCGCGACGGTGCAAGTGACCTCGCAGGACGGCTCGTCGACCGAGACCTGGGCGCTGTCCACCGACGGCATGTGGCTGTGCGTGATTCCCGAGGAGGGCTCCGAGGCCGCCAAGAGCGTGAGCCCCGCGATCTTCGAGGACGCCAAAAACGTGTTCTCCATCAAGGATGTGGGGCCGGGCGTATCGCCCGAGATCGGCGCCTACTGCACCGATGAGTCGATTGTGAACGCGCTCGATATCGTGACCGGGCTGACGACAGAGCTCAAAGACCAGGTGATTTCGGTGTCGGCGCAGTCGGCGGAAAGCACGCGCCTCACGCTCGAAAATAACGTGGAGATCGATTTCGGCGTGGCCGAGGACATTCGCGAAAAGGAGCGCATCTGCCTTCAACTGCTCGCTGACAATCCGGGCAAAGTCGCCTACATCAACGTGCGCGTGGTGGATAGTCCCACGTGGCGAGCGGTGTAATTTTCTGTAACTTCGGCGAAACTAGGGAGCCTGCGACCCCTGAATTCCTTGCATTGTGCGTGTGTTCGTGTAAAGTAGTCCTGTCATGCTTTCTTCGCGAAAGCGTATGCAAGTTTGCACGTTACCGATGCGAATGCAGAGAAACGCAGCATAAACGACGCACGTGTGGAGGATACGATGCCTAATAACATTGGTTCAGATCATCTGGCCGTCATCAAGGTCGTAGGCGTGGGCGGCGGCGGCACCAATGCCGTCAACCGCATGGTCGAGGCCGGCCTCAAGGGCGTGGAGTTCATTGCCGTCAACACCGACAAGCAGGCTTTGCTCCAGTCCAACGCCGATAAAGTCATTCATATCGGCGAGGAGCTGACGCGCGGCCTGGGTGCCGGCGCCAACCCTGAGATTGGCTGCCAGGCGGCTGAGGAGTCCCGTTCCGAGATCCGCGACGCGCTGGCCGAGGCCGACATGGTGTTCGTCACTGCCGGCGAAGGCGGCGGCACGGGCACGGGTGCCGCTCCTGTGGTGGCCGAGATCGCGCGCGAGGAGATCGGCGCGCTCACCGTGGGCATCGTGACCAAGCCGTTCGGCTTTGAGGGCCGCGTGCGCCGCAACCAGGCCGAGCAGGGCTGCGACCTGCTCTCCCAGAAGGTCGACACCCTCATCGTGATTCCCAATGACCGCCTGCTCGAGGTCATCGACAAGAAAACCTCCATGCTCGACGCGTTCCGCATCGCCGACGATACCCTGCGCCAGGGCATCCAGGGCGTGACCGACCTGATCACCATCCCGGGCCTGATCAACCTTGACTTCGCTGACATCCGCGCGGTCATGAAGGACGCGGGCACGGCCATGATGGGCATCGGTTTCGGCACGGGCGAGAACCGTGCGCTCGACGCCGCCACCCAGGCCATCAACTCCAACCTGCTCGAGGCCGAGATTCAGGGTGCCAGCCGCGTGCTGTTCTCCATCGCCGGCGGCCCGGATCTCACGCTCGCCGAGGTCGATGCCGCTGCCCGCGCGATGGAGGCCGTCGTGGACGAGGACGCCAACATCATCTACGGCCAGATCATCGACGAGAGCCTGGGCGATCAGGTGCGCATCACCGTCATCGCCACCGGCTTCTCGCGCCCGTCGCAGTCCACGATCGATTTCGACAGCGCCCGCAACGATCTGTTTGCGTCTACCGCTCCGATCCGCGACACCTACACCTCCAACCAGAGCCATCCCACCTCTCCGGTGGCAACGTCGGCCAACGCCGCCTCGACGCGTATCGCCGATGAGGAGTACATTCCCGAGTTCCTGCGTCGCCGATAGGACACGGCGGCTCCGTGTGCGGAGATATTAAGATGAACGCGAAAACGACCCTCGCATTGCCGGCCCCTCGGCTTGTCGAGGGTCGTTTCGGCTCATGCGTCGCCCTGACCGATGAGGAGCTATACGAAGCGTGCGGCGTGCGCATCACGTTCACTGAGCGGCTGGGTGGCGTGAGCACCGGCGCGTTCTCATCGCTCAACCTGGGCAGGCACGTGAATGACGACCTTGACCGCGTGGAGGAGAACGTGGCGCGCGTGCTTGACGCGTTCGGTGCGTCGGCGTGCCCGTGCATTCGTCCCCATCAGGTCCATGGGAAAAACCTCGTGGTGTGCCGCACCCGCGACGAGGCACCCGATGCGAACGAGGAGGCGGCTGACGGTGCCGATGGGATCATTGTGACCTGCGACGATGTATCGACCATTCTCTGCTTTGCGGATTGCGTGCCGGTCATCGCCGTGTCACCCACGGGGCATTTCGCCGTGGCGCACGCCGGATGGAGGGGCGTGGTCGCACGCATCGCCGAGGCGGCGGTAACCAAGCTCTGCGAGCTTGACCAGATTCCCGCCAGCCAGCTCAACCTCTACATTGGGCCCCATATCAGGGCGTGCCACTTCGAGGTGGGGCTGGAAGTGAGTGAGGTGTTCGCCCGCGAATTCGGCGCCGCGTGCGTGCCCGATGCGCGCCATGTGGATATGGCAAGTGCGCTGCGCACCTCGTTGTGCGGTGTCGGGGTCGACGGTCGCCGCATTGCGGATGCCGGGGTGTGCACTGTATGCGACGGGGGAGAGAGGTTTTTCTCCTATCGCGCAAGCGGCGGCGTCTGCGGGCGCCACGGCGCATTCGCGGTGCGCGTGTCGTCTTCGGCGTAGCGTCAGGTCGAAAGAAACGATTCCATGCGACGCCTAGGGTGCCGCACATTCAGCGAAAGAGGCGAATCTGCGATGACGTTGAAAGAGAGATACGAGCGCATTGCCGCCAAGGTGGGGGATGCTTGCGAGGCGTGCGGCAGGCCGCGCGACGCCGTGCGCGTGATTGGCGTTTCCAAGACGGTAGACGTGGATGCCGTGGAGGAGGCGATTGCGGCAGGCGTGCATGACTTCGGCGAGAACCGCCCCTCCGAGCTTGCGCGCAAGCACGATGCATTCCCCCAGGAACGCTGGCACTTCATCGGCAACATCCAATCGCGCCAGCTCAACATGGTGGTGGGGCGCGCCTGCCTGATTCATTCGCTCTGCCAGGCAAGCCATGCCGATCGCATTGAACGCCTGGCGGCCGATCAGGGCATCATTCAAGACGTGCTCATCGAGGTGAACGACGGCGAGGAGAACAAGCAGGGCCTTGCTCCCGAAGACCTGCTTGCCATGCTCGAGCACTGCGCGGGTCTTGCCCATGTGCGCGTGCGCGGCCTCATGACCATGGCCCCGCAGGGCGATATGGCGCGGGCCTCGGCGACCTTCGAACGGCTCGCGAAGCTGCGCGATGAGATGGAGGCGGCGCTGGCTGAGCGCGGCATTCGAAACGTGGACCTCCATGAACTTTCGATGGGAATGAGCGACGACTATCGGGAAGCCATACCCCAAGGCGCTACCATGGTACGTATCGGGCGCGCGATATTCAGCGAAAACTATGCCTAAGCGTCCGGTTGACTACGATAAGGTGGATTGACGTTATGGATTTGAGGATACCTAGCTTTGACGAGTTGAAGGACCGCTTCAGCTCCCGCGATGCCCATGCTGCCCGCCCGCGTCGCTCTTCGGCGCGCGATACGGCGGCCTATGACGACTTCGGGAATGAAGATTTCGGCGAGTATGCGTTCGACGACAACGCCGATTACGCGCAGGAGCCCGCATCCACGGGGTCGTTCTCGCCGTCGCTTCCTAAGTTGGTGACGGCGGATGACGTGCGCGCCCATACCCAGTACACGCCCTCCGACGATGCGCAGGCTACGCGTCCCAATCGCGATCTGGCATCGCTGCGCGCTGACGAGCAGCGTTCTCCGGGTCTGAACAGCCTGTTCGAGACGAGCACCCAGCCGGCGCATGCCGCCGCCTCCGCGAGCGAGACGGGCGCGCTGCGCACCTCAAGCACGGTGCCTGAGGCTCAGGGCCCGGCGGCGAGCCCCGTCGTGGAGCCGCGCGTGACCCAGCGTGCCACGCGCATCCTCACGGTTATCAAGCCCGAGAGCTATGCCGAGGCCGAGCGTATCGCCAAGATTCTCAAGTCGGGCGATGTTGCTGTGCTTTCGCTGCGCAACACCCCTGAGGCGCTGGGCAAGCGCATCCTTGACTTCAGTTTCGGTGTCGCATGCGCGCTCGATGCGCGTGTGGAATGCGTGTCGGGGCACGTGTTTGCGCTCACGCGCGGCATCGGTCTCACCGACGGCGAGGCAGCGCGCCTGCGCGACCAGGGGCTGATGTAGGATGTACGCCCTCCAGTACCTCATCGTTACGCTGGCGGACGTTTACAGCATGATCCTGTTCGTGTACGTCCTGATGTCGTGGATTCCGCAGAAAACCGGCATTGTGGGCGACATCGATACCATCCTGGGCAAGCTCTGCGATCCGTATCTTGACCTGTTCAGGCGGTTCATCCCGCCCATTGGAGGCATGGTTGACATTTCGCCAATCGTGGCCTTGCTTGTATTACAATTTGCAGTACGGCTGATCGTGAGCATCCTCTAGGTCGGCACAGCGAGAAATAAGGAGCGGATATGGCTATCACTTCCGAAGAGATTCACAATCAGAGCTTTACGGTCGACCGCAAGGGCTATGACGTCGACGAGGTGGATGTGTTCCTGGAGCACGTTGCCGCTGAGATTGACAACCTGAACGCCGAGATCGACGAGCTGAACGCGCGCCTTGCCCAGTATGAGGGCCAGGGCGGCTATCTTGACGATGAGCCCATGGATATGGATGCGGCGTTCGCCGAGCCGGCGCTGCCTGAGGAGCTTGCCACCCATGCCGAGGAGGAGGCCGAGCCCGCGCCTGCCGCCGCGACCAATGACGAGAAGGATGCTCGCATCGCCGAGCTGGAGCGCCAGCTCGAGGAACAGAAGACCGACGCTTCCGCCATCGCCAACGCGCTCGTGACCGCGCAGCGCTCCGCGCAAGAGGTCGTCGAGGCCGCCAACGCCGAGGCCAAGCGCATCCATGACAACGCCGAGGCCGATGCCGAGGATATCATCGACCGCGCCAACGCCGAGCGCATCAAGATTGAGGACGCCATCGAGGAGCTGGAGCGTTCTCACAAGCAGACCTGCGAGAGCTACTCCGAGGCCCTGAAGGCGTTCATCGAGGATGCCAACAAGAAGCTCGACGACATCGAGGACGAGCTGGCCCGCCGCGACGGCAAGAAGCGCGCTCATGCTCGCTTTGCAAGCCCCGTGCAGGCGCCTGTGCATAAGCCCGCGCCCGCCGGTGCCACCGGTGCCGTGGCCCCGAGCTACACCGCGCCCGCCATGCCCGCTGCTGGCGTGACCGCGGCCGTGACGCCAGCCGCCACCGTACCGGCGCAGGTGAAGCCGTCGACGGTTGAGAAGGATCTCTCCGG
>CAUWMI010000108.1:0-8381 GCA_963559755.1 uncultured Slackia sp. | reverse complement strand
CCCGTTTTGTTTTTCGGCAAGGAGGGCGTCATGAAAGCCACTATCTTGATCGACAATAAAGCCCCGGATGGGCTCGCCTGCGAGTGGGGGCTTTCGGTGCTCATCGAACATCGCGGGCACATGACTCTCCTTGATGCGGGCGATAGCGGGATATTCGTCCAGAACACCCGGGCGTTAGGCGTTGATTTGACCCGCGTCGAATGTGCCGCCCTTTCGCATGCGCACTATGACCACGCCGACGGTTTCGATGCATTTTTCCAGATAAACCGCACCGCAAAGCTTTATATCGCAGAAGCAGCGCAAGAAAACTGCTACGGAATCGACCAGGGTGAGATGGTGTACATGGGCGTGGCGCCCGGCATGCTCACACGGTACGCAAATCGTATCGTGCGCGTGGACCGACCCACCGAAATTGCGCCCGATGTGTGGGCGCTCCCCCATTCCACCGCCGGCTTGGCAGAAAAGGGTCTCAAGGCGCGCATGTATGCGGCACCCAATCTGCCCGACCCCAACGGCGCTCATGCATCCGACGCCTTTTCCGATGATCGCTCCAGCATAACTGCCGACGGCGGTGCAGCGAATCTTTGCAAGATGCACGCACGCGCAAGGTCCAGCGTGCCCATTCCTGCCGAAGACGAGCTTATCCCCGATGATTTCTCCCACGAGCAGAGTCTTATCGTAAAGCTCGATGGCGGTATCGCCGTGTTCAGCAGTTGCTCGCACTGTGGGCCCGATGTTGTTATCGCCGAAGCCCAGGCCTTCATGCCCAACGAGCACATTCGCGCTCTCGTTGGGGGATTCCACCTCTATGAGACGCCCGATGACGAGGTGCGAGCATTGGCGGGACGCCTTAAAGCAGCCGGCATCGAACACATATATACCGGTCACTGCACCGGCGACCGCGCACTCGCAATCTTGCGCGAGGAGCTGGGCGAGAGCATGGTGAGCGAAACCGCCGGCGGATTGATCATCGAGCTGAATTAATCCCATTGTCGCGCACGGAGGACGCATTACCGATGCGTGTCGACAAGGCGCACGACCGCGAATGATGCATGTTTGCCTTGAGCACCGCGTACACCTTGTCTCCCTGCCGCGTCTTATATGGAGGAATCATGTCCTTATACACGATGGGAAAATAGTTCTTGCATTCGTCGTGACCCGACGATATTATTCTTTCTTGCACTTATGAAGTGCTCACGCATATTGCGGGGTGGAGCAGTCTGGTAGCTCGTCGGGCTCATAACCCGAAGGTCGTTGGTTCGAATCCAGCCCCCGCGACCAACAATTCCCCGGCTCTCGCCGGGTTTTTTATTTTCCGCACCTTCGGCATTGCGCTTCGCTCTAACGCCTCGTTTTTGCGCCTTCGACCCTACACCTCATCGTCGAAGAACATGGTGGCTTTGCCGGAGTGCTTGGCTTTGTATAGGGCCGCATCGGCTCGGCGGTATAGATCGTCGAATGACTCGCCCGCCACGCGCTGCGCCACACCCACCGAAAGCGTAACCAACAGCCCTGGCGTGATATCGAACATTGCCTGGCCGAATGCATCGCTGAACTGCTGCACCTTAGCGCGCACCACATCGCGATTCACCAGGCGCGCAAAATACACCACGAATTCGTCGCCGCCCAGACGACCCACTACGTCATCAGCGCACACGTTTTCCTTGATCCCGCGCGCAAGCGCTACGAGCGCCGCATCGCCCGCCTGATGCCCAAACCGATCGTTGATGTTTTTGAAATCGTCCACATCCACGATGAGCAGCATGCCCTCGGCATCACCCGATGCCGCATCAATTAACCGCGTAGTTTCACGGCGATTGAGAATGCCCGTGAGTGCGTCGGTCGTCGCCTCGTGTCGCAGCTGTTCGATCGTATGAATGTGCACATCGGCGAGAGAGGAGCGAGCGCCAGCGCTTTTGGACTCCTCGGGAATGGATGCATGAATCAGCGTGAGCTTCCAAGTGCCGTCGACCAGCCTAAACGTCGCGGTCATGCGCAACAGAATGGGGTGCGGCACCACCTTGCTGGAATCGGAACGCGTCACCATCACGGAAGCGCCGCATTGGATAATGCCCGGCACGAGCTCCCATTCGACGTACCCCACAACCACATACTCCAAAGGCTTTGGATACGCTTCGAATTCATCGGTCAGCAAGCGCGCCAGCTCATCTTTGTTGCGCACCGCCTCGCTCGCCCACGGCCCCAATGCGCGCACGCCGTCGCCCGCCACCTCAAGCGAAGCGGCCAGATCGCGCTTGGCGAAATACGCGTCAAGCATGGCATCAAAAACCGGACGGACCGTGCCCATGGCGCTCAACCTCCTCAAGACGACGCGACGTTCTGCGGGAATACAAGCATAGCGAATATTGCGCGAAAAAAGTTGCGCAACATTTTGAGCGCCTTCAAAGAATTTGTGAGCGTGGACGGCTCTGGAGAGTCCTTGGGCTCGGCACGCCTTGAGGCTCCGGCCGTCCTCGTGTCCAGCGCACCTTGAAAACCTGTCGGCATCAGGCCCGACGCGCCTTGAGGCCCAGCCGCCCTTACGCCCGGCGCACTTTGAAGCAGCAGTGAATCTTGGGATTGCGCGCAAAATCGTACGGAATGGTCTGCGCGGTAATGTCCTCCATGGCCACGCCAGCCGCAGCCAGCGCCTCATAATCGGGCTTGAAGTTACGCAGGTTGCAGCTGAACACGGCCTCGCCGCCCGGTGCCAGAAGCTGCACCACGTGAGTGAGCAGCATCACGTGGTCGCGCTGGACGCTCCAAGTGTTCTTGCCCATAGCCTTGGAGTTGGAAAACGTGGGCGGGTCCACAAAGATAAGGTCAAAACGCGGCTTCTCGCGGCACACGCGCACGATCCATTGCAGCACATCGGCACGCACGAAGTCATGCTCGGGACCGTCGCAACCGTTGAGCTCCATGTTGCGTGCGGCCCAACCCAGATACGTCTGCGAAAGGTCCACCGTGAGCGTGCTTTTCGCCCCGCCCACCGCGGCATGCACCGTGGCCGTGCCCGTGTAGGCGAACAGATTCAGAAAGCGCTTACCCTCGGCCATCTGCCCCACCATCTCGCGCGTGGTGCGGTGGTCGAGGAAGATGCCCGTATCCAGGTAGCTGCCCAGGTCTATCTCGAACACGTTGCCCGACTCCTGCGTGTACATGATGCAGGCGTCTTTCTGCTGGTCGGTGTACTGGCCACCGCCGCGCTCGTGGCGACGCGTCTTGAGAAACACCCGCTCGCGCGGCACCGCGAGCACCGCCGACGCGATTGCCACGGCATCTTCCAGGCGCACGCGGGCGCGCTCCGGGTCCACCGATTTGGGCGCCTGGTACTCGGCGATGCACAGGTAGCTTTCGCCCTCGCTTTTCCACACGCCGTCGTAGCGGTCGATCGCAAGCGCGTAATCGGGCAGGTCGGCGTCGTAAATGCGGTAACACGAGATGTCGTTCTTGCGCGCCCACTTGCGGCGATCTTTGGCAACCTTCTTGAGGCGCGCGGCAAATTGATCGGCGCCTTTGTCGCGCACTTCGACCGGCACCTCGGCGCCCGTCTCGAGGTTGGTCACGTTGATGATGAAGGGTGTGAAGTCAGTGTTTTCCATGACGCATATGGTACGTGAGATTCCCTCCACGCGCAGCGCCTTATGCCAAATTACATGGTTTCTTGCACCGATGTGCTCGCGCATCCTCTACAATCGATTGAGGAACCTATGTGAGGAGGACAGCATGCCAACCAGGGACGAACGACGCGCCGAAGCCGCAAAGCATCTGGCGCTTGTGAACGGAGTGTTCGCGAAAGAAACCGCAGCGGCGATTGAGTCGGCCACCATCTACGAAGACGGCGAGGGCCGCGAGCTCGAGCTTCCCGAGGCGCCCTTCGAGGCAACCGCGACCCGCGCAACCACTGATTTTGCCTCAAACGTGGTGCAGCGCGCCGAGGGCAAGACGCTGGTGGTGGACCCCGCATCGTTCACGCGCCCTGGCGGCGGCTACGAGGACGGCGCATTCGGGCCCGAGCAAATCCTGTGTGCCAACAGCAACCTTTACCCCGTGCTGCGCGGCATGAAGCGCGCGTATTACGACGCCAACCGCGGCTATCAGTGCGGCCAGCTGTTCACGGGACGTGCGCTGTACCTGGAGGGAATCGTGTTCACGCGCGACGGCGACATGAAAACCGCCGACGTGCTGGCAATCGCCGAGCCCAACCGCCAGCGCGCGCTTGAGAACCATCGCTCCGAGGCGGAATGCGACAAGGTGCTGGCTGACCGCATCGAAGCCATCATGCATATCGCCGCTGCTCACGGGGTTGAAACGCTTATCGTGGGCGCGTTCGGCTGCGGCCGCGAGGCGGGCGACGAAGAGCGCACGATTACGCTGTTCAAGGAGTGGATCGCCGCGCATCCCGGCGCCGTAGCGAATGTCGTGTTCGCCGTGCCGCGCGCGCACTTCTCCGCGTTCGATGCCGCATTCGGCCAACCCAAGAAGCCGGTCGTGCAGCAGTCCGCCCCCACCGAGGAGGAAGAGGACGAAGGCTTCACCTTGGACTTCGAACTCCCTGAAGGCATCACGCTGCGCTCGTAGAGTCGAAACACCAATCCGCGCACAAAAGCAGCACCCATACACAACAAGAGCCGACCCGCAGGTCGGCTCTTTTCATGCGTTTGGCTGCGAACCGTTTGGCTTTAGCCCTCGATCGGCCCCAGCAAGAACATGTTATGCATGGTGGTGAACAGCAGCTTGCCCGTTTCGGCTTGGCGCGCGGTCACGCGGATGATGGCAGTGGAGCGGCCAGCATGGACAGGCTCGGTCGTCACGTCCACCTTGCAGCACGGCGCGGCCTTGACGAAGTTGATGCTCGCACTCTGGCACACGTTGTCGGAGCCCAGCGTGTAGGTGGCAAAGCCCGACGCGATTTCGCTGATGAAATATGCGGTGCCGCCGTGGATGCCGCCGTGGTAGTTGCCCAGGCACGCAGGCACGTCCATGGTGAAGTGCACGTAACCCGGCTCGGTCACGTCAATGATCTCGATGTTGTCCTGGAAATCGGCCGAAGGCGGAATGTTGCAGCGCATCTTCTCCAGCATCACGCTCTTCTCCATGGGGAATTCCCTCTTTGCGACCATAATCGCCCCTTTCTTCGAAGCCAAACGGCACCGTTAGTTCCGTTGCCCCCCGATTAAACAGCCGGGATGACCATGGAGGAACGGTCAGAATGGGCGATTCGTCCAAAACCCCTATGTGAACGGGTCGCACGCCACCATCTCGAGCACCAGCTGGGCACGGATGGAAAGCGGGGCCCGATTCTCATGCAGGAATCGCGCGATGTCGGCGCGAGGCAGCTCGAACACCTCGATGAACTCGGTCGATTCAGCGCGCGGCTCGCCCACCTTCTCCACCTGGGCAAACACCATGGCTATGCTCTCGTCACCCATGCCGAGCGACGAGAAACCGGGCTGCACAAAGCTGTGGATATGCACCGGGGTGCCGTCGGCATTGCGCGCCAAATCGTAACCCGTTTCTTCGCGAAGCTCGCGCGACGCGCATTCCTCCACCGTCTCGCCTTCATCACGCAGGCCGGCGGGAAACGCGATGCACTCGCGATTCATGGGGAAGCGGAATTCCTTGATCAAAAGGAACGACCCCTCAGCCGTGAAACCTACGATGCACGCGGCATCCACCTGCGGATCCACCGGCCCCTGCGTTTCAAGCTCGGCCTTGTACACATCGAGAGGCTTGCGCGAAACAGCCTCGTATTGGTAATCGCGCCCATCAGGCAGGCGGAACTTGAGAACATACTTATTGATCCAGCCCGAGCTCACCTGCTCGACGCCCAACAGCTCAGGAAATGCCTTTTCGTCCGCCATCGCAACTCCAATCTCGAATTCGCCGTTTTGTCCACGGTACCACACGTGGGCATGCAATGTTCGAATTCGGCGTTAAATCGGTCCGCCCCGTCCGACAACCTTGGTCCGGAAACTTCAACCCGAAAACCTTGAGGTGGCCTTCAACGCCGCATTTCGGCTCGGCCACAAATTGCACAGCCGCGCGCGGCGAGCGTTACAATTGCCGCAGACGACGCACAGGCAAACAATTCACGCCGTCCCCCTCGAAAGGCACGCCATGACCATCAAGCGATCAAGCATCTTCTCACCGCAAGACCTTCCCGAAGCGCCCTCGCAGTACGACCTGTTCACGAATTGCCGCATGCCCGCAAAGACGCACGCTGAAGACATCGCCGAGGCAATCGAGCGCACCGCGTTACGCCTGCGCCTGCCCGTTGCGGCAGAGGTGGACACCTTGGCTCCGGCCTCGTTTTTCGGCCTCAAGAAGACCTGCGTCATCGCGTGGCACCCCAACCCACCCCGGAATTACTACAGCGTGATAATCGAACCCCATAGAGCAATCAGGGGAAGAGGCTTCGCGCAGGCGCAATTCTGGCTGCATGGAGAAAGCGGCATGCTGGATGTCATGCCCGGCAAACGCATGCAGAGCATGTACACGCGCATCGTGGACGAGGCCTCGCTCAAACGGCCCGAGGATTGGGTTATTATCCCCGAATATGAGTATTACCGACAGCTTTTCGATGTGGCGCGGCGAGCGCTCACCGAGCTGTGCAATCAATAGCAAGCTGAGGAGCATCATGGATATCATCTCGCAAGCATTCACGGCGCATGCCGAAATCGCCAAGACCGAACTGGCGCTTGAAAACGCAGAACATTCCCCCTTCGAGGACCCCGCAGCCCTCGCGCGGCGTATGCGCGCTTACGCGCGCCTCATTGTGGAGGCAGGTTGCGCCTTGCGCCCCGGCCAGGAGCTGCTCGTGCGCGCCAACCTCGAGGCGGCTCCGCTCGTGCGCCTGGTCACGCAAGAGGCCTACGACCTGGGCGCGCGCCACGTGACCGTGCGCTTTTCCGACGAGGCCATCGAGCGCATGCACTACGACCATTGCGACATGGATGTGTTCGAGGAATTCCCCGGATGGCTTGCCGAGCTCAACAACTCCATGGCACGCGGAGGGGCAGCCGTACTCACCATAGATTCCGACGATCCGCAAGCCATGGCGGGCGTGGATGCGCGCAAGATTTCGGCGCGCATCCAGGCGGGCCACGTAGCGTGCAGCGAGTTCTACGACGCGATGGATTTCGGACGCTGCGTGTGGTGCATTGCGGGCGCAGCAAGCCCCAAGTGGGCGCACAACGTGTTCCCTGACCTGCCCGAATCCACCGCAGTGGCAAAGCTGTGGGAGGCCATCTTCCACACTGTGCGCGTGAATTCCGACGACCCCACCGAGGCCGTTGCCGCCTGGCGCGCGCACCGCCAGAGTTTTGCTGAGCGCTGCGCATGGCTCAACGACCAGCGCTTCGATGCGCTGCACTACACGAACGCGCACGGCACCGACATCACCGTGGGGCTTCCCACCGGGCACCTGTGGAACGGCGGCGGCGATACCACGGTTGACGGCGCGCAGTTCTTCCCCAACATGCCCACCGAAGAGATTTTCACCACGCCCGACCGCCTGCGCGCCGAAGGCACGGTGGTCAGCGCCATGCCGCTTGCCTACAACGGCAGCCTTATTGAAAACTTTAGCGTGCGGTTCGAGGGCGGCCGCGCCGTTGAAGTGCATGCCGAGCGCGGGCAGGATGTGCTGCAGTCCATCGTGGACACCGACGAAAACGCATGCCGCCTGGGCGAGGTGGCCCTCGTTCCGTTTGAGAGCCCCATCCGCGACACGGGCATCCTGTTCTACAGCACGCTCTACGACGAAAACGCCAGCTGTCACATGGCGCTTGGCCAGGGCTTCCCTGACTGCTACCAGGGCGGACTCGAGATGAGCGCCGAAGATCTGCTGGCCGTCGGCGTGAACAAGAGCGCCACGCACGTGGATTTCATGGTGGGCACCGAGGACCTGAACATCGACGGCATCAAGCCCAACGGCGAACGCGTACCCATCTTCCGCAACGGCAACTGGGCGTTTTAGAACACCACCTCTTGATAGTCGACACCCTTTTCGTCGCGAAGCCAGTTGAAGAACTCCCGCGCCGTCATCGCCCGCACGAGCGAACTCTCGAAATCTTTCGCGTTGCGCGTGATGATGGCGTCGGCCTTCAAGCTGAGTGCCGATTCGAACATCAACGCATCCTCGGGGTCCTTCCAGGCGGATGCCAACATGCGATCGACCTCTGCCCCGCCCACGGCAAACACTTCCACAAAAGTGCGCAAGCCCCGCAGGCGCTCCAGCACGGAAGGCATGAGCGACTGCTTGCCGCCGTCGCTCAAGATATAAATCAAATCCGTCACCTGGGACGACGTCATCCACAGTTCGAATTCCCCTACACGGCCCACGATCATAAGCAGACGCGCTTCGTCATAAAAAGGCTCAC
>CAUWMI010000107.1:0-8463 GCA_963559755.1 uncultured Slackia sp. | reverse complement strand
AGATGCCGACCGGAACAGCCGGTCGGCATCATCCTTACTATGTATCGTAACGCGGCGGCAGGTCGAGGAATGCCATCATCACGCATCGCGTCCGCAGCTTCGGCCGTTCACCGCAAACTCCGTACCACCATCAAACTTGGGCCGGACTCCATCGAACCGCCAATGTGTTAAGACTTAGGTGTAATAATCACGTTTTCAAATGCACTGGATGTATTACAACAACATCAGTAGTCTCCGCTCCATAAATCCTTTCCAAGCGACACTTTATTCGAACGTTTGTTCGATGCATGATGTATCGTAATATGAAATACAGCCCAGACGCAAGGTAAGGTGAAGCCATGGAAGCATATCGCATACACGCGACCGGAAACACGGCACGCCCTCAAGCGCTTGAATTCTTTGCAGGCATCGGGCTTGCACGCCTCGGGCTTGAGGAAGCCGGTTTCCACGTCGAGTGGTCGAATGATATCGACACAGCCAAATGCGAGATGTATCGCAACAACTTCGGCGACACACCAGATCACACTCTTGTCGAGGGCGACATGAGCGATCTCAATGGAGTCGATCTGCCGCATGACGCATCATTGGCCTGGGGATCCTCGCCCTGCACGGATCTTTCCCTTGCCGGCGCTCGCGCCGGATTGAACGGTAGACAGTCCGGTGCATTCTGGCAGTACATGCGCCTGCTCGGAGAGCTTGGGGATGGCCGCCCGCCGGTTGCCGTGCTTGAAAACGTGAACGGCTTGGCCACTTCCCATTCGGGAGAGGATCTCGCATCGGCAGTACAAGCCTTCAATGAGTTGGGCTATTCGGTGGATGTACTATCCATTGATAGTCGCCGGTTCGTGCCCCAGTCCCGCCCAAGGCTGTTCTTGGTGGGCTTGCAGAATCCGCCGTCCGTCGAACAGTTCGATTCGTCCCTACGCCCCGACTGGCTGCAGCAGGTGTTCGCCGACTCATCCTTGCGTACGCATCGCGCTCCACTTCCAGAGCCGCCCTCTCCACTAATGTCCGGTTTCGGCCTGTACGCAGAGCAGATGGAGGAGGATGACCCGCGTTGGTGGGATGAGGAACGAACCGCCGGTTTCCTCGACTCGCTGTCGCCCGTCCAGGCAGCCCGTGTGGAGATGTTGCGCCAAGAGACGGTCATTTCCTACCGGACCGCCTATCGGCGCACCCGCAACGGCAAGGCCGTTTGGGAGGTTCGCGCCGACGACATATCCGGCTGCCTGCGCACCGCCCGCGGTGGATCATCGCGCCAGGCTGTCATCCGGCTGGGCAACGGCAATGCTGCCGTCCGTTGGATGACCCCACGCGAATACGCCGCACTTATGGGCGCGGCCCACTACAACATCGAGGGGCTTCGTCCGAACCAAGTGATGTTCGGATTCGGCGACGCCGTTTCCGTCCCTGTTGTGGAATGGCTTGGCAAGCATTATTTCATGCCCGCCTTGCAAGGTACGCTCGGCAGCAATCGTTACGTGGAGCAAACATTGCTTTCAAGTCACACTGGATCAACGAGGTAAACCATGGATATGACCCCTATCGACGAGTTTCGAAAATCCCATCGCATAAGCACCAAGGGAGCCTTGGCCGCCGCCATTCAGCTCAACCGTCTCTTCTCCTTAGACACGCTTCCCATCGACATCAACGACTATCACACGAGCAGGGAAGGTCAAGTAAAGGGAATCAGCAAGGACAACTGTCAGAAGATACTGGCCCAGTACGGCATTACACGGATTCTCGCCGCCGAGGGCGGACGCACCAGCCGCGGCACCATGGCGTTGATGCACGACTATGCCGAACTCATCAACGAATTACATCCGACCGCGGAACAGTTTACCGAAATTGAACGATACTGGGTCGGGCGAATCCAAATGTACTTCACTAGCAGACCATTCAAACTGGAATCCGACAACTCGATTTCCATCGATGCGGCAGTAGCACATCTGCTGCAGCAGGCGACACAGCGGCAAAGAGAGAATCCTGGCACCATGTATGTCGGTACCGTTCTGCAACATCTCGTAGCAGCAAAACTAACCCTCGTCGAACCGGAGGTGGAGATTAACGGTGTATCCGTCGCCGACGATCCAACCGGGCGCGGCGGTGATTTCAACATCGGCGACACCGCCATTCATTGCACCACCGCTCCGGCATCTCTGCTCATGGATAAATGCCAACGAAATATACAGGCCGGGTTGCATCCGATTATCATCACCGTGCGCGATCGCGTCAAAACCGCATGGGATTTGGCTTCCGACATGGGTTTTGAGAATCGTCTTGAAGTCTGGGATCTGCAATCATTCCTCTCCAGCAACGTGCATGAACACGGCCATTTCACCAGCGCAGCGAGACACGAAACACTCTCCCACCTGATTGCGGCTTACAATCAAATCATCGACGAACACGAAAGCGATCCGAGTTTACATATCGAGTACAACGACTGATTTGTCCTTTGTTAAGTAATCTAATCATATTGCCTAAATAGACAGCTCGAACTCGACTCCTAGTGTTTTCCAGACCAATCACTACCCTGGAAAACACTAGGAAAGGCGGAAACATGCGTAAGAGGATACCAATCATTGATCTATTTGCTGGCCCAGGCGGACTCGGAGAAGGTTTCTCTTCACTGACCGATCCTGACGGCGAACGCGTCTTTCAGATTCTTATGTCCGTGGAAATGGAAACATCAGCCCATAGAACGCTCCGACTACGCTCCTTCTTCCGTAAAATCTATGATGCCGAAGGCAGGATTCCGCAGCAATACTTGGATTACTTAGAAAATCCAACAGCGGCTCAACTTTCCAAACTGCAAAACACATTCCCGACACAGTGGAGCGAAGCAGATCACGAGGCAGTTCAAGCCAAACTGGTAGAAGGAGACAACACTCTAGTACGGGAGGCGCTCAAACGCTTAGAGGGATACAACGGTCCCAAAATCATCATCGGCGGGCCTCCCTGCCAAGCTTATTCACTTGTTGGACGGTCACGCCGAGCTCATGACCCCGATCTTCAGAAAGACGAAAAACAAACTTTATACAAATGTTATCTACAATTCTTGAATGCCATCAAGCCCGACGTATTTGTTATGGAAAACGTCAAGGGCATCCTCTCGGCACAACTGCACAGCGAAGGCGTGCTTGGTATGATTCGTGCAGACATTGAAGAAGCCGGTTACACCATTCACTCCTTAACAACCCCTAATCCACAAAAACCTTCAGATTATGTAGTCAAAGCAGAACGGTATGGAATTCCACAAGCTAGGCACCGTGTCATTCTTCTCGGTATACGCAACGATCTTGCTGTGGAAACAGCGCAGCTCAAACTTCATCCTGAAGAAACTGTTCAAGATGCCTTGGCAGGCATTCCTCCTCTGCGGAGCGACTTTTCTCATCGCAGCAAGGAACTAGAGCACACTTCTTGGGCCGACTACGTCCTAAAAGCAGCCCGACGGATAGCAAAACATTATCCCAACACAGAGTTAGCTAATAAATTAGCCAAAATAACCCGCAATAGTCTTCCTGCTTTCACTTCCGATGACTGTGTGAACAATCCCGATGACTTCAACTCACTTACCGAATGGTATCGAAAACGGCTAAATGCTGTCAACAGCAGAATCCTTACCAATCATGTCTCACGGTCTCATATGGCCAAAGACCTTGATCGTTACCTATTCTGTGCAGCCTTCGCTCAAGTCCACGATCAGCCAGCCAAGCTCAAAGATTTTCCTATCTACCTATTACCGGCACACAAAAATGTCACTAATTCTACGAACTTGAAAGATGTGGAATTTTCGGACCGCTTCCGCGTCCAGCTTTACAACCACCCATCTACAACTGTAACATCTCACATTTCCAAAGACGGTCATTATTTCATTCATCCTGATTACAAGCAATGCCGCAGCTTGACTGTGAGAGAAGCCGCTCGGTTGCAAACGTTCCCGGACGACTACTTCTTCGAGGGAAACCGTACCTCTCAATACCAACAGGTGGGCAACGCCGTGCCTCCGTTGCTCGCCAATCAAATCGCAAAAGTTGTAGCACAGTGCCTTCACGCCCCTGCAGAAGATTACTTTGACCACCTACAGCACGTATGGAAGAAAGTCCGAATCACCAAGCAATAGCCTTATGCTTCGAATCGGCTTCTCAAGAGGTATGCTAATTTGTAAATAGCTATAGCGCCATCGAGGGAGAAGGCATGGATACTGTAATTTGTACACCGGACCCCTGTCTCATGGAATCAATGCGATCAGTTGGATACGACCTTAGTACAGCCATTGCAGACATCGTCGATAATTCGATTGCCGCTAACGCAAAACATATAACCATTCTTTTTTCCAATGCAGGGGAAGAACCCTATATCGCCATTATTGATGATGGCAATGGCATGGATCAAGAAACCGCCATACGTGCCATGCAGCTCGGAGGTAATAATCCCACAGAACAAAGGACGTATAAAGATCTAGGACGTTTCGGTCTTGGCTTAAAAACAGCGTCTCTTTCGCAAGCTCGATCTTTACTCCTTTCTTCGAAACAACAAGGGAAAAGAATCAATCTCCTGTGGGATCTCGACACAATAGCAACATCAAGACAGTGGTCTCTTCAAAGTTTGAATAATGATGAAACCGATTCAGGCATATCGCAGGCCGTATCAGACAACATGCCAGTTCAACATGGAACATGTGTACTCTGGCGCAATCTCGACAGGTTGTCCAATGTTTCCGGTTCAAGCATCCGCGATCTTGACTCTGCAATGCACGATGTCGCCGACTATCTTGGACTAGTGTTTCACCGATTTCTCCACCCATATCCTACTGACGACGTATCGCCTATCACAATCAGCATCAACGGCAATCCCGTGCCGACCCGAGACCCTTTTCTCCTTACATCTAAAGATAATAACGTAGTGAGAACGCCCACGCAGAGACTTCCCGGCATCGATGTATCCATCATAGGATATACGCTGCCTTTCCAAAATAAACTCACCAAAAACGACAAGAATCTACTTGGATTGACCGAAAGGGGCAGAAATTTATTCGAGACGCAGGGATTTTACATTTACAGAGCATACCGACTCATCACTTGGGGAAGCTGGTACCGGCTCCGACCACGTAAGGAATCCACAAAACTTTGCAGAGTACAAGTAGACATTCCAAACACAATGGATGCCGAGTGGACACTTGATATCAAAAAATCAATCGCAACTCCTCCCAAAATCGTCCGAGAGGCCATGAAACAATATGTCACTCTACTTGCGAAGCCAAGTTCAGACATTCAGCGATTCAGAGGACGACGCACGAGCAATGACCCCGAATCTCGTTTATGGGAAATCATAGAAGATCGTGGCGGAATACATCGATACGAAATCAATGATTCAAATCCGCTTGTATCAGCATTTCTTGAATCGTTAGATGACGGCCAGCTTCGTCAGTTCAATTTTCTCAAACAAGCATTATCTACGGCCATCCCAGTAGAAGACATACAAGCGAGATATACACAAGACGAGAAGACGGCTGAGCCTCAGTACACGAAAGAACAGATTTTTCCTGTCGCTCGCATGTATTGGATGATGTTCGCCAACCAGTATGCTAACGCTAACGAGTTCATCGAATATATCAAGAAAAAAGAGCCGTTCAGCTTATGCAAGGACATAGTCGAAGTGTTGAAAGAGGTCACCAATGAATGATGAATGGGATATGCTCTCATCAACGGTGAGAGCTTCGCTGCATACGAAGCCAGTTCAAACGGAGACTGAGCTCATTGAACGCATGCAAAAGCTCGCAATTGCATGTAGTTGCGATGAGTCAAACCCGAAATTCGATGAACTACTGCGAAGGTTACGCCACGAAGCCAATATTTTTATCGATCCTGGAGAAAGTATTGAAAGTAACGTACCATGGGTCAAATGGCTTCACGACGCACGCGAAACACATGTTAGTCGCGATATCCGATGGAATGCCTACACGGAATATCTGTCCAATAAGCTCCATCGTCCCCAAAACGTGATTTATCAGCTCAACCAGACCGCAGACGAAGTTCTGAGCCTTATCTCAGACCCAAGAAAAACCAAAGAGCCGCGTCAACGTAAAGGATTGATTCTTGGCGACGTGCAGTCAGGAAAAACTCAAACATATATGTCTTTGATGAACAAAGCCGCAGACTATGGCTACAAACTTTTCGTAGTACTGACTTCCGACAATGAAGATCTTCGTCAACAGACGCAGAAGCGCATAGACACAGATTTCTTTGGCTACTCCGAGGATTCAGGAACCGGGAAACGACTCACTACAGGCATCGGAAGATACTTTGCGCACGAAGTCCACGCAACAGGGCTTACGAGCTCGTCCATGGATTTTCTCGACTTCCGAAAGAAAAGCCTGAACCGTATTTCGCGCCCTAGTTGGATGCAAAGTCCGTCAGTCGCTGTCATTAAGAAGAACTCACGAGTACTCAAATCATTCATCGAGTGGCTTTCGGACGAAGAATTTGATCGCACAGTACCAGTATTACTCATCGATGACGAGTGTGACTATGCATCTGTTAACACTAATAAGAACAGTGACTCCCCTACAACAATCAACAAACTAATTAGAGAACTGTTCTCACTTAGTAGTCGCACAGCATACGTTGCCGTCACAGCCACACCATTCGCAAACATTTTCATCGATGATCAGAATGAAAGTGATCTGTTCCCCGAAGACTTTATCTATGTGACACATTCACCAAGCAATTACATCGGTGTCGACAAGTTATTTGGGAACCTTGACGAACCCAAAAACAACAATCCGCACATCAAGGAAATCGATGAAGACGATCTCTCTACATGGCTGGGGCTGAAACAGAAGAAAGATGTCCCACTCAGGGGACCTTTGAATCGACAAATCAGATACGCAATAAACACGTTTGCAGTTGCATGCGCGATTGCCGATGCCGGAGATGTGCGTCATCAATCCATGTTGGTGCATGTATCAAGGTACACACCCATACAGCGCATGGTCGCCGATCAGATTCATGAACATCTTACCAATCTGCGTAACGCAGTACAGATGCACAGAGAGGATGCGTCCGACCCAATCATTAGAGAACTGCATGAGGTATATGAAAAAGAATACCATGGAGTATTAGACTCAAATTGGTCTAACGTACTCAACAAGCTGGGACGATACCTCCCGAACACAGTAGTTCGGCTAACAAATGCAACTAGCGAGGCAGAAACTTGGAATGAGCTGCACAATGCTTCAGAAGAAGATCAGTCGGAATGCACCATTTACGTCGGCGGAGACAAACTATCTCGCGGAATGACTTTGGAAGGACTTACTGTTAGTTTTTTCTACCGTAATACCAGTGCTGCTGACACACTGTTGCAGATGGGTAGATGGTTCGGGTACCGAGATGGGTACGATATCTTAACCCGCATTTGGTTACTTCCCCAAGCAATTGACGATTTTCAATACGCTTCAACAGTACTCATCGAGTTAAAGAAATCCATTAGAATCATGAAGACAAATGGAATGACACCGAAAGATTTCGGTTTAGCAATCCAGAAGAATCCATGTAAAGGTGTGCGAATTACCAATCCGACAAAGATGAGAGCCGCTGTAGAACATGACCATGACGTATTCAATCTTAGTATGGTCGGCAGACGCGTTGAATCCACGATATTGTCCTACGACCCCCATGTGTTACGAAAGAATGATAACGCCCTTCAAACATTAATCAATAAGCTTGATGTATCTACATCATATAAGGAAATCAATGGAGCCAAGAAAACTGTCGGCGTCTGCTACGAACGCATTGAGGCGAAGCTGATACAGGAATTCCTCACCTCGTTCAGAGCAGGTTATAAAGATCTATTCTTTGGAGACTATTTCGCCACATACGGTGCGGATGAACGCAGGCTCCCCTTCTCGTTGGCAGAGCGTTACGTAGAAACGCAGGCACCACAGGAAATTCCAGATTCTCTTGATCAGACATTGAATAATTACCCATATTGGGATGTGGTATTCATTACAGGCGGTGACGGAGATATTTCCCCGCTGCAGAGTAGATTCACATGGAATATGACAAAACGCGAATGTACATTGAAAGATCCGGATCAAAAAACCTTTGTAGTGTCTGGAACAAGTCGTCGTTTAGGCAGCGTAAATCATGTGGAATTATATGTAAAGGATCTCGGGAATTGTCCAATCAACTATAAGAGCGGTAATGAACTTGACTACTACCAGTACGCTACACGCCCAGCAATGTTGATTTACATGCTTCAACCCCAAAAAACAAATTTTGTAGCCCCGGTCAATGCGGCGGCTGCAAAACTGGTAATTCCACAGGATCCGGATTTGATTGATACGTCCAGCGCCAGCAAAGGCACCGTGTACTACTACAACACAGTCGCCGAACGTCAAGAATTCCTGAACATAATCACTAAATTCGGGGATTTGCCAGTGGAGGAATAACAATAACCATG